>CALDPN010000101.1 GCA_937911235.1 uncultured Bacteroidales bacterium
AAAACAATTGAAGTATTACTTGTGAATACGCAACAGCATTCACTTCGAAAAAACTAGCTATATAAATTGTTATTGGAGCACATACAAAACGTACTATTGTCCAAATAAACTTGATATCTGTTCTACCTTTTGCTATAACTAAATTACCTGCAGGTTCCCCTATAGAAGCAAAAATCCCCCAAAACGCAAGTATTCGCACAAAAGTAGCTGCACTTGCATATTTTTCACTAAAAAATATATTCACAACTTCTTCAGAGAAAATAGAAAGTGCAATTAATACTGGTATATTTATAAATGCTATAATCGATATAATTCTTGAGTAATTTATCTTTATTTTCTCTGGTTCATTTTGTAATTTAGCTAATATTGGAATTGTAACAGAATTTATAATTGGATTAATTACTTTCATTACCTTCATTGCCAATTCTTTCCCCATATTATAGAGTCCTAGAACTTCCAAACCAAATAATCTTCCTACTAAAATAACATCAATTTTATAGGATATATAGTCCATTAATTGTGCACCAGTATCGTAGATTCCAATTTTAAAAAAATCTTTGATCTCTGCCATATTAAAATGTAATTGCACTTTAAATTGTTTTCTTCCAGCTATAGACAGTACTATCGCTACGAATAATCCTCTAATTAATGTCGGAAATATTAAAGAATATATCCCTGAACCTAAAACACAAAATAAAATAGTAGTTAAAAATAGAATAATATTACCAATTATTCCAACTTTTGATATAAATGAAAACTCTAAATTTTTTTGTTTAATGGTATGGAATATTTTTCCAAAAGGTGCTAATAAAATTCCTAATGCAGCTAAACATATAAGATGCGTAAGATTTAAATCATTATAAAACAAAGCTATTGGATAAGCTGCTAAGCAAACTAACACAAATATTGACACATTCAATATCCAGTTAAACCAATAAATACTATTATACTGATTGTTGGTTATATTCTGTTTATGCATCATAGCTGCATACATACCTAAATCAGTAAATAAACCGACCATACCTATAACAACATGTATAATAGACATAGTACCAAAATCCGCCTTGTCTATATAGCGTGCTACAATCATCAATTGCACCACACTAAGTAAATCTGTAGTAATTTTGGCTACGCTATTCCACTTAATACCACTTAATGCTTGTTGTTTTATAGATGCCACTGCTGTTAGTTATATTTCTTACAAATCTTTAATATCAAACGCACAAATATATAAATAATGCTTGAATTTCAAACGTTTTTAGCATTAAACTTATTAACAATATGAAAATTTATAAATTTCTCTTTTTTTTCCCTATCTTTGCAAAACCTTTAAACCAAACACAACAAATTACAATAAAATGTTATTCAACTCACTCGAATTTGCTATATTTTTGCCGATAGTGTTTATTATCTATTGGTTTGTATTGCAAAAGAATCTCAAACTACAAAACCTGTTTATTGTAGTAGTTTCATACATCTTTTATGGATGGTGGGACTATCGTTTCTTATTCCTTATTGCTCTTACTTCATTCTGCAGTTGGCTTAGTGGTGTGCTTATAGAAAAGGTAAGAGAACGTTCTACCCCCCCCCACCTGGTTTTCTGCTAAAACACTACTAATCAGCAATATAATCCTAAATTTAGCAATATTAGGATTCTTCAAATATTACAATTTCTTCGTTGATAGTTTTATTGACCTCTTCGGAGCGTTTGGGATAACATTACAATCTAGCACATTAAACATAATCCTGCCTGTTGGCATTAGTTTCTATACTTTCCAAGCATTGAGTTATAGCATTGACGTCTATCGCAAAAAAATAGAACCAACCAAAGACATTGTGGCATTTTTCGCATTCGTGAGTTTCTTCCCACAACTTGTGGCAGGACCTATTGAACGTGCTACTAACCTACTCCCACAATTCTACACTTCTCGTAAGTTTGACTACGACACAGCAGTTGATGGTATGCGTCAAATCCTATGGGGTTTGTTAAAAAAAATTGTTGTAGCAGACAACTGTGCTATTTATGTAAACGAAGTTTTTGCAGACTATACCAACCAAAGTGGTAGCACACTACTTCTTGGTGCTATATTCTTTGCATTCCAAATTTATGGTGATTTCTCTGGTTATTCAGACATTGCCATTGGTATCGCCAAACTATTCGGAATAAAACTGCTTCGCAACTTCAATGTTCCTTATTTCTCACGTGATATTGCAGAGTTTTGGCGCCGTTGGCACATATCACTAAACACTTGGTTTGTAGATTATTTATACATTCCATTGGGTGGTTCTAGACCATATGTTTCACCAGATAGCAAATATCCAGAACTAACCAAGAAAGCAAAAGTAATACGCAATACCTTTGCGATTTTCCTTACAAGTGGACTTTGGCATGGGGCAAATTGGACATTCGTAGCATGGGGTGCTTATCACGCCCTACTCTTCATTCCACTAATTCTTTTAGGCAAAAACAAACGCTTCACTGACACAGTTGCAACCGGCAGAATACTACCAAATATTCGCGAAATCTTTCAAATGCTACTTACTTTCCTACTTGTAGTAATCGGTTGGGTATTCTTCCGTGCAGAAACCATAACACAAGCATTTGAGTATTTGGGAGGAATGTTTAATAGTAGTTTGGTGAGTTTGCCATATATTCCATCTGGAACTATAAGAACATTTGCATCTATATGTATATTATTACTCGCAGAATGGTGTTTTAGACTAAAGAATCACCCATTTGAGATTTCTAACTTCAACATAATATTAAGATATATTATCTACTATATTCTAATACTTATCACACTTGAGTTTGGAGCAAACAGTCAATCATTTATCTATTTCCAATTCTAATGAAAAAATTTATTCTTACAATATCGTGCTTTTTTGTTATTCCAATACTACTACTACTATCTATCTATTATTGGACTGACCCATTTAAGATTTTAAAACCATTTGACATCAATGATGTTGACGCGACTAATAGAGAATATATGTCAACTGAATTATTTATAAAAAATAAAGATTCTATTGAATATAACTCATTTATCTTTGGTAGTTCACGTGCTGGTGGTTTTAATACATATACATGGGAAATGCACCTTGACTCTACGGCTTCACCATATTTATTTCAAGCATGGTCAGAGACTCTTACTGGAATATATCTTAAATTAGACTTCTTAGATAAGAACAATACAAATATCGACAATGCAATATTATTGTTTGACATTCCATCTACTTTTGCAAAAGAACAATTACCTACAGAAGTTCTTACATTAAAACATTATTGTTTTACAAATACAAGTCATTTTCGATATTCAATGACACAATTTTATAATTTCTGTCAAAAACCATCATTATGGATATCAAGTATTAAAAAGAAAATAAACAACACCCAAATCCCATATTCTGCAGACCTAATTACTAATGATTGGGAAGCAAAAAATAAAGATAATTATGATTACCTTCCAAAACAAGATAGTCTAAAATCATGTAGCGAAAAAACGAAGAAAACATTCTTATATAATCACGAGAAAAATAAAAATAAACCTCAAAAAGTAAGTAATCAATTAATTAATAATGAATTCCAAAGCATATTAGAAGATATTAAAGAGATTCTATCCAAACACAAAACAAATTATCATATTGTAATATCTCCAGCAATTTGTAGTTCAAATCCAAAAATAAATCAAGAAGACTTAGCAATTATTGAGAATATTTTTGGGAAGGACAAGGTGCATAATTATTCAGAATGTAATGATATTACAAATGATTATAACAATTTTTCCGATCCAGGTCATTTTGGTCTCCGAGTTGGATATTTAATTTTTGAAGATATTTATAAAAATGAGGTAGTAATTAAATGATAATAATTACCAACAACAACCGACCCTACAGATTCATCGTTTTGAATTTCATAGGGTCGGTTTATTTTATGAAATTAGATGTATAATTTACACCATTTCACATTTCACATTTCACACTCCATCTGTCCCCTCTCACACCATTATTTTCAGTACCTTATCAATTGCTCTCACAAGAATAGTTGATTTGTACTTTTGAGTTTTTCTAAGGTATTGGTGCAGAAGTTTTATCCATATATTTCTTGGATCTTTGAGGTTGTAAGTTTCAATAAAATCATTGTCCCAAATATCTAGTTTGGCAATTTTCTTTAAATCTGAAGAATTTCTCTCAAGGATATATTCATCAAACCAAAATTTCTTTGAAGTAGTATCCACCTCATTTAAGACATTTATCCGTTTGCCATAATTAAGGTATTTTTCGTCTATAGGATATTCTTCGAGTTTTTTCTGATATCTATAATTACGAGACAAACTTATCACAGAGCGATGGTTGATCTGATAATCTACATAAGTGTAAAATCTACACTTGCTTGCCACTCTACTCATATTTAGATACGCAAGGTGAAGAATCCTAAAATCGTTTACATAATGTAATTGTTGGTTCTGTATTGGATATGGTATGCGCATTGAGTGCATATTGCGCACATAGTTTGAGTGAGGTTCTTTGCCATCGTCGTGAAACATCCACGGATAATACACCGAGTCGCCAAAATTTTTCTTATTTGGTGAAAGTTCTGCCCATTTAAACCAAAACACTGCACCTGGATTTGAATTTAATATTGATTTCCAATCATTTGTGTTGATGTAGTTTGCTGAGAAAATTTCATCTGCATCTAATCCAAATAAAATACAATCTCTATGATTTGCTATTTCGCGGGCCTTTGTCACAAGCATCGACTGACGCTCTGCTTCATTGAAGTCTTGATTGTTGTTGTCTATTACAATTACTTTTTCATATTGCTTATAAATATCTCTGCTACCATCTGTAGACATTTGGTCGGCAATAATTATAAAATCTGCCCAAGTAGAAGTAGTTTTTAAAAATGCGTGTAACACCCATGCCTCGTTACGTACTGGAGTCATTGCTATAAATAGAGGTCTAATCTTTTCCATAACTCAGTCCCTCCATTCATTCTAAAATTTATATTCTTTTTCATAACTAATATCTTTTAATTGTTTTGTATCAGCGAATATAAAACAAAATAAAACACCAAGATATTAACAAAAATGAAATAAAATCAATAATATATTATTTTAACTATATCATGTTAGTTCTGCAGATTTTTTAAGAGATTAAATACTAAAACGTTACAAATCTGATACAAAAAAGATAAATGAGGATACAAAAAACCGACCCTACGAGTATTCAAATTGATGAATCTGTAGGGTCGGTCATTATTTTGCTATAAGTTCGTTTTTATCTTTCTGCTCGCATTGGGTTTGTTAGGAAGTCTTCGTATGCCATGCGAATACCATCACGAAGTTCTGTTTTATAGGTCCAGCCTAGGGCGGTGGCTTTGCTTACATCTAGTAGTTTGCGTGGTGTGCCATTTGGACGGGTGGTATCCCACTTTATTTTGCCTTCGTATCCTACAGTTTCTGCCACTAATGTAGTCAAATCTTTGATGCTTATTTCTTTACCTGTGCCTGCGTTTACGGTTTCGTTGCCACTATAGTTGTTCATTAAGAATACGCATAGGTTTGCCAAGTCATCCACATAAAGGAACTCACGTAGTGGACTGCCATCACCCCAGCAAGTAACTGTTTCTAATCCTGCTTCTTTTGCTTCGTGGAAACGACGAATAAGTGCAGGAAGCACGTGAGAGTGCTCTGGGTGGTAATTGTCATTAGGACCATAAAGGTTTGTTGGCATTAGGCTGATAAAGTCTGTGCCGTACTGACGATTTAGGTACTCACAATATTTTAGTCCAGAGATTTTTGCTAGTGCGTAAGCTTCATTTGTTGGTTCTAATGAAGATGTTAACAAGCAACTCTCAGGCATAGGTTGTGGAGCAAGGCGTGGATAGATGCAAGATGAACCAAGGAATTCTAGTTTTTTACAACCATTTTTCCATGCTGCATGAATCACGTTCATCTCTAGCATCATGTTGTGATACATAAAGTCTGCTAAACCTTGTGAGTTTGCAATAATGCCACCTACTTTAGCAGCTGCAAGGAATACGTATTCTGGTTTTTCTGTCGCAAAGAACTCATTCACTGCTTGTTGATTGATTAAATCAAGTTCAGCGTGTGTACGTGTTATGATATTGGTATAGCCTTGGCGTGTAAGTTCACGCACTATAGCACTACCTACCATACCACGGTGACCTGCAACGTATATTTTTGATGTTAGTTCCATTATTTTACAATACCTTTTTCTAGATATTCAGCTAAGTTTGTTCTTACGTGCTCTGATGCTCTCTCTACTGCAACTTTTTCCATGTCGTGTTTTACCATAAGTTCAACAAGCTGGCTGAAAGAGGTGCGTTTGGTAGGGTCCCAACCTAGTTCGCGTTTTGCTTTTGAAGGGTCGCCCCATAGGTTTACTACGTCTGTTGGACGATAGAAATCTGGTGAAACTTCTATAAGTACACGACCTGTAGCTTTGTCTATACCTTTTTTCTTAAGGAGTAAAAGGGGGATGAACACAAGTGCAGCAACAACTGCGATAAGTATAGCCACAACCCAATCACGAAGTTCCTTTTTCCAATCGAGCTTTTCAAAATATGACAAAGGGCAAGAATAAAAAGTATTCAAATCATACACTCTCAACACCGCTCTACTCTCC
>CALDPN010000102.1 GCA_937911235.1 uncultured Bacteroidales bacterium
TTTTAGCAAAAACCCAAAACATAGATTTGGAAAACATAGAAGACACAATAAAAAATTTAGAAAAAGACAATACTTTTTATTCTGGAATTGAAGATAGGGGATTGAAGAGTTTTACTAACTCTGTTGGTCCATTGATGGAGCAAAAGCAATATTTCTCGGGTGCTTCGGGTTATGAGACATATACTTCACGTGTTAACAATATGTTGAATGAATTTTTAATGAGTGGAACTTTTGTTTATAGGGTGTAATTATGGCGTTTTCTAAAGCAAAAGTAAAACAAATGATATCTAATGGCAAGAAGATAGCCGGAGATTTAATGTGCTCTGGCGAGATTATTCGTACTCTTAACCCTGTCCTTTTGCCAGATGGAACATATAGTCCTGAAACCACTAAGAAGTATAAATGTGGTGTTTTAGAAACAGGAGTATCTGACACTAAAGAGCTTACTGACATTGTTCGCCCTACAGATAAAGTTGTATATGTGTTTGAATTGGGCATTGAACCGTTACAAGGAACAGATGTTTTACGCTTTAAGGGCAATGAATACATTATTGTACTCGTATATGATGAAAGTGTTGGTACAAATCAATTGCATAAGATGATTGTGAGAAAACGATGACTCCTTATGGACAGAAACTAGAAAAAAAACTTATGAGCACTCTTAGGAGGACTGTTTATAAAGCAATGCTTTCTGGTTTCAAAAGCCTACAAAACAGAACAAACAAAGACACGGGTATGGCAGCTTCAGGCTGGGTGATGAGTGTTGGGGATTCTGAAGTGGATTATTGTCCAGAAAAACATAAAGACGCCTCACGAGTTTCTAGGCAAGGAATGCAAGATGACCGTTATGTGGCTTTACAAGAGGAGCATTTAGCTTCTGCAAAAGCATTAGGGGATGTGGCTCATCAACATAATGTGTTTCAAATCACGAACAATGTTCCACACATGATTTATATAAACACAAAGTGGAACCCAGGATTCTTTGAACAAGTTGTTGATGGGATTAGGATGAACTTAGAAGATGTAAAAGATGTTGAACTAGAGGCAACTAGTACAACCACAACAAATTTTGAGGATGAAGAATAATGAGTGTTACGCTATTAGCCAAACAAACAATAACCAAGCAATTTGTTTCTGAGTTTAAGAAAAAACATCCCAATCTTCAATTAATTTTAGAAAATGTAAGCTACAATGCACAAGGAAAAGAATATGTTCTTTTTGTAGTGAATTCAACTGCTACACAAAGAATTGACCTTGGCTCAAGTTCAAAAGCAAAACGTCATGGCGGTACGGTGTTTTGCACTATTAATATCCCTAAAGCTGCTGGAGCTTTTCAAACTTCAGACAGAGGATATGAAATAGCTGATTACATTACAGAAATACTTGAAGAACAAGTATTTACTGATAGTGATAGCCGTCTAAAGATTATGTTCCAAGATGCTGATTATGGTAAACTTGGTTTCGTAGATGAATATTTTGTCATTACTGTGTCTATACCATATCGGATTGAGTATTTTCAATGTAATGATGTTCAATAGTCAACAATAGAGAGGATTAGTTAATCATGAGTATTTGTAAAGGGGTAGGCAATATTGGTGCAGGTGCAAGTGCCAACGACCTCATTTTAAGTTATGCACCTGAGAAAGAATATGCTGTTGTTCCTGAAACTCATTTTAGAGAGATGCGTGTTACATCTGAATCTCTTGCCATGACAGAGGACACAACTAATGACAGCGAAATTCGTAATGACCGTATGGGTGGAACTCCTATTCGTACAGCTTTGCATGTAGGCGGCGATATCGGAATTGAACCATCTTACCGCAACTTTGAAGACTTCTTTGAAGGTGCTATGTTTGACTGCTGGAAAAACATTTATGACGTTAATGTATCTGATGTTGCTTTTGGTGCAGATAAAACGATAACCTCTGAGACATTAAAAACAGCTTATTTACAAGTTGGCGACCGTATATTTATTCAAGGCTCTGTATCTAATGATGGTGAATATACTATTGTCGCTGTAGAAGAAGGAATTATCACTGTTGCTGAAGATTTGGTTGAAGAGGAAGCTGGAGCTTCTGTATATTTCTCAACCATTAAGGTAGCTGCTACTGCAGGAGATATTTTCTTTGCTTCTGAAGACAAATCTATTAATTCAACTGCTTTTGATTTCACTGAATTAGATATTGTTCCTCATCAATATATTCGTGTATTAGGAACAACCAACAACAATAAAGACTTCAAAGTTGTTTCTGTTGCGACCAATAAAATTATTGTTGAAGATGAAGTTGCTGCTGAAAACCCAGAGGGTGTTGTTACTTTAGGTGGCTCTCGTCTTCGTAATGGTATCGTTAACCATTCTTATACGATTGAGAAAAATCAGGTACCTGGTGAATATTATCAATATGCAGGTATGATGGTTAATGAATTAAGCTTAGATATTTCAACTGGCTCTGTTTTAAGCGGTACCATTAGCTTTATGGGTAAAGCTGAAAACTTCTCTGCTGAGTCTCGTTCTAAAGACCAAAAGACAAAGAAAGCTTTTGAAACAAAGATTTACAACTCCATTTCTGATATTGGAACTGTTACAGTAGATGGTGCAAAAGCTCCTGCAGCTATTCAAAGTTTGTCTTTCTCAATTGGAAACAATATTGAAGAACAACAGCAAGTAGGTTCTCTTGAGAATGCTGGTGTATTTGTTGGCAACTTTGATGTAACAGGTAGTATTTCTCTTTATTACAAAGATGCAACCATTTATAATTCTTTCTTAAAAGAAGAAAAGCTTGTAGAGAAACAAACAATCTTTCAAAAGGTTTCCGGGAAGTAAGAAAAATTGCGAAGAACACCTACGAAATGCTTCTCAGGGGCGATACCTCGGATATCACCGCATCGGGACAGTTCGTCAATCTTTTGCGACAATTCGGGGACTCTTGCCGCAAAACTTTTTACGTCGCCTTTTACGGTTGGAAAAACAAAAATGAGTGTGGAACTTGCTAAAAAATTAAACGGGGAAGTTATAAATGCAGATAGTACGCAGGTATATAAAGGAATGGATATCGCAACAGCTAAAGTTACTGCTGAAGAAAAAGAAAATATTCCTCATCATTTATTTGATATAAAAAATGTAAGATATTTACCACTAAATGCCCTTTAGGTACTTAATATCTTCTCCTAGAGCCTGAAACTTATCCCTCAGGCTCTTTTTTATGAATATTCATAGATAAGACACAAAAGCCTCTAAGCCCTTATGTTTAGAGACTTTTTTATTATTCTAAATTGGATTTTTAGCACACTGACGTCAGCTGACGTCATTTTATATATATGTATATCGAATTATAGTAAAAACAGATGTATTGACGGGGAGGGAAAGAGTATGAGCGATAAGACTAAGAAATGGATTAAAGCAGCTGGTATTAGAGCACTGAGAACATTCTGCCAGGCATTACTCGCATTTATTGGTACAGGGGCCGTAGCTCTGCATGAAGTTGATTGGAGCTTAGGCTTATCGGTTGCAGCAGTCGCTGC
>CALDPN010000103.1 GCA_937911235.1 uncultured Bacteroidales bacterium
AATGATATTTGCATCGTTTAAAAGAACTCAAATTATTAACTAAAATTTAATTGTTATGTCAGCAGTTGCAGATAAAGTAAAAGCAATTATCGTTGAAAAATTAGGCGTTGAAGAAAGCCAAGTAGTTAATGAAGCTAGCTTCTCTAATGATCTAGGTGCAGATTCTCTTGACACTGTAGAAATGATCATGGAATTCGAAAAAGAATTCGGTATCTCAATTCCAGAAGAAGAAGCAGAAAACATCTCTACCGTTGGTGACGCAATCGCATTCATCGAAAAAAACGTTAAATAATTCTCATACATGAGAGAAAGAAGAGTTGTTGTAACAGGTCTTGGTGCGCTTACCCCAATAGGTAACGATGTCCCAACTTTTTGGGAATCATTAGTTAATGGAGTCAGCGGAGCAGGACCTATTACACATTTTGATACATCAAAGCACAAAACGCAATTTGCCTGCGAGGTAAAGAATTTTAATCCCCAAGATCATTTCGATAGGAAAGAAATAAGATTACATGATATTGTATCTTTATATGCTATGGTAGCCGCTCGCCAAGCTGTGGCTGACGCTAACATAGATACCGAGGCGGAAGATTTGAACAAAATCGGAGTTATCATGGGTGTGGGTATTGGTGGACTTGGAACATTCGAAAAAGAATTGGAAGAGTTCGATAAAGGCGATGGAACCCCTAGATTCAGTCCTTTCCTTATTCCTAAAATGATTGTTGACAGCTCTAGCGGTCATATCTCTATGGAATTTGGATTTAGAGGTCCCAATTATGCATGCGTTTCTGCTTGTGCTACTAGTACAAGCGCTATCTCCTCTGCATTCGACCAAATTAAACTAGGTCGAGCTAATATTATGATTACTGGTGGTGCTGAAGCTCCTATCACTAAAGTTGGTGTTGGTAGTTTCAATTCAATGCGCGCTATTTCCACAAGAAATGATAGTCCAGAGACTGCTTCTCGTCCATTCTGCCAATCTCGTGATGGTTTCGTAATGGGTGAAGGTGCTGGATGTTTAGTACTTGAAGAACTTGAACACGCATTGGCTCGTGGCGCTAAAATTTATGCTGAAATAGCAGGTGTAGGCGCATCTGCCGATGCATATCACATCACTGCTCCACATCCAGAAGGTCTTGGTGCTATCACAGTAATGAAAAATGCACTTGAAGATGCTAATATGAAGCCAGAGGATATAGACTATATCAATGTACACGGCACATCTACACCTCAAGGAGATATAGCTGAAACAAAAGCTATTAAAGAGGTATTTGGTGAGCACGCGTATAAGCTAAATATCAGTTCTACTAAATCAATGACTGGACACTTGCTTGGTGCAACAGGTGCTGTAGAAACTATAGCGAGCATATTGGCAGTAAAAAATGACATTGTTCCTCCTACTATCAATTTCACTGGTGAGGAAGATGAAAATATAGATTACAATCTGAATTTTACCTTCAATAAAGCACAAAAACGCGTAGTGAACGCAGCCCTTTCTAACACATTTGGCTTCGGCGGACACAATGCAAGTATAATAGTCAAAAAATACAAATAACATTTGTGATACTGACTCTTATACAAAGAATAACACTTCCTGCTAAGGATAGAAAAAATTATTCCAAACTAAAAAATATACTTGGTTTTAGTCCCAGAAAATGGGACTATTACCAATTAGCTCTTACCCACTCTTCTGTGAGTAATGAGTCGAGAAGCAGACTGCAGAACAATGAAAGACTAGAATTTTTAGGAGACTCTGTTCTAAGCACCGTCATTTCTGAAATTCTATATCAGAACTACTCAAACAAACGCGAAGGCGAACTAACAAATCTACGTTCAAAGATAGTTCAACGCGCCACATTAGACGACCTAGCAGTAAAGATAGGTCTAAACAAACTTGTATCTTCTAACGAGCACACCCCACAATTTAAAGCACATATAAATGGCAATGCCTTTGAAGCACTTATGGGCGCTATTTTTATGGATAGAGGATACGCAAAAAGCAAAAAATTTATACTCAAACTTATTAAAGAAAAGCATATAGACATAGAGAAGTTGGCTAAACAAGAAATCAACTTCAAATCTAAGTTTATAGAGTGGACTCAACACAGAAAAGTTGATTACGAATTTATTTTCGAACCTCCAATTTACGAAAAATCAACTAACTCATCTAGGTTTACTACAAAACTTAAAGTAGAAGGTATATTAGTGGGGACTGGCACTGGTTATACTAAAAAAGAAGCTCAACAGTTGGCATGCAAAGACGCATTGGTCAAGATTAAACAAAAGAGTTTTAGAAGAGAGCTTAGCAGTATAAAACCAGACATTTCATTGGTAAAAGATCCTAACAATACTAATATTAACAATTAAAAAATGGAAAAAGAATTTGTATTATCAACCTTGATTCACCAACAAGCTGAAAAGTATGGTGATCGTGCAGCTATTTATGGCAGGAATGATGAGACAGGTTTGTGGGAGGGGATTTCGTGGAGAGAGATGGACAAAACTGTAGAGGGATTGGCTGCGGGTATTATCGGATTAGGTGTAAAATCTAATGACCGTGTGGGTATCTTCTCACAAAACATGTGCGAAATTATAATGGCAGACTACGCCAACTACTCTGCACATGCAATCACAGTGCCACTTTATGCAACATCTACCGCTGCACAAGTGGAATTCATTGTAAATGACTCTGAAATAGGTGTTATTTATGCTGGCGAGCAATATCAATACGATGTGGCTTTAGAGGTTTTGAAGAAATCTAAATTTCTTCGCACTATTGTGGCTATCGACCCTAGCATCGACCTAAAAGGAGAGAAAAGAGCTATTCGTTATAGCGATTTATTGGCAGAAGGCTTAAAAAATCCTCGTACAGAGGAGATTGCTGCTCGCAAAGCTCTTGCTACCAACGACGACTTGGTAAACATTCTTTACACTTCTGGTACTACTGGAAATCCTAAAGGTGTGGAACTTCGTCACTACAACTATGCAGAGGCTATGCGTATTCACAACATTCGCCTAACTACTGCCACAGACAAAGACACTTCAATGGCATTCCTTCCTATCACTCACGTGTTTGAACGTGCATGGGACATGTTCTGCTTACAAAAAGGCATTAAGATTTATGTAAACAAACGTCCTGCAGAGATTGCTAAGATTATGCCAGAGGTACGTCCTTCACTTATGTGTGCAGTGCCTCGTTATTGGGAAAAAGTTTACGCTGCTGTAAACGACAAAATTAATGGCAGCCCTAAACTTCTTAAATCTATCTTCAAATGGGCTATAAAAGTGGGCAGACGCAGAAATCTAGATTACTATCGCAATGGTAAACACTCTCCACTAAACATTGGTCTTGCATATAAATTTATTGCTAAACCATTGTTTAACAAGGTTAAGAAAGCTGCTGGCTTAGACAATGGTAACTTCTTCCCTGTGGCTGGTGCAAGACTTGCTGATGAAATTCTAGAATTTATGCATGCTATTGGCATCAACATTGTTTATGGTTATGGTCTAACAGAATCTTGTGCAACTGTATGTTGTTTTCCACTAAACAATAGAGGTTACATTATTGGTTCAATCGGTCAAATTATGCCAGACCTACAAGTAAAAATTTCTAGCGAGGGCGAAATCCTTCTTAAAGGTAAAACTATTACTTCAGGTTATTACAAACGTCCTGATGCTAATGCAGAATCTTATACAGAAGACGGATTCTTCAAAACTGGTGATGCTGGTTACATAGATATGCAAAACAACCTTTATATCACAGACCGTATCAAAGACTTGTTTAAAACAGCTGGTGGTAAATATATAGCGCCTCAACACCTAGAAGGTTTATTCTCAGACTCTAGCTATATCGACCAATGCGTGGCTATTGGCAACGAAAGAAAATATGTTTCTATGCTTATTGTGCCAAACTTCGACAACTTGAGTAAATATGCAGAAAGTAAAGGACTAAAATTCTCCTCTAAAGAAGAACTTATTGCTCTTCCAGAAGTGGTGGCTCTTTACGATGGCATTATTCTAGAAAAGAACGAAGGGCTTGCTCGTTACGAACAAATCAAACGCTTCACCCTACTTCCAAATGCGTTTACAATGGACCAAGGTCACTTAACAAACACCTTGAAAATAAAACGTAAGGTAGTGAACGAATTGTTTGCAAAAGAGATAAACGCAATGTACGAGTAAAATTTCTCTTTGTATAATATAAAAAAAGCGCTGCTCATTTTCTTCCTGAGCATCGCTTTTGGTTTATATTAGGCAGTTTCCCTTTTTACGTTTTAAAATTATTTATCTAAAAATCTATAATAAATAAATGCTGCGATTGCTATTGCAGAAACAAAACCACATATTAAAATTGTTCCCATATTTTTTTATATTTTAATGTTTCTTATTTTTATTGTTCTGATACTTCGGCAGATACTGGCGCTGGCTCTGGAAGAGTATCTTCAACTACTACTGGTTCGTATTTAATCTTTTTCTTTTTGCAACCAAAGGTTAATACTAAACCTGCTTGTACGTTTACTGCCGATGTTTTATAAGGGATACCTACTGCTGAGTAGTGTACTGGTGTGTAATCTGACACAGCATAGAAACTAAATGGTGGTATTCTTAAGTTTACTCCTAAACCAAATGTGCTACTTCTGCCAGAGATTAATGAATAGCTAGCCGATAGACCAAACCATGAGCAAGGACGCAGGTTGTAGCCTACAGTAATTTCTTCGTCCCAGTGGTTGTAGTTATATGAGGTTTTAGAAACAAGTCCTATACTCATCATATTGTCTAGGAAATTATATTCTATACCTGCATAAATTTTACCATTCATCATTGAGGTATAGCGACCCAACTCGTTGTTGGCATATAGATTTACACTCGACAACACGTCTGTTTCCACATCTACCTCTGGCTTATCCTCAGAGGCAGAAGTACCAATTTCTACACCTTTGAATGAATAATCTACTGCTCCTGTTAGCTCTGTAGTGCCTGTTTCCCAGACCATAAAGCCTAAATCTTTTACAGAGAAAGAGATTTTTACCTCTGGCACTGGTTGATATACGGCTCCTAAGTCTAAAGCGGCACCTATACTTGGCTTGTAGGCTGAGAATATGTCATCTAAACTTTCTTTAAATGAGAAACCATTCAACTTACCATCTTCGTCTGTGGTAAAGTCTAACAATGGTTGAGAGATTTTTGCATCAAGAGTTCCAGAAATATTCCACTCTTCATGAGACATATTTAAAGTGGCATCTTGGAGTTTTGCATTTACATTTAGCAAACCTAAAAGTATATGAAGTTTTGCACCAATTGTCCATTCATCGTTTATTCTGTGAGAATATCCTACATTAAAGTCTGCGTATGCGTTTAGCTTTGCACGAGTAGTTAGATCGTAGGTATTTACAGTTAAAGTATCTGGTGTGCCATATAATCCTAGGACAACTATATCTTTTGGCAAACCTACTGTAGCATCTACTCTTAACGATGTGTTGAAGGTAAAATAGCCTTTTTCTTTTATTCTAAAACCAAAGCCTAAAAGACTAATGTCTGTTTCTACATCGGCACCAAAAGACTTCATTAGTTTTGAATAAAGTTCATCTTTATTTCCATACTCTGGATGAAGAAAGGTAACAAATTTATTATCCTTCACATAAAACAAGTCATTTAACGAGATGCCACCTGTATTTGCGTATGCAGATACTGTTGACACTGCAGGAAGTTCTACAAACGCGGTACATCTTGGTTGTAGTGCAGGGTTCATTGTTTGCTGATATGGAAGATATTCCATAAAGTACATAGTATTGGGAGTAGCCAATGCTGTGGTTAAACCCAATAATAAAACTGTATATATTGCTATTATTTTTTTCATATTCTAAATATTAATTGGGTTTATTCTATAGTTTCTACTTCACTTCCGCCCATTAGTTCTCCTGCATCTAAAATTGCAGAGCCTGTAATATGGAACATAATCTTAAGGTCTAACCAGTCTGTTGACTTCAAGAATACATTTTTGTGTTCTTCGTTTTCTAATTTATATTCAAAAACAACTCTTACTTGTTCAGACAATAACTTTTCTAAGTCTTTGTAAGGAAGAACCAACATAAGCATTTCTTCTGGTTCTGTTTCTTTTATCACATTGCCAAGTGCATCCACCTCTCCTGCTTTAATCTTAAATTCTTTTGCAGATGAAAGTATTATTTCTTTGTCTTGGCTATCTAAAAATTTAAGTTTAGCATCTACTCCAAGTGGCAAGTGGTTTTTATAATAGAATTTTAATATCGCCTTGCTTTCTTCTGAGATTTTAGCTTTTTCCAACGCAGTCAAAGAACCTAAAGATAGAGCTACAGTATCTTGTCTTGTTAGTCTAAAGTTCTTTTCTGGATTTTCCTCGTCGCCTTCAAACCATAATGGCAATTTTGTAATCTCTTTTGTTTTGATATCGCTATCATAGAAGAAGAAGTGTACTTTACTTCTGTCGGTTTCTTCTGAACGAATACGATATTTGTATCTTAGTTTGTCCACCTTAATTTTGAACAAACGGTCGGTGTGACCATTTTCTCTATTAAGAGTAAGTTCTGTATATTTTGTTAGTTTCGATACGTCGTAGTTTAGAAGTTCTTGGTGAGATAGTCCTTGAATTTCCTCGTATAAAGGTGTATTTAACACAATCGACATACCATCTTCACCGTTGAAATCGGCTCTTACCACTTCGCCTGTGCTTGATGAAATACCTTCTACATAGTCTATAAAATATCTTGCAGGCACACCAATATTGTTGTGGCAAGTCATAAAGATTTCTGGGTCGTAGAAAGGAAGGTTTAGTCCTGATAGATACACATCTTGTGCATAGTCGAATTCTATTTCTTTTTCATTTTCTACTATATCGCGAGCATTACCAATATTGATAAAGGTAACGTGTGGTTTCATATGAGAGCAATCTAAGGCAATTTCAAACACATTTGAAATATCCATATCTTTATCGGTGCTAACGTATCCTTTAAAGTTTATATGAATATTATCTTTACCTGCCAATCTTAGCATAGCACCATACAGATTGATATGTGTTTCGATTAGTGGATGTTCCTCATCTATATTGGTAAGGTCTATTTCTATTGCATTCTCTGGGTATATTTCTGGGTTAAGAAGAAGTTCATCTTCTTTAAACGTAAGTTTTAAATATGAGCCTTCCTTCATTTTCTTTGGGAAGTTTATTCTTATATCAATCATAGACTCGCCCATTAATATACTATCCAAACGTTCGTTTTCGTTTGTATTGATATTTGGGAATTTCAACTTTAAATCGTAGTCTATTTCTGCTTCGGTTGGCTGGATTAAACTCAACAGACCTACAGGAACATTTAAGCTAAATGTTGTAGATGGAAGCACTTGAAGTTGGTCTATAAGGTCGTTGCCAAGATATTGACTATCTTGTTTAACAATAATCAGAGTATCTCCGTTTATATTTATCTCAAACTCACCCAACGAATCTATGCTAAGTACATCCACAATGTTGAGTTTTGAATATGCAAGTGGACCCACCAATTCTGTTTCAAGCTCCACTGTAGTATCCAAATTATTGAAATTGTATTTGTTATCTACACAAGAAACGAAACCAAATATTGCTAATGCTAAAAATATAAGTGTTTTTATCTTCATAACCTTAAATAACGTTTATTTACAAAGGTAATAATTTTATTTAAAATAATCATCGGAGAACTGTATTAAATACAGTTTTTCTGTGGCACGAGTTACTGCCGTGTAGAGCCAACGCATAAAACTTATATCTATTTCGTCTTTTGCTATGCGTCCCATATCTACATAAATGTGTTTCCACTGACCACCTTGAGCTTTGTGGCAAGTAATGGCATACGCTAGTTTTACTTGTAGAGCATTAAGGTATTTGTCTTCTCGCATCTTTTTATAGCGTTCTCTTTTCGATTTTATATGAGCGTAATCCTCTTCTACTGCTTTGAAGAGTTTGGTATTGAGTTCTTGAAGTTCGGCAGGGGTAACGCAAGTGAGAGACTCCTCTAATATTGTAACATCTATTTCGTATGAATAGTCTGAAAAATAGAGAGTTAAATCTCTAAAATTCATTCCATATAGTTCTTTTGTTCTGCCTATACGAACAATTTCTGCCATATCTCCATTGGCTATTAGTTCTAGTCCGTAGTCGCCACCAAAGAAATAGTTATTCTTTAGCACCATTAGTTTGTCGCCACTAGAAAGTTTTCCTTCTTTGCTAAGTATTCTATTTCTAATGCCGTTTGCATATAGGCTCGCCATTTTGTTGGAACGGGTAACAACCAATGTTTCTTCCATTCCTACTGTGGCAAAAGATTGCTCTATGCATTCTACAAAGTTGCTACCATCTACCCTTTTCACATCTGGAAAACATTGTAGTTGCAGGCTTTCTGGACTTTCTATATTTTGTCTAATATGTGTGGCATTGACCAAAATACCGCTTTCCTCCGACTGACGAAGCACTTCTGTGAGGGTGCAAGAGGTAACATCTAGCCCCATACTTTCTAGTTTTTTCACATCTAGTGCTGGCGAGTATTCTTGGAAAACAGGAGGAAGCTGAGCGTCGTCGCCGAGCAAAAGAAGTTTGGTATTTGGTGCTCCTGAAAATACATACTCTATCAAGTCTGAAAGCAAGTCGCCTGTGCCGAAAAAGCTTTCGCTAGAGGTGTTTATCATAGATGCCTCATCCACCACAAAAAGTGCATTTGAAACTTTGTTGAAACCTAACACAAAGTTTGATGCAATATCCATAGATTTTTTGTGATATATAGCTCTGTGAATGGTGGATGCCGGTGCTGATGAATAGTTGCCCAACACTTTTGCTGCTCTACCTGTGGGTGCAAGCAAAATAATAGGAATATTTAGTTCTTTGCATGTCTTTACAAGTGCACTTACTAGCGTGGTTTTACCTGTACCTGCATATCCTTTAAGCAAAAAAGTTTTATGCGACTCTCTTTTTGTCATAAACGAAGAAAAAAGGTCGATAAACTTGGTCTGATCCTTGGTAGGCTCAAACTTGAAGTGTTTTAATATGCAGTGTTTGAATAACATAGGTATGATTTTCAGACTGCAAATTTATCACATTTTTTTTGTAATTTTTGGTATTATTAAAATTATTATTATCTTTGCAACCGCATAGGCGCTCCGATTGTACGTTTGCTACAAGAGAGTGAAAAGGGAATTTGGTGAAAATCCAAAACAATGCCTGTTGCTGTAAGTTCCTCCTTAAAGGATTTACCTAAAGGATAAAAGTTTTTTACACACTTTGCCACTGGCTAAAAGCTGGGAAGGCGTAAAAAAACGGAACAAGTCAGAAGACCTACCTAATGCAAAACATAAGATTTATGACCTGCAGGATTACGGGTAAAGAATCAACTAAAGCATATTTAGCCTTTTTTTTATTTTTTATCTCGTTTACTTGTGTGTCATACTATTTTTTTCAGTAACGAGAGAGTTATATGTGTATAGTTTTATCATAAGCTAGGTATGTATTTAAGTGTATTCTATATCCGTGACCTAAGGGATAGTTTATAACTTAATTACATTATTTATGAAAAAATTACTGGTTTTTGTGATGCTCGTAGGGGGATACCTCACAGCATCAGCACAAGTACCGTCTGTGGTGGCTATTACATCGGATGGTAATGAGTATGAGTACAGACTCGCGTCTGTGGAAGAAATTTTGTTTGAAACAAATCAAGGTAGTTCGTCTATGACCCTTGTGGGTAAAGATGGCATCCAAGTGGAAGGTATTCAAACCTTGCTATTTGGTACTATGGCAGATGTGCCAACATCTATAGATGAATCTGGGGAAGCCAAAGTGTATGCTTACCCAAACCCTGTGGTTAACACCTTGAATGTTTTAGGAGTTTCTGAAACTGAACCTCTATTTGTCTATGACCTTTCTGGCAAATGTTTAATGACAGAAACAGGAAACAAAGTAGAAGTAAGTAACTTAACCAATGGTACTTATATTTTAAAAGTAAATAACCAATGTATTAAATTCATTAAAAAATAAACTTATGAAAAAGATATTACACACTATATTATTTTTATTGCCATTGATGGCTATCGCCCAAACAAATTTTTATGTTTATAAAACAGATGGCACAGTAGAAACCTATGCAGTTTCTGATGTAGAGAAAATTAGTTTTACAGCTCCAGAAGGACCTGAAGAACCAGTGGTTACCACTAAAGTGCTTACTTTTGAGGATAGCGATGCTAAATTTCCAGCATATTCATTGGATTATTGCGGTGTAAATGTAGAAAAATGGTCAGATTTGATTCCTGCTGCTGACGAACAAGCATACCCAACGAGTGCTCTAATTTATGATACGAATACATACAATTGGAGTGACGTAAACAACACTGGTCTATCTCATACATTCCCATACAACTATGGTGGATATTCATTTTCTGGTGGGGGCATGGTAGTTTCAAATATCACTACCACATTGGAAGCTGTGGAGCAAGACTATAACATTTACAATCATCAGTTGGCTATTTTAAATGAAACTGGAGCAAATGGTTCTAGCAACTTTGCGATAGTTTACAATGATTCTCAGGTAAATACAGAAGTGAAAAACACTCTTAGTTTTGCAGACGGGAATGCTCACACTATTAAAAGTATGTATGTTTGCATACCTGCCGTCACACTATATTGTATGTTAAATGGCAACGAGTTTTCTGCGGCGTACGACGAAGATGACTTTTTAAAACTTGTTGCAACAGGCAAAAAAGCAGATGGAAGTGAAAGTTCTGTAGAATTTGTTTTAGCCGAAGGCAATAATTATGACACTTGGGCAATTGACTGGACTAAATGGGATTTAAGCGCTTTAGGCGAAGTAGTTTCTGTTAGTTTCCATATGGAAGAGGCTCAGATAGACGATTACGGTTACGGACAATATTATAAAACACCACTATATTTTGCATTTGATGATGTTGAAATTCAATAAAAGTATTTTATTTACCTTGGCAAGCGCTTTAATGCTTGCCTTGGTTTCTTGCAATTCCGACGAGGATTTTAGTGAAATAATTACTCCTCCTACTTCTGGAGAGACTGGAGGTAGTGGAGGTAGTGGAGATACTGGAGGAACTGGAGGTACTGGACCTATTAGGCCTTCAAATCCTGATGGAGTGGAATATTATAGACCTAAAACAAGTGCATCTAATGGCACTTGCAATGTGGTTTATGAATATATGCCTGCTCCTGGACAGTTTATTAATGAGCTGAAAACAGGTGGTTTCAACGGAACTCAAACTACCCTACCTGCAGCAAATGACTACGCTATGGCACGCCTAAAGAAAAACCTTTTTGTTTCACTTGGTGCATTTGGAGGATATATAGTGGTTGGTTTCGACCATAGTATCGACAATACAGGTGGATACGACTTCGGAATCATGGGAAATATGTTTAAAAACTCTTCTGAACCTGGTGTGGTGTGGGTAATGCAAGACACCAATGGCGATGGTCTGCCAAATGACACATGGTATGAACTACAGGGTTCTGAAACTGGCAAAGAAACTACCATTCAAGATTATGAAGTAACTTATTATCGCCCTACCGAGCCTGGACAACCTGTAAAATGGACCGACAATAAAGGTGGCGAAGGTGAAATTGATTACTTAAAAAGCTTCCACGACCAAGAATATTATTATCCTTTGTGGATAGAGGCAGATTCTTATACTTTAAGTGGTACTAGATTGGAAGCAAGAAATTTTGACCAATCTGGCAAAGGTTCGTATTGGGTACTTCCTGAGTACGATTGGGGCTACGCCGACAATTTTAGTGCTGTGGATAGACCTGCCGATGCTCCTAGAATGAATAAATTTAATATTTCTAATGCCATTGATAAGGATGGCAAGCCTGCGGATTTAGATTTTATAGATTTTGTGAAGGTGCAGTCTGCGGTGCAAAGTAAGAGTGGCTGGTTGGGAGAAGTTTCATGTGAGATTACGAGTGTAGTTGAGTTGTGAGAGTATATATCGCGTTGATATTGTCGGTAGTGCTTACTTCGTGTATGGAGTGGGACTATGGTTATGAAGAGCCGTTCAAGGTGTCTGACAAGGGGCTTTTTGTGGTAAACGAAGGCAACTTTCAGTACGGGAATGCAACGCTTTCTTTTTACGACCCTGCGCAAGACTCTGTATATAATGAGGTGTTTTTTAGGGCAAACGCAATGAAACTTGGCGACGTGGCACAGTCTATGACTATTCGCGGCGGCATAGGTTGGCTTGTGGTAAACAATTCTCACGTAGTGTTTGCTATAAACATATCTACTTTCAAAGAAGTGGGACGCATAACCAACCTTACTTCACCACGCTATATGCATTTTATCTCTGATACTAAAGCCTATATCACACAACTTTGGGACAACAGAATTTTTATTGTAAACCCTAAAAAATATGAGATAACAGGTTATATACAAATTCCTAATATGACCATGGAAAGTGGTTCTACCGAGCAGATAGTGCAAAAAGGAAAGTATGTGTATGTAAACTGTTGGTCGTACCAAAACCGTATTATCAAAATTGACACAGAGACAGACGAAGTGGTAGCAGAGTTAGAAGTGGGCATTCAACCGACTTCTGTGGTGCTAGATGCAGAAGGAAAACTATGGACTATTACCGATGGTGGCTACGAAGGTTCTCCATACGGAAGTGAGGCACCCTATCTGTATTGTATCAATCCAGAAAACATGACTGTGGAGAGAGAATATCCATTTGAATATGGTGATAGTCCTTCGGAATTGCAACTTAGTGGCGATGGAAGAACACTTTATTGGATAAACAAATCTATTTGGCAAATGCCAATAGAGTCCGATTTCTTGCCAGAAAAACCATTTTTGGAAGACAAAGGAACAATTTATTATGGTTTAACTGTGTGCCCAAACACTTCCGATGTGTATGTGGCTGATGCTATAGACTATGTTCAGCAAGGCAAAATCTATAGATACGATGCCTCTGGATATTTGATTTCTGAGTTTTATGCAGGTATAATCCCTGGTGCATTTTGTTGGAAAAATGAGAAATAAAATCATAAAAAGCTGTTTGCTGGGATTATTTTGGGTAATGTTCTCACTTAATCTGTACTCATCTGATATGCTCAGCAAAGGCATCTCTTTAAAAGATGTTACCATTTATGGTAAACGTCCACTAAAGGAAATTGGAGTGCAAAAAACTGCTTTCGACTCTACTCAGCTTAAGGAAAACATATCGCTCTCAATGGGTGATGTGCTTACCTACAACTCTTCGCTTTATGTAAAAAACTACGGTAGAGCAACGCTCTCAACAGTCTCTTTTAGAGGCACTTCGCCTTCGCATACTCAGGTAACATGGAATGGAATGAAGCTCAACAACCCAATGCTAGGCAGTACAGACTTTTCTATGATTCCTTCTTATTTCATAGATGACGCATCGCTACTCCATGGCACTTCATCGGTGAACCAAACTGGTGGCGGCTTAGGTGGACTGGTCAGTATGACCACGAAACCTGCCAATGCTCATGGTTTCGGTTTGCAATATATACAAGGTATCGGGTCGTTCAACAGTTTCGACGAGTTTCTGCGCCTAACCTACGGTGACAAGCATTGGCAGGTTTCAACACGTACCGTGTTGTCCACCTCGCCGAACAATTTCGAGTATCGCAACCACGACAAAAAAGAGAACATCTATGATGAAGACATGAACATCATAGGTCAATACTACCCAATAGAGGAAAATAAAAGTGGTGCTTACAAAGACTTCCATTTCCTGCAAGAAGCATACTACAATACTGGTACTGGGCATAAGTTTGGTTTAAATGCTTGGTATTTGCAGTCGAAACGTGAACTTCCAATGCTCACCACAGACTACGCCGAAGATACTAGTTTTGAAAACGTGCAACGTGAGCAGACTTTTAGAGGTGTGCTTTCTTACGATTTTTTGAAAAACTCTTGGAAAGCATCTGCAAAAGCAGGCTACGTTTATACCTACATGGCATACGACTACAAACGCGATGTAGGCAATGGCACTATGGCATCTATGACCGAGTCTAGAAGCAAAATCAACACTGCATACGTGCAAGCCGACGGCGAATATTTCCTTGGAGATCATTGGTTGTTTTCTGCAAACATGGCTTTCTATCAGCATTTTGTGGAAAGTAGAGATAAAAACATTATAAAAGTAGATGGAAATCAGGCTATTGTTGGTTACAAAAAAGCAAGAACTGAACTTTCTGGTGCAATTTCTGTGAAATGGCAACCAATAGACCGACTTGGCATGTCTTTAACACTGAGAGAAGAAATGTTTGGCACCGATTGGTCGCCAATTATTCCTGCGTTTTTTATCGACGGCATACTTTGGCCTCGTATCAACCTTACTGCCAAGGCTTCTGTGTCTAGAAACTTCCGTTTCCCATCGCTCAACGACCTATATTTTCAACCTGGTGGCAACCCTGACTTAAAAAAAGAAAGTGGTTGGACATACGATGCTGGACTAACCTTTAAAATGGGCAGAGAAGAACTTTACGAACTCTCTGGGGGCATTACTTGGTTTGATTCGTACGTGAAAGACTGGATTATTTGGCTACCTACCACCAAAGGTTTCTTTTCTCCAAAAAATATTAAAGACGTGCATGCCTACGGTGTGGAACTCAATGCAAACACCACATTTTACTGGGCAAAACACTGGAGTTTGTCGCTAAACGGCACTTTTTCTTGGACTCCATCTATAAACAATGGCGAGCCAATGTCGCCAGCCGACCAATCTATTGGTAAACAACTACCATACGTGCCACTTTATTCTGCAAGTGTAAATGGAAAAATCACTTACAAAACATTTTCATTTATTTACAAATGGTGTTATTATAGCGAACGTTACACCATGTCTAGCAACGATATCACTCTTTCTGGCAAACTTCCAACCTACTTCATGAGCAATATCACCATTGAAAAACTACTTAAATTTTCATGGTCTGATATTTCCATAAAATTCAATATAAATAACCTCTTCAACGAGGAATATATGTCGGTACTTTCTCGCCCAATGCCGGGCATCAACTTCCAACTATTCCTAGGCATTACCCCAAAGTGGTAAAAAATTAAATAAGTAGGTTAAAAGTTTTCATTTTTAAGTTGTAGAAATAAATAAAATTCTTTATTTTTGCATTTGTATTATGAAAATCACAAAAAATTAACAATATGAATAACCTATTCAAAGCACTATTAGTCTTAGCAGCAGGCACATTAGCATTCCTTTGCTACGACAGTATTATGACTCCAATTGAGTTCAACGAAGTAAGAGACGCTCGTGAAAAAGTAATCGTAGAACGCTTAATCGACATCCGTCGTGCAGAAACTGAATATCGCAACATTAAAGGCGACTACACCGCTAGTTTCGATACTCTAATCAACTTCATCAAATACGACAAAGCAAAAATCGTGTTAAAAGAAGGTGAACTTACCGACAAACAACTAGAAGAAGGTATGACCGAAAAGAAAGCTGTTAAACTAGGTCTTATCAAACGTGATACCACATACGTTAGTATGCTAGAAAATCTATTTGGCGAAGGCTATCCAGTAGATTCTCTACGTTATATTCCTTTCTCTTCTCCAAGACAAGAATTTACTCTAGAAAAAGACGAAATTACTACTGGTTCTGCTGGTATTAAAGTAAAAGTTATGGCTGCTAAAGCTCCTTACGTATCTTATCTAAACGACTTAGATAAACAAGAGCTTATCAACCTAATTGAAACAACTGAAAAACTAGAAAAATTCCCTGGTCTTAAATTCGGTGACATCGAACAGGCTAACAATAATGCAGGTAACTGGGAATAATATCCAAAATAATAGTAAGTCCATCCGTTTTTCTACGGGTGGGCTTTCTTTTTGCGTAAATGGAGAGTGTAAGAGCTTTTCATTCGACAAAACGGATGAAAACTACCACAAATCTATGGCTATATGCCTATGTGAAGACCTAATGAAGGAACCAAACATTTGGGATATTTACATAGATAGTCCATTCTACACCATTATTCCACGAGAAATTGCAGGCAAAGACATCAGCATTTCTGCATTTAAATTAAACTTTCCAGAAGTAAATGCAAATCATATTATAATGTCGGAAGAGCTAGACAGACACGACATAATAAGTATTTTTGGCATTCACAAAGGTCTATACAACTTTATCACTACTCACCTACCTTTAAACAAAATACATCACTATAGCTCTGCAAACATAATAAAATCTATAGAGCATAGTAAAAGTAGTGGCACAAAAGAAGTGTGGGCAACACAATCAAATAATACTCTTTTTATACATTTAGTAGAAAATGGTAAACTACTACTGAGCAATAGTTTTAGCATAAAGAAACCTACAGATACTCTGTATTTTGTGGGAAGTATTTATGAACAGTTTGACCTGCCTACTAAAACTACAGAATTATACTTTTCTGGCGAAAAAGACCACTACAACCTTTTAAAGAAACATATTTCCCTTACTAATAATATTTCAGACATATGCGTATTATAAGCGGAACACTTAAAGGAAGACGTTTTACACCTCCTACAAAACTTAAAGCACGCCCAACAACCGACTTTGCAAAAGAAGGTTTATTTAATGTTTTGGCAGGGAAAATAGACTTAGAGGACATTAAGGTGCTAGAACTTTTTTCTGGCAGTGGCAGTATAGGACTAGAATTTGTTTCTAGAGGGGCTGAATCTGTAATTGGCATAGAACTAAGCCACACACATATTGGTTATATTAAAAAAGTTTGTGGCGAACTAGACGTTAAAAACTACTACCTACAAAAGGCAGATGTATTTAAGTATTTGGAATCTGCAAAAGGCAGTTACGATGTGGTTTTTGCCGACCCACCATACGCTATTAAAGACTTAGACAAACTTCCAGACTTAGTTTTAAACAACAACCTTCTTGCAGAGGAAGGCATCTTTATCCTTGAGCACGGCAGAGACTACGACTTCTCCGCTCATCCACATTTCCTAGAGATGCGAAAATACGGAAATGTTCATTTTAGCTTTTTTAGTTAGGAATTTTGCGAGTAAGCGAGAGCAATGATAAGCTTGCTTAAGCATTGCCGAGCGAGAGCAAAATCACGAGCGCAGCGAGTAATTAGGAGTTAGGAGTTTTTCCTAACTCTTTTTTTGTGCAAAAACAATTTTGGCACGGAATTTGCTGTATTAATAGCAGAAACTAAACAAAATATCATTATATGAAACAAGGTAATATTGGAGTAACATCGGAAAATATATTTCCAGTTATTAAAAAATTTTTATACAGCGACCACGAAATTTTTCTTCGTGAAATAGTTTCAAACGCTGTTGACGCAACACAAAAACTTAAAACTTTAGCTTCTGTTGGCGAGTTTAAAGGCGAGATTGGCGAAGCTTTAGTAAGAGTAAAAATTGACAAAGATGCTAAAACACTTACAATTTCCGACCGCGGTATTGGTATGACTGCAGAAGAAATTGACAAATATATCAACCAAATTGCATTCTCTGGTGCAGAAGAATTCCTAGACAAATATAAAGACGACGCAAACGCTATTATTGGTCACTTTGGTTTAGGCTTCTATTCTTCTTTTATGGTTTCTAAAAAAGTGGAAATCATTAGTAAATCTTATAAAGAAGGTGCAAAAGCAGTAAAATGGTCTTGCGAAGGCAACCCAGACTACACCATGGAAGAAATTGAAAAGGCAGACCGTGGTACCGATATTGTTCTTTATATAGATGAAGAAAACGAAAACTTCCTTGAAGAAGGCAAAATCAACGAACTTTTAAATAAATATTGCAAGTTCCTTGCTATTCCTATTGCCTTTGGCAAGAAAAACGAATGGAAAGATTGCAAAAATGTGGAAACTGACGAAGATAATATCGTTAACAACACAGAACCTGCTTGGGTGAAAAAACCAGCCGACCTTAAAGATGAAGATTATAGCAAATTTTATCGTGAACTTTATCCTTTTGGCGAAGACCCACTATTCCACATTCACTTAAACGTGGATTATCCTTTCAACCTAACTGGTATTTTATACTTCCCTAAGGTTAAAAACAATATTGAATTACAAAGAAATAAAATTCAACTATACTGCAACCAAGTATTCGTTACAGATAGCGTAGAAGGCATTGTACCAGATTTCTTAACCCTACTTCACGGTGTAATCGACTCTCCAGATATTCCACTTAACGTGAGCCGTTCTTACCTACAAAGCGATGGCAATGTGAAGAAAATCTCTAGTCACATTACTAAAAAAGTAGCAGACCGCCTTCAAGAAATCTTTAAAGCAGAACGTACAGAATTTGAAAATAAATGGGACAGCCTTAAAATTTTCATCAATTATGGTATGCTAACTGATGAAAAATTCTACGAACGTGCTGTGAAATTCAATTTATTTAAAAATACCGACGGTAAATATTTCACTGCAGAAGAATATAAAGCTCTTACAGAAACAAATCAAACAGATAAAGATGGCAATCTAATCTATCTTTATACAAACGACACTGAGCAACAATATAGCTACATTGAAGCTGCTAAGGCAAAAGGTTACGACGTGCTTGTGTTTGATGGTCAGTTTGATGTTCACATGGCTTCTATGCTTGAGCAAAAGAACGAAAAAACAAGATATGTGAGAGTGGATAGCGACGTTATTGACAAAATCATCGTAAAAGAAGACGCCTCTAAAGTGGAACTTACAGCAGACGAGATGAATGCTCTTTCTAAAGTATTCACTGCAGAAACTCCTCAAATGAAAGACACCAACTTTATGGTAACATTTGAAGCCCTAGGCGACGACGCTATGCCAATGATGATTACTCAACAAGAGTTTATGCGTAGAATGAAAGAAATGGCAGCCCTACAAGGCGGTATGATGTCTTTCTACGGTCAAATGCCAGACTCATATAACTTAGTAGTAAATACAGACCACGAGTTAATAAAATCTTTGATAGACAAGATAAGCCAAAGCACAATGGCTCAAGTAGCTCCGCTTAATAATGAAATTTCTACTCTTCAAGCTACCGTTAACAAGATTAACGAGATGAATAAAGACAAAAAAGATGAAGAAATTGCGGAAGCAGATAAAGAAATTATCAAAGAAAACAACGATAAAATTAGCGGACTAAATAGCCAAAAAGACGAAATCTATAAGGATTTCGCTAAAAAAGAAGATATGGTTCGTCAAATCATAGACCTTGCTCTGCTTGCAAATAACATGCTAAAAGGCGAAGCTTTAAGCAAATTTGTGAAACGTAGCACAAGTTTTATAAAATAATTTAGAAAAAAAAGTGGGTGTAAATTTTGGTAGTATAAAAAAAAGTATTACCTTTGCACTCACTTAAACGATGGCTGCATAGCTCAACTGAATAGAGCGTCACACTACGGATGTGAAGGTTACAGGTTTGAATCCTGTTGCGGTCACTAAAGCAGAACCTTCATAAAAGGTTCTGCTTTTTTAATTAAATAAATTGAACAAATCTCAGACGTATAAGTCTATTACCTAAACTAATTAAATAATTATCATTATGAAAAAACTTTTATTTGTATTATTAAGTGCATTTTTCTGCTTATCTGCAATAGCAAATGACAATGAAAAAAAATGGAGATTTGAAAACAATGAAGATGGAGAATGTGTAATTGAACTTAATATACCAACAGGGAAAGACACAAAAACTGTATTACAAACCATCAAAAGAAACTTAAGCAAATCCTTTGTTTCTAACAATTCTGGATCTACAGTTATAGTAACTAACGCATATAGTAGTGCTTCATTTAAAGAAGTCATAGAAGAAAGCGACAGCACAGCTACTTATAAAGTATTCAAGAACACCAAGAACATGTTCAACCCATTCGCTGGTAACTTTTCTGAAAATTTACAATGCTTTATCACAGCAACTGTTAAAGACAACAACGTTAACATAAAATTTGAAGATTTCACTCTTGTATTTAGATACGTTGGTTATGGAGCTAAAGAAGAGATAAAAGTATTTGAAGATTTAATTAACAAATACAATGAAAACGAAAATACAATAAACAATCCTTCTACTAAGAAAAAAGATAAAAAGAAACTTATTAACGAGCAAAACGACATAAACGACGAATTAAATAGAAGTCAAGAAGAACTAGATAAAATTATTAACATCATTAAAAAAGGTCTTTAATTAATTCTCTTCTAAAATAATAAAGGGCGACTTCCTTAGTGAAATCGCCCTTTTCTTATTTTATATTTACATTATTTTGTAAGTAAGATAAAATCCCAAGGTGCAAGTTTAAATGCAGCTGGAAGTAGAACTTTTTCTTTAGTAAAGTAGTTTTCAAATTCACCTTGTGGAGCATCACCATCGAAGTGGAATCTAACTTCTTCTGCACTAATATTTGCAATATAGACTATATTTTCTTCTCCCAACTCTCTGCTAAGAACTAATACATTAGGATTTGTTGTTGGATAAATAACTGTTTTACCACCAACATCACCAGCTTTAAGTGCATTAGATTTGTGTTTTAAATCGTTTAAAGATTTGTAGAATTCATACCATTCATTCTTTTCTTTTACAGGAGGTGTATCTTTTACAAAGAATTCTAATCTACGATCCATACCCACTTCTTGTCCTGTATAAATAAGTGGCATACCTGGCCACACGTAAGACATTACAGCAAATGATTTTACAGCAGCACCATAACGTTCAAACTCTGTTCCATCCCAAGAGTTGCGGTCGTGGTTTGTAATATGGTTCATATAGTATGCATCAGGAGCAAGGTCTGAAAGTTGTTTTTTAGATAGCTCGATTAGGTCGTTAATACTATTGTTTTCCTTACAGATATTATCTAACAAGAATAGTAAAGGCCAGTTGTAAACCATATCAAATGCCTTGTCGGTAAGTTCTTTTTCTGTTGCCTCAGCAAGCATAAATACTGGTTTTACTTTTTCAAGTTCTGCGCGAGCTGTATCCCAGAAATCTACAGGAACAAGGAATGCCACGTCGCAACGGAAACCATCTATATCCATATCCTTAACCCAGAATTTCATGGCATCAATCATACCTTCACGCATTTCTTTATTATCATAGTCTAAAGAATATGTATCGGTCCAATCCCATGGACTAACAAATTTTCCATCTTCATACTCATACCAAGTTGGATGTTCTTCTATCCAAATATTATCACAACCAGTGTGGTTTGCAACCCAGTCTATCATAACTTTCATTCCTAAAGAATGAGCTTGCTTAACCATATTTTTGAAGTCTTCTAGAGTACCAAACTCAGGATTTACAGCTTTGTAGTCTTGCACCGCATAATAACTTCCAAGTTCACCTTTTCTATTAAGTTGAGAGATTGGATGCACAGGCATAAACCAAAGAATATCTACTCCCAATTCTTTTAAATATGGAAGATGTTCTACAAAGGCATTAATTGTACCCTCCTCTGTATATTGTCTTAGATTTACTTCGTAAATTACCGCATTACGTGTAAATTCATCTTTTTTTGTACCTGTTGCCTCGTTATTTTTACAGCAACAAGAAAAGCATATTAATGCACTCAATGACATCAATACCAGGTTTAGGATTCTGTTCTTCATACGTATTAAATTTTAAGTTATAATTGCAAATATAAGAAATTAAAGTAATTTTGCAAATATTTTTTAATAGAACAAACTATTAAGAACTTAACATAAAAATAGAATGAAACTAAAGGCATTTATATTAACAAGCATAATCTTTTTTCTTGGTGGCTGTATGCCAGAACCTGAAAACACAAATATACCAAACGCACGCGTAAGTTTTTATCTAGACGTATCTATATCTGGAGTTGACTATCACCTTGCAGATGGACTACTTGGAAACTCTAGAATTTATACAAAATATAGTCCTTCACAACTTTCTCCTAATGGAAGTTATGGATATAGTGGCGTGGTAGTAGTGAGAGCATACGACAACAACCTATATGCGTTTGATATTTGCTGCACTTACGAGGCAGATAGAGATGTGACACTAGAAGATGATGGTTTCTTTTTAACCTGTCCACAATGCGGTTCTGTGTTTGAAATTGGCAATGGCACAGGTTTTGTTAATCGTGGCCCTGCTACTCAACGACTAAAAAAATACTACACAAGTCAAAATTCCAGCCAAAAAATTCGGATTTACAACTAAAATTTCGTAACTTTGAACGAAATTTTTGTTTTATGAAAACGATTCAAATCGGGGACTTCTCTTTTAAGCCATATATCTCTGAGGAAGAGATAAATAAAAGAGTAAAAGAGTTAGGAGAACTTATTTTGAAAGATTACAATAATGAGCCTCCAATTCTTATTTGCGTGCTTAATGGAAGTTATGTTTTCGCGGCAGATTTAGCAAGAGCAATTGACGCACCAGCAGAAATTCACTTTATGAAAGTGTCATCTTACGATGGTTTACAAAGCACTGGTGTTATCACAGAAGAGTTGCCCCTAAAAATAGACATCGCTGGTAAAGACCTGCTTATTGTGGAAGATATCATAGAAACAGGCAATACACTTTACCATATACAACAAAGTTTTCTAAACCAAAATTGTAAAAGTTGCAAGATTGTAGCTCTTCTTGTTAAAAACGACATTCTGAAAGATAAAATAAAAGTAGATTACACTGGATTTGCAATAGAAAATGACTTTGTGGTGGGCTACGGAATGGATTATAATAACAAAGGAAGAAATCTTAAATCAATATACACTATAGTAAAAACTTAAAATTTATGTTTAACGTTGTAATTTTCGGAGCTCCAGGCTCTGGCAAAGGTACTCAAAGCGATAAAATCGTAGAAAAATACGGTTTAGTTCACCTTTCAACAGGCGATATTTTGCGTGCCGAAATAGCTAAAGGTAGCGAAGTAGGAAAAATAGCAGACGGTCTTATCTCTAAAGGACAGTTTGTTCCAGATGATGTTATCATTAAAGTATTAGAAAATGCAATTAATGAACATCCAACTGCTAAAGGTTTCATCTTTGACGGTTTCCCACGTACAGTAACCCAAGCAGAAGCGCTAGATAGCATTTTAAAACAAAAAAATATCCGCGTAGGCGTGATGCTAAATATCGACGTAGAACAAAACGAACTTGTTAAACGTCTTCTTAACAGGGGTAAAACATCTGGTCGTGCAGATGATAACCTTATCACAATTCAAGAAAGAATCAATGTTTACGAACAAAAAACTATGCCTGTTATTCAATTCTATGATAAACAAGGCAAACACGTTCGTATTAAAGGTACTGGCACATTAGACGAAGTTTTCGCACAAATTGAAGAAGCGATAGACTCTAGAATGCAATAATTATCATGTCAAATTTTGTAGATTACGTAAAAATATATTGTCGCTCAGGTAAAGGGGGAGCAGGTTCTGTACACTTGCATCGTGAGAAGTTTATTACCAAGGGTGGTCCGGACGGCGGTGACGGCGGCCGAGGCGGGCATATTATATTGCGCGGAAACTCAAATTATTGGACACTGCTTCACTTGAAATATGCCCGCCACGTTTTTGCCGGTGACGGCAAAAGCGGCGGAGCAAATAGAAGCTTCGGAAAAGACGGAGAAGATAAAATCATAGAAGTACCTTGTGGCACAGTGGTTTACGACGCAGAAACTGGTGAATACCTATGTGACGTTACCTCACACGGCGAAGAAGTGGTACTATTAAAAGGCGGTAGAGGTGGTCTTGGCAACTGGCACTTCCGCACAGCCACTCACCAAACACCACGTTTTGCACAACCAGGTGAACCTTGCATTGAAAGAACTGTGGTTATGGAGCTTAAAATGCTTGCTGACGTGGGTCTAGTTGGTTTCCCTAACGCAGGTAAATCTACCCTACTTTCTGTAGTTTCAGCTGCTAAACCAAAAATTGCAAACTATCCTTTCACCACACTTGAACCAAACTTAGGTATTGTGGGTTATCGTGATGGTCGCTCATTTGTAATGGCAGATATTCCAGGTATTATAGAAGGAGCTCACGAAGGTAAAGGTATTGGACTTCGTTTCCTACGCCATATAGAACGCAACTCTGTACTTCTATTTATGGTACCAGCAGACTCAGACGATATTAAAGAGTCTTACGAAATTTTGCTAAACGAACTTCAACAATACAATCCAGAACTACTTAACAAAGGTAGAATCCTTGCTATTACCAAGTCTGACCTTATCGACGACGAACTTGAAGAAGGTTTAAGCAAAGAACTTCCAGACATTCCTTGTGTGTTTATTTCTGCCGTTTCTGGCAAAGGAATAGACAAACTAAAAGATATTCTTTGGGACGAAATTAATAAAGAACCTGTATATTTCGATTCAACACTTGTTCACAAAGACAAAGATTTCACTCGCACATTTGGCGAAGAAGATGTGGATGAAAATTGGGGTGATGATTTTGACTTTGATGATGAGGATGCGTTTGATGATGATTACGACGCAGGGGGCAGAATGATAGAATAATAAGAAAGCGAGTTTTTAACAAAACTCGCTTTCTTATTATATATTAACTATTATATTTTGTTTAGGCACTTTCTCCCAACCAAACTTATCTAGCAACTCACTTAGAGTTGCTTTTCTATTTTCTGGGGTTAGCCCTGCATAATAGCCTAGAAGTCCTAAAATATCTTCTGCAGAATATCTTTTTCTAAGTTCTCCCATATCAAGAGATTTATCTCTTTTTGAAAGCCTTGCACCACTCTGAGCAGACATTAGAAGTGGGAAGTGATAAAATTTTGGCACAGGAAGACCCAATAAATTGTAAAGATAAATTTGTGAAGGTGTAGAATCTAAAAGGTCGTTGCCACGCACTACTTCTGTAATACCCATGGCTGCATCATCTACCACAACGGCTAGTTGATAAGCAAAAGTACCGTCTATTCTGCGAAGTACAAAATCTCCACCCACATCATACAAAGATTTAGACTGATAGCCATATACTCCATCTGTAAAGTTTACGGTCGCATCCCCTACTTTTATTCTATAAGCAGGTTTTCTAAGTTTAGTAAGTTCATTTATCTCATCTACAGAAAGTTCACGACATTTACCTGAGTAAATAGGTCTGCCGTCTGAAGAATGAGGAGCAGAAGCTGCAAGAAGGTCGGCACGCTTACAAAAGCAAGGATAAATTAAATCAGATAGTTTATTAAATGCCTTTTCATAGATTTTGGCACGCTCACTTTGATAATATGGCCCAAAATCACCACCTTTACTACCACCTTCGTCCCAAACTAGACCAAGCCAATTAAGGTCGTCTTCTAGCATTTCTGAGTATTCCTTACGGCTGCGTTCTGGGTCGAGGTCTTCTATACGAAGTACCCATTTCCCACCTTTTGAGTGGGCAGATAAAAACGAGAGCAATGCGCTAAACACATTGCCCAAGTGCATTCTACCAGTAGGAGAAGGTGCAAATCTACCTCTATTTTCTATCTGGTGATTTATCACGGAAGAATATTTGTAGTGGTGTTCCTGAGAAATCCCATTGTTCACGTATCTTGTTTTCTAAATAGCGTTTGTATGGGTCTTTCACATATTGTGGTAAATTTGCAAAGAATAAAATTGTTGGCACTTGTGTGTCAGGAATTTGCATCACATATTTTATCTTAATGTATTTACCTTTAATTGCTGGAGGTGGATAATTATCTATTAGTGGTAATAGATATTCATTTAGTTTTGGTGTTGGAATACGACGACGTCTATTGTCGAACACACGCATGGTTTCTTCTATCACTTTAAAGATATGGTGCTTTGTAAGTGCAGAAGCAAAGATAATTGGGAAATCTGTAAATGGAGCAAAACGAGCACGAATGGCTTCTTCCATAATTTTTACAGATTTAGAAGTTCTTTCTTCTACTAAGTCCCATTTATTCACACACACTACAAGAGATTTTTTATTTCTTTGGATAAGTGAGAAAATATTTTGGTCTTGACCTTCTATACCACGTGTTGCGTCTAGCATCAAGATACAAACGTCTGAGTTTTCTATTGCACGAATAGAACGCATTACAGAATAGAACTCAAGATCTTCATTTACTTTAGATTTCTTTCTAATACCTGCTGTATCAACTAAATAGAAAGATTTACCAAATTTATTGTATTGTGTATAAATAGAGTCACGTGTGGTACCAGCAATATCTGTTACGATATTTCTTTCTTCACCAATAAAAGCATTGATAAGTGAAGACTTACCAGCATTTGGACGTCCTACCACAGCAATACGAGGCAGTGAAGCGTCGAAACCATCGTTGCTAAGCTCGTCTGGAAGTTGTTTTACGATTTCATCTAAAAGGTCACCTGTACCAAAACCACTAAGTGATGAAATACAGAATGGGTCACCAAGACCAAGTTTGTAAAACTCAGCAGAAGAGTAGATTAAATCGTTATTATCTGTTTTGTTTACAACCAACAATACTGGTTTTTTACTAGTACGAAGCACTTTTGCTACTTCCACATCTAGGTCGCAGATGCCACTTTGCACATCAACCAAGAACAGAATAAGTTCAGACTCGTCGATGGCAATTTTTACTTGTTGGTTTATGGCATCTTCGAAAATGTCGTCAGAGTTTGTCACCAAACCGCCTGTATCTACCACAGAAAACTCTTTTTTGCCCCACTCTGCTTTGCCGTATTGACGGTCACGTGTGGTGCCTGCTTCTTCACTTACAATAGCTCTACGAGATTCTGTTAAGCGATTGAATAAAGTTGATTTACCTACATTAGGTCTTCCTACTATTGCTACTAATGCCATATATTAATTATTTAATTGGTAACCGAACATTTTTAATTGTTTGTCGCGATTACGCCAGTCTTTTTCTACTTTTACAAAAATTTCTAGGAACACTTTCTTTTGGAAGAATGTTTCTATATCGGTGCGAGCCATCATGCCTACTTTTTTCAGCATTGAACCGCTCTTGCCTATAATGATAGATTTTTGAGAGTCGCGTTCCACATAAATCACTGCATTTATGTGAATAAGTTTTTTATCTTCTATAAACTTTTCTACCACCACTTCTGAAGAATATGGAATTTCTTTATCATAAAGTTCCAATATCTTTTCGCGGATAATTTCTGTTACGAAAAATCTTGCAGGACGGTCTGTTAGAGCGTCTTTATCGAAGTATGCTGGAGATTCTGGAAGAAGTTCTTTAATCTGAGCAAGTAAATTTTCTACATTAAATTTTTCTTTTGCGCAGATAGGTATAATACGTGCGTTTGGAAGCACGCCTTTCCATTTATCTACTAGGTCTTCAAGTTCTTTTTGAGAAGATAGTAAATCTATCTTGTTTATAATCAAGAAAATTGGAGTTTCCATCTTACGTACTTTTTCTAGAAAGTCTAGATTTTTGTCGTAAGACTCCACTGTATCTGTTACGTATAGAAGCACGTCGGCATCTTTAAATGCAGACTCAGAGGCTTCCAACATAGATTCTTGCAGACGATAATTTGGTTTTAATGCTCCTGGGGTGTCAGAATACACAATCTGAAAATCTTCACCATTAACGATACCCATAATTCTATGACGTGTGGTTTGAGACTTAGATGTGATAATAGAAATTCTCTCTCCCACCAAGGCATTCATTAATGTAGATTTACCCACATTTGGATTTCCAACGATATTTACAAAACCTGCTTTATGCATATTAATCAAATTTGACCACAAAGATAGCAAAAAATATCTTTAACTCCTAACTTCTAACTTCTAACTCCTAACTCCTAACTTTTACAAAGTCCAATCTGAGATATTATCCTGAGATTCTACCACAGATTCTACCTCATCTGGTAGCGAATGGAAGAAATCTATACCAGTTCTTGACTCCACATCGTCTACTGTGGTAACATAAGTAAGGATAGGTTTATCGTCTGCTACGTTTTCGCAAATAAATGCAAGTGTAGTCCAGTTTGTTTTACCTTTACGAAGAAGAACTTTGTAGAAAGCATCTGGAATAGCAATATTATGAGTATTTCCCATAAAAAGTGGGTCGGCAGATACTATCGGCCCTGTTACCACATAAACACTATCGTATTTATATGCCACATCTCTCACAAACGCCTCAATATCAGCCCAGTTGTCACGATTTAAACTTCTGTTTTGCGGACAAATATTTGTGGTATAAAAACTCTCTTTCATAGCTGTTTCGTTCCACTTCATAGAAGCAGCTGGTGCCATGTGACCACGGTCCATCTTGTAAGGATTATTTGTATAATCACTATGAAGAACTGGGTCTAAAACAAGCGGGTCTGGCGAAAATTTATTTTCTCTTTCAAATTCTCCGTTGCATCTTTCCTTTGTTAGAAGATAAGCCACCCAATTAGGAATATAATATTCTTTAAATTAAATAAACAAGAATATGAAGAAATTGAAAATTATTTATATGATGTTTTAGAACTTGAAAATGGATATATTCAAGAGCTTCGTTGTAATTCATACGTTACCTGATTTCTTTATTTGATAACAAATTTTCTGAGGTCGCGGCACAGC
>CALDPN010000104.1 GCA_937911235.1 uncultured Bacteroidales bacterium
GAAATGATATTTGTAATAATGAAGTCGCTGTCTGTGACCTCAATAAGGTCTTTATACATGGGACCTTCACCGGTAAGCATAGCCTCGCTGTCGTATGATTTTATGATTGAGTTGATTTCGTCAATCTGCGCATTGCACTCATCGGTAGCAGGTGCATACACAGATGTTATCATAAGCAGCTGATGCTCGTCAGAGCGCAGCATTGATGTGACAGAGGAGGGGAGAATTTCGGCAGAAATTGAAGTGCCGAGCATTGCCTGCATACTGATTACACCTGAAATACCCTCCACATTCTGAAGCTTTTCTGTCATTGCAAGATTCTGTGTGTCGGAAAGAGTATTTTTTGTAATTACGAAATGCTGGCTTGCCATGTTGAAGTCTTCTTTGAGTACATTCATTGCGGCAATTGAATCCATTGATTCGGGCATTGCGTCCATGATGTTGTAATATTTCTGAACGTTTGCCTGTCCGTAATATGCGGGTACAAGAATTATTACAAAGATAATTGCAATAAACTTTCTTAATTTGATTGTGACCTTATTAAGACCGTTGAAGGGAGGAATAAGGCTCTTGTGACGTGTTTTGTGAATAAGCTTTTCACTCAGAAGCAGTATAGCGGGAAGCACGATTACAACAGTAAGAATTCCGAACAATACGCCCTTTGCCATAACGAGACCGATATCAAGACCGAGCGTGAGTCTCATGAAACAAAGTGCAAGGAAGCCGAAAACAGTTGTAAGAGATGAACCTGTAAGTGAAGCAAATGTTCCGGTAATTGCCTTTGCCATTGCAGCTTCACGTGTTCTGTACTTGGGCTTTTCTTCAGCATATCTGTCCATAAGGAATACAGAGTAGTCCATTGTTACGGCAAGCTGAAGCACAGCTGCAACCGATTGTGTGATAAAGGATATCTCACCGAAAATAAAGTTTGTACCCATGTTGTAGAGAATTGATATTCCCAGGGCAACGAGAAGAATAATCGGTGATACAAATGATTCCATTGTAAGTGCAAGTGCAACAAGAACAAGTGCAACAGCAACAGAAGATGATAGCGATGTATGTACTATTGTCATTGAAATGTTCGACTCTTATGGCGATGGCTGGGGTTCTGACCTTTTATTGTATTCTTTGAATGGTTCTGAAGACGAAATTTTGGAGTTTACAGAGGAAGAGTCTAGTAAAACGCATACATTGGAAGTTAGTAAAGGTTCTCATCTTGTTATAAAATTTTTTGGCTCAAACATGTATGGAGAAAATTCCATAAAGATAAGTTATCAAGATGGTGATGTTTTATATGAAGCATCTAGTGAAGAAAGTTCTCCAAATTATTTACATCCAGATAACTGGAAAGATGCTGTTTTCGTAGATACTACAGTAGATTGCGGCGGTGAAAACGAAGGCGGCGACGACAACACTGGTAATGAAGGCGACGATGATAACACTGGCAATGAAGGTGGCGACGACAACACCGGCAATGAAGAAGGTGATGATAATGAAGAACCAGTAAAACCAGAAATTCCAAACGTAGTTGCTACAACAACAGAAACAACAGTTACATTAACATGGAATGCTATCGAAGGTGCAACAAGCTACAATATCTATACACCAAAAAGTTTCGATAGCAATGTGTTAGGCTTAGCCGACACCACATACACATTTGAAGGTTTGACAGCAGGTAGAGAATACTGCTTCGAGGTTTCTGCAGTTTATCCAACAGACGAAAGCGATGTAGTTGAAGTCTGCGCTACAACAAAAACAGAAGGCGAAGACGATGGAGAAGACCCAGAATATCCAGAACCAACAACAGTTCCAGCAGCTCCTGTAATCAATGTTTATGCAGAAAACTCAGGTCTCATTGTTATAGAATGGGAAGCAGTCGAAACAGCTATGTTCTATTATGTTTATCATAAAGGCAAACTCGTCGGCGATGGTCAGGTTTTGGGAACAGAAGTAGAAATATTGGTTAATCCAGAAACTGAATATTGCTTCACAGTTACAGCTGTCAATACAGTAGGCGAGTCAGAACATTCAAATGAAGCTTGCGCTACAACACCAGCTGAAGGCGAAGACCCAGAAAATCCAGATAGCAATATCGAAGTCGCTGAAAATGACTTTGTAATCTATCCAAATCCAGTTAACGACAGACTTTATATTGAGACTCAGACATTGACTCAGACAATAGAGATTTACGATGTTTATGGAAGAATTCAGAATCTTAGCAACTCAGCAACTCAGCAACTCAGCAACTCAATTAACGTTGATAATTTGAACAGCGGAGTTTACTTCGTGAAAGTTGTTACAGAAAAGGGTGAAGTTGTAAAACGCTTTGTTAAGAAATAATTAGGCTATGAGCTATGAGTAGATTGCTCGTAGCTCAAGCTCGCTGCTCACAGCAAAAAATAAAATAAATTATATTAACAATTTAACACAAACGCTTATGAAAAAATTTTTATCTTTAATCGTTGTTTTGATGCTTGCTTTTGGTGCTAAAGCACAAAAAACAGCTGTTGATTTTAATTGTGTCAATGAATTTGGCCAACAAGTTCATTTGTACAACATCTTAGAAAACGGACAATATGCATTCTTGTATTTCTTCTTTACAGAGACAGAAGATCCTGAAGGTCAGTTTTCTCAAATTGTTGCTGAAACATATTACAATTATGGCGCAAATCAAGACGAAGTTTATTTCATTGGTATCGACCCAACAGGCGATAGTCTTACCGCTGATTCTTGGAGAATTGATTATCAAGTAGACTTCCCAATTATTCATAATTTTACAGATGGTAGCAATGTTCATGATATTTGCTCTGTTTATGGAGTGCAATTTTTTGCAACAATGAAACTTGTCGCTCCAGACCGTACAATCATCATCGATGATATTTGGCCAGTAGAATCAACACAACATCTTATTTCTGAAATCGACGCAGCTATTGCAAAACATAAAGGCAATAGTGGTGAAGGCGTTGCTGAGTTTGAAAACAAATATGCTATTTATCCAAATCCTGCTTCTTCAGAAGTCAAGATTATTTCAAATGGCGATGCAAACGTGAAGATTTTTGATATGACAGGACGCTGCGTGAAAGATATCAATGTCACTGAAAACGCAACAATAGATATCAAAGACTTAAATACAGGAGTTTACTTCGTTAACGTAAACGGTAAAGTTGAAAAACTTGTTGTGAAATAATTCATAATGCATAATTCATAATGCAAAATTAAAGGCTAAAGGAAATCTCCTTTAGCCTTTAGTATTTTGAGCTCACAGCTCAAGGCTCATAGCTCACAGCTATTAGCCTCTTGCTGCTAAAAGCAAATCTAACATCTTGATTGCAGAGTCGCTGATGACTGAGCCAGGTCCGAAGATAGCTGCTGCGCCAGCGTCGTACAAGAATTGATAATCTTGTGGAGGGATAACACCACCAACAACTACCATGATGTCTGGGCGACCTAATTTTTCGAGTTCTTCGATAACTTGAGGAACGAGAGTCTTGTGACCTGCTGCCAAACTTGAAACGCCGAGGATGTGAACGTCGTTTTCAACTGCTTGACGTGCTGATTCTGCTGGTGTTTGGAATAATGGTCCCATGTCAACGTCGAAGCCTATGTCAGCGTAACCTGTTGCTACAACTTTAGCACCGCGGTCGTGACCGTCTTGACCCATCTTAGCGATCATGATACGAGGACGGCGTCCTTCGATCTTAGCAAATTCGTCAGCTTTAGCAACTGCTTCTGCAAATTTAGCATCACCTTTTGTTTCCATAGAATAAACTCCTGATATTGTACGAATAACTGCTTTATAACGTCCTGCTACTTTTTCGCAAGCCATAGAGATTTCGCCTAATGTTGCGCGGCATTTAGCTGCTTCAACTGCTAATTCTAACAAGTTGCCTTCGCCTGTCTCAGCTGCTTTTGTGATAGCTGCTAAGCAACGGTCGACGTCAGCTTGGTTACGTTTAGCGCGTAAGTCGTTGAGACGTTTGATTTGTGATTCGCGAACTGCAGTGTTGTCGACTTCGAGAGTTTCGATAGCGTCTTCATGTTCGAGACGGAACTTGTTGATACCAACGATGATTTCGCTGCCAGCGTCGATACGAGCTTGTTTGCGTGCTGCTGCTTCTTCGATACGCATCTTTGGAAGACCTGTCTCGATAGCTTTTGCCATACCGCCCATAGCTTCGATTTCCATGATGTGTTCCCAAGCTCTGTCGGCGATTTCTTTTGTCAATGATTCAATGTAATATGAACCTGCCCATGGGTCAACAACTCTACATACGTTAGTTTCTTCTTGGATGTAGATTTGAGTGTTACGAGCGATACGTGCTGAGAAGTCTGTTGGAAGTGCAATAGCTTCGTCAAGCGCATTGGTGTGAAGTGATTGAGTGTGACCTAGAGCAGCACCCATAGCTTCGATACATGTACGGCCAACGTTGTTGAATGGGTCTTGTTCTGTTAGAGACCAACCAGATGTTTGGCTGTGTGTACGTAGAGCAAGAGATTTAGGGTTTTTAGGATTGAATTGTTTTACAATCTTAGCCCAAAGCATACGAGCTGCACGCATCTTAGCTATTTCCATAAAGTGGTTTGTACCAATAGCCCAGAAGAATGATAAACGTGGAGCAAATGCGTCGATATCCATACCTGCATTGATACCAGCACGTAGGTATTCAAGACCGTCTGCTAGTGTGTATGCCAACTCGATGTCTGCTGTAGCACCTGCTTCTTGCATGTGGTAACCAGAGATAGAAATAGAGTTGAATTTAGGCATGTTTTTAGATGTATATTCGAAGATATCTGCGATAATCTTCATAGAGAATTTTGGAGGGTAAATATAGGTATTACGCACCATAAATTCTTTTAAGATATCGTTTTGGATTGTACCAGCCATTTCTTCTAGTTTTGCACCTTGTTCTAGACCTGCGTTGATATAGAATGCAAGGATAGGAAGAACGGCACCGTTCATTGTCATAGATACAGACATTTTATTCAATGGAATACCGTCGAATAAAACTTTCATATCTTCTACAGAACAGATTGATACACCTGCTTTACCTACGTCACCAACAACACGTTCGTGGTCTGCGTCGTAGCCACGGTGTGTAGCAAGGTCGAATGCTACAGAAAGACCTTTTTGACCAGATGCTAAGTTTCTACGATAGAATGCGTTTGATTCTTCTGCGGTAGAGAAGCCTGCGTATTGACGAATGGTCCAAGGACGCATTGGGTACATAGCGCTATAAGGTCCACGTAGGAATGGAGGAAGACCAGATGCATAGTTTAGAAAATCTAAGTTTTCTGTATCTTCTGCTGTGTAAACTGGTTTCACAGGGATTTGTTCCGCTGTAGTCCAGTTTGATTCGTTGTTGCCTGCGAAAGCACTAGCTTGAACAGACTTAATATCTATATTATTAAAATTTGGTTTCATAAATAATTTCTCCTTCTATTAAATGCCTAATTTGTTATTAAAGCCTTTTAGAGTTTCAAGCACGTTTACACGAACATGGATAAAGTTCTCGATACCAGCTTTTTGCAAATCTTCCATACAAGCTGGAGCACCTGCTACAACGAAGATTTGTTCGCCACCTACTGCTTGGAAAGCAGGGATAGCTAGTTCGGCATATTCATCATCGCTAGAACATAGTACGATAATATCTGCACCTGCAGCTTTTGCAGCTGCTACACCTTCTTCTACTGTAGAGAAGCCTAGGTTGTCGATAACTTCGTAACCAGCACAAGCGAAGAAGTTACAAGAGAATTGAGAACGAGCAAGACGCATTGCTAAGTTACCAATTGTAAGCATAAATGCTTTTGGACGTTTAGCTGATGCTTCTGTTGCAAGACGTAGAGTTTCAAATTCTTCTGCAGCGCGTTCTGTAGGAAGAGCTACACCAGAAGTTTCTACTGTACAACCACATTTGCAAGCACATTCTTTGTTTGCAATTTTTTCTGCAGCCATTTCGCTGAAGTTAGGGAATTGGTTTGTACCAAGAAGGATTTCTTTGCGAGATGCAACGTCTTTTTTACGTTTGTCTGCAGTTTCTTTAACTGCTGCAAAGATAGAGCCACTTTCGATAGCAGCAAGCATACCACCAGCATTTTGAATATCTAAGAAGATTTTCCAAGCTTGCTGAGCAATCATAGCAGTTAGGCTTTCGATATAGTATGAACCTGCAGCAGGGTCGATAACTTTATCGAAGTTTGATTCTTCTTTTAATAATAATTGTTGGTTACGAGCAATACGTTCTGAGAACTCGTCAGATGCTTTGAATGTAGCATCGAAAGGAAGAACTGTAAGTGAGTCTACACCACCTAGAGCAGCACTCATAGCTTCTGTTTGAGTACGAAGCATATTTACGTGTGCATCATAAATAGTTTTGTTGTATGTAGATGTTTCTGCGTGGATTTTCATTTTTGCAGCGCATAGGCAAGAAGGATTGTATGCTTCTACGATTTTTGCCCATAATAAACGAGCTGCACGGAATTTTGCAATTTCCATGAAGTAGTTACCACCTACACCAAAAGCAAATTTGATAGATTTTGCTACCATTGGATCTACTCCTGCTTCTGTAAGAAGTTCTAGGTATTGGTTACCCCATGCTAAAGCATAACCTAGTTCTTGTGCGCAGTAAACACCTGCATTGTTGAAGCTAACTGCATTTACACCAATAACTGGGAAGTTTACTAGTGCTTCTGCTTCTTGAAGAACTTCAATTAAGATATTGGTGATTTCTTCTGCAGAAAGTTTTTTGCCTTTTAGAAGCATTCTATTGATTGGGTCGCAGCAAATAGAACCATAAACCCCAGATAGGTCATATTTATTTGCAGCGAAATATGCTTTAAGTAGAGAAGCAAGTTTAGCTGCTTCTTTAACACATACTTTGAAGTTTAATTCAACTTTAGTAGCATCGATACCGTTTAAAAGAGTTGCAATGTACTCTTCGCTAAGTTCTGCTTTGTTTACTTTAATTCCTAATGAGTTAATACCTTTTCCTAATACGTCAAGAGCTTTTTCATTAGCAGCTTTAGCGCATTTAGCATCAATGTTTTGACGAATTTTCCAATTGTTGTCGGCTTTGGTACCGCGAACGTATGGGAATTCGCCTGGAGCAGATTTAGTAGTTAGTAAACCTTCTATGTCTTCTGCACGATAGAAAGGGTTTACATTGAAACCTTCTGGAGTTCTCCATACTAACTTTTTAGAAAAGTCAGCTCCCTTAAGGTCTGCTGTAATTTTGTCCATCCATTCCTGTGTTGAAATTGCAGGAAAGTCTGCCAAAAAGTTTAATTTCTTTTGTGTCATACTATTTAATTTTTATGTGTAGTTTTTTATAAGCACGCAAATTTAGGCATTTTTCTTTAGAAAAACACCTAAAATCAAAAGAAATACACCTTAATATATCACTTTTTTAGTCTAAAAGAGTTTCTATAACAGGAAACGATTGATTTACCTCTTCTTTTGTAAAGGTTTTCACGGCTGAAGTTTGCGCAGAGACCACTTTGATAGAACCTGTTTGATGCACATAGATTGGCTTATTATGCTTGCGCTCAGCCATCTCTACCTTAGTAATAACATTCTTTTCAGAAGGTATTACCTGGTCGTATTCTTCTCTGTAAATAATATTGCGTTTTATATCTGCATCTATATATTTTGCCCTATATTTTGCATGCTCCTCACCTGCCAAGTTTACCACATTTATTATGGCTAGTTGATCGGCATCTAGTTTATATCCAAATGGAATATTTGCGTTCACTTTTAGCGACTGCGACAGACTTTTTACCCTATACGAGTAAATATCTAAAATGTAATTTAAAACTAGTTCGTATTTTACTATCCCAAAATAATTTTTCTTATCTCTGTAAGTGAGCAAGAAAGTAGAATCTTGTTCTTCCATTGTCCATTTCGACACTTTTCCATCTAATTCTAAAAACAACCATTTAATATCTGAGCCCCACAACACTCTGTGTATAAACTTACTAGAATCGGGAAGATTTGCAAGTCGCTGATTTCTATTATCTTTAAATTTACCAGCTCGTATGGAGTCGAGTTTGTATTGCACATTTCTATCTCTAAATCTCTTACAAACATCTATTACCATCTGAATAGAGTCTGTATTTTTCATTCCTATATTTGGTATTTCTGCCACTGTACCGATAATTTCCTCACGGGCAACTATCCTACCCTTTTCATAAAAATCATAGTCGGAAACAATTCTATATTTTCTCACTTCCTCTGGAAAATCTTTTAGCATTTGCTTCTTAACATCGGCAAGCAACTGCTTCATTTGCTTACGTTTACTAAGTTTTTTAGTCTTAGACGGAATAAGTGTTTCTGTAAGCATAATGGGTTGTTCCACCATGGTGATATTTATGGTATCTGTAGGGATTTTTTTAAACTTTAGTTCCATTGTTTTATACCCAATAAAAGATAAAACCACAGTGGTATTTTTTTGCAAATCTGGCAAGGTAAACACACCTTCCATATCGCTAATTGTACCTATTTCTGGATTTTCTTTTAGATATACAGACACATACGGCATTGGCTCTGTGCCATCCGTTACCTTTGCTATTAATGTCTGTGAATAAACAGACAAAACAGAAAATAATGCAATATAAAGAGTTATTAATCTTTTCATTTTATTCTTTCTATAACCTCATCCGAGATTATAACTTCTGCGTCACCATAAAGGCCATCTGTGCCAAGTTGAAGAAGAGGTTCATTTACCCCTTGCTCGGCAATTGTAATATCTTCAACGTAGAATTTAGTAGGATTTAAAACAAATTTATCTATAAATTCTAATACTGTAGGCACATTTTCCTTAAAACCAAGCATTGCTACTTCGTGACCAAAGTTTCTAAATCTTAGTGCCATATATGGCCAATTGTTTTTTACCCAAATATTTTCTATCAAATAATTTGAACCATACATACCACGTTTAAGTACCACCTTTTTATTGTATGTAACTAGTTCATCTTTTGTGCCGTGCATAAATAGCACTGGAGCTGGCTGAGTTTTATATTCAAGTTTTTCACCAAAAGAAGCCACCGCGCCAGCAAATGAGATTACACCTGCAAAACGAAAATCTTCTGGCAAATTTTGTATTCTTGAATTGCACAAGTAATAATCTGTTTGCAAGGCAGTTATAGCACCTGCACTAGAGCCAGAAAGCATTATTTGTTTTGGATTTACTTTCAGATTTTCCGCATTACCAAGCACATATTTCACTGCACAGGCCATATCTTCCACTGCCATATCTACAGAGTTTTCTAAAATCTTAGCAAGCTGAATTAGGTTTTTGATTTTCTTATCCTTAAGACCAAGTCTGTAGTCGATACTCACCCCTACTATGCCATTTTCTGCTATTTCTGTAAGAAATTTTTGATAAGACTCCTCGTCTCTTGCACCCATTTTAAAGCCTCCGCCAAAGGCAAAAACAAGACATGGATGCTCAGAAAGAGTATCATCTGGCATATAAACGTCTAGTTTCAACTCTGAAGTATCTTTTACTGCAAAAGTATATGTACTTTTATTTACTGCAAATGTCGACAACATAAACATTGCAGAAATTAATGTTAGAATAATTCTTTTCATAGTTCTTTTATTTTTTATCACACAAAAATATAAAAAAGTAGTTTAAAATAGGATTAAAAAAAATTGAAAATAATTTAAAATGTAAAATTTTTTGTTTATATAAATTATTTTATTACCTTTGCAGTCCAAAATGAATAAAATTTAAAATAATAT
>CALDPN010000105.1 GCA_937911235.1 uncultured Bacteroidales bacterium
AGAAGATTCACAGAATCATCTGCATAGGATGTGATGACTGCTGACATACTACAAGCTACTAGCAGAAATGCCAGAATCATACATAAAAGTTTTTTGCGTGTTTTCACATAAATCGTCCTTTCGGTTTTTTTATAAATAAAAAAGAGATTTCTCTCTTAATTTATTTATAATTATTTATTATTTTTTTATTGATGCAGTAATTCACTAAGCCTTTACAGAATTTTAAAACATTATGCGCCGTGTGTGGTTTTTTTGCTTCAATATCATCAAAAAATTTGATGTCTGCGAGTGACAACACTTCATAACCATCTAACATTGATTTAAATTCTTTAATTTTATGGTTGCTCGCTGATGCTAGAATTATTGCCTTCATTTTTATCCTCTTTTTTGTTGTATTTTTTAATAGCATATAAGGTACTTACTAAGCCAACTAGTAAACCAACACCCACTACTATATTTGCAATATCACCATATATATCCTTTTCTTCCATAAAAAAATATCCTCCTATAAATTTGTACATCATTTACTAATTTATATTAGGATATTTATTATTTAATTCAATTAATAATAAAAATATAGTTTTGGATAGGTTAAGTAAATATTCTAAAAAGATTATTTATTTCTATATTTGTACTTCTAGATTTGCTTCCTTGTCTTCCAGTATTAAATGGATGACATTCACTACAAACTTCAATATTTTGAACTTCTTTATTTGATTTTGCAACATCAGGGAAGACTTCAGACACTTACCGTTAATCAGATTTGTTTAGGAATATTTTCTATCTCTATTCTAGCCTTTGTCGCGGGTGGAATGAATGTTGTTTATCAAATGGAACACAATGAAAACCCGCAATCTTATGACTATGGGCATATATACGTTAATACATACGAAACGACTAACTTAGACTTTATGGGTTCTACAGCTTTAGATGAGTGGATACTGGACTTTTCTAAATTTCCAGATACAACTTTATTACGTACCCATTTATTGTTAGCAGGTAAAGGACGCTTTATCTCTGGCGAGTTTATAAATAGAGATATTAAAAGTTATGAATTATCCGACATCATTTGGGTGTACCGTTTGATGCACGGTAGATAGGAGGAATAAAAATATGGAACAATTTAATCCAATGTATATTCGTCAAAAACTAGAATATAAAAAACAAGATATTGTTACAGCTGAAGATTTTAATAACGTATTCAATCTGTTATTAGCTGCATCTGACCACAATTCAGAAGTATTAAATGCTATTATTAATGACCCTGCTACTAAATTAGTACAGGATGTATATCACGCTGACGATGCTTCACATGCTGATGTAGCTGATGATAGTGGATTACTTTCTGGAGCTAGTCTATCACGTACTTTCGATGGACCGCTTGAAGAAAACGATAATAAAATTCCTAGTTCTAAACAAGTAAAAGAATATATTGATGCTGCAACAGCAGCAGATGCTAATACTTTTATGGATGTTTATAGTCGTTTAGATAATATTGATTCTTTAAACACTACACAAAACAATCGTTTAGCTAATATTGACCTTATAAACAATCAATATGGTACTAGACTTACATCATTAGAAACACGTGTTGGAATAACTGAAGAAGCCATTACAGGTATTCGTAGTGTTAACTTGGAACAAGATGCTGTACTTGCTCAACATAACACACGTATTACTAATCTTGAACTAGATTATTTACCAGACGATATCGTAGACGAACTGATGCCTAGAGGAAGTTATGCTTTAAATACAGGATTGGATGCTGAAGGAAATCCAACTTATAGTCCTGACACAGTTCGTACAGCACAAGTTGCTAACACAGTCCTATTAAATGGGCAAGGTGTTGATGCAAGTATCTTCGCACATAAAACAAATGTAGATGCATTAGTTAATGATTCATTCATTACACGTGGTGCAATGCCTTCACCTTCAGGAACGTATTATACTGTTGGTGAATTAAGAGCGCTTAAACACGGTTCTTATGAATGTACTACTGCTCAAAGTACGGCATTAAATACAGGCGGCAATGTAGGTACGTTACGTTTATATCCTTGTGCTAATGGTATATCATTAGAATATGAGATTCAAATTTCTAACAATCCACAGTTACTGAACTTATTCATACCAACATCAGTGTCTGGTTCTACTGCACTTAATACATTATCTTGGTATGATGAATACTATCGTATTACACAAGCTGAAAGTAGGGTCTCTACTCTTGAAGGGAATAGATTAGTTGTTGGAAATATTAAAGCAGGTACTGACATTAATGTCTCTACTTCAGGTAACAACGCAACCATTAAATATTCAGGACCAAGAATCGTTATTAGTTCTTCACAACCTTCAGCAGACTCAAGTCGTAAAACTTTATGGATAGCATTGTAGGTGATTAGATGGCATTAACATTATTAAGTAATAAACAAGGAACTTGTACTAACTGGACTAGTAACTATAAGGTATATGGTCGTGTATGGTTAGTTAGTCAAGATGCTCGTAATAATCAATCTGTAGTACGTATCCAACTCGTAAACTGGTCTAAGAGTACAGGCTTTGCTTGGGAAGGAAATTACCTAGGTGGTGCCTTCATTAGATTAGATTGGACGACACATAACTATGACTGGGCGTCTGGTTATTGTTATTCTTGGGACTCTAATAATGAATATGTAATGATGGGTGGAGATTACACTATTGACCACGGAACGGATGGTAAAAAAGCTATAAACTTGTGGATACATTGTAAAGCACCTGCTGGTGGTTATGGTCCTGGAACTTGCTATGTAGAAAGTAGTGGTTATGCTTGGGACGTTACATTACCACAAATAGACCGTGCTGCTTCCTCAATATCACATTCGTTAAATAGTGTAAGTACAACCTCTGCAGTTATAAATGTTAGTACGGGACAGACTTGTGACTCCTTTCAATATTCTACAGATGGTGGAAGCACCTATAAAACAGCTTCCGTATCTAGTGGAAAGTATACAATCTCAAGTCTTTCAGCAAATACAACATATAGTGTGTACACTAAATGTCGTAGGTCATCTAACTGGGTATGGAACACGTCTAGTAAATTAACTGTCCAAACACATCCAAACACTGTAGGTTGTAATACTCCGAGTGCATCTGCATCCGACCCATTTACTATTAGTGTATCAGTTACTTCGAAGGATAAAAACAATACAAGTAAGATTAGAGTTTACTGTGGAAGTCTTTATAAAGATATCACAGGTGGGTCAGGAACTGTTACGTTTGACAAGTTAACACCAGAAACAACTTATAAGATTTATGCTACTGCGTATACAGTTCGTTCAGGTGCTACTAGCAATTCAGGTTCTGTTAACGTTACTACACCTGCAGATTCATTCTGTTATGTTATAAACGAGAATGGGTCTAAAACAGGTAAACATAAAATGTATCTTATAGATACTAATGGAACCAAGACTGAAGTCAAAAAGGGTAATGTGAAGGTATTGTAATTATGATAAATATATATTATAATGTAAGTGAAAAGATAAAGGAGGGCTCATTATGGAAGACATAGTACACGTAATTGTGGACTACGGTGTTCTCGTTGTCATAGCAGGTATATTCTTGTTTGACTGGGTTAAGAACAAAGACCGTGTAAATAAAACTCTAGAGCAGAACACGAGTATTCTTCGTGAACTCTCTAGTACTAATGCTAATATTTCTAAGACTTTAGATTTATTACAAACAAGTTTAAACACACAACACGATTTACTTGTTGAAATAGAACATAAGATTGAAACAATTCTTATGAAATAGAAGGAGGAATAAAAATGGCTAAAGTAAAACCAATAGAAGTTGAAGAAACTTTTGTTATAACAGATGAAAATAATGAACCTATTATAACAGGTCAAAATGGAGACGGGGAGGAATAATATGAAAATAGTAGAAAAAATATTTAAAGACCCTTATTACATTACATCTGGTTGGGGACCTAGAACTTATTGGTTAAACGGACAAGAAGTTTCAGATTTCCACAATGGTATTGACTATGGTACTAATAATAAAAAAGTACCACAATATGCAGTTGAAGATGGATACATCATCAGTTGTGGTGTAGACGCTGCAGGTGGTAATGCTAAATTCGTATGGGTTGCTTACCCAAGAATAGGTAAGAAATTCTTACACTATCATTTAGATAGTATCTCAGTTAAAGCAGGACAAAAAGTTAAGGAAGGTACTAAACTTGGTACAACTGGTATGACTGGTTGGGCTACTGGTATCCACTTACATTTAGGTATGAAAGACATCAATGGCGGTGAATACCAAAATGTTGAAAACTATAACTATGTTGAACCTGCTGAAGCTGTTGACCCATTCCCAGGAGTGTCTGACGAAGAACTTGCTAAAAGAGTTTGGGCAGGAGAATTTGGAAATGGTGACGAAAGAAAAGAAAAACTAGGTATTAGATACGATGCTGTTCAAGCATTAGTAGATAAAGGTGTAGGTAAACCTGAAGCACCAAAACCAAAACCAGCTGAGATTACACTTAATAAGGGAGACAAAGTTGTAATCGTTGGAACAGGGAATGGTTCTAGTAATGGTAATTCTAATACTGCTTATGGGTTAGGATGGACTAGAGAAATAATGAATATATATTCAGGACGTCCATACCCATACCAAGTGGGATTAAACGGAGTTACTACTGGTTTCTATAAAGCCAGCGCATTAAAGAAGGTGTAGTTATGAAAGAGAAAATCATAACTGCTCTTCTTAACCTTATTAAGGTAAAGTCTCTCGTTACATTCACAGCTATGGCAGTGTTCGTTTATACTGTAGTTAATAATAAATTAGAACCTGCTACTATAACTGCAATTATAATGTTAGTGTTTCAGTCTTTATTCGGTAAAAAAGACGACACTAATGTTTAGAAAGGACGTGTAATTTATGGCAACAATGTCATCACCATATTCTACAGGTACTACTTATTTTAGTAATGGTTACCAGCCTAATACTATAAATGGTTCTAAATTGAAGAAGACAGGTAAAACAGTTGGACAAACAGGTCTTAAAGGTTCTACTAGTTATGGTGGAAAAAATATGGACTCTCAAAATATTTGGAAAGATGGTAATGGTAACCAATGGATTTGGATTAGAACAGGAGATAGTATGGGATACTATATCCAATATAATCCTAGTTACAAAGGAAAAGTTGACTTCGCTGGAGGAAACTCTGCAAGCTATGACAAATATATGGTGTCTTCAAAAACAGGTACTAAAACTACAAACCCAACTTATTGGAAGAGTAGTGCAGATGCTGAATATCAAAAGACAACATCTAGCACATATAAAGCACCTGAACCAAAACCAACACCAAATCCAACACCAAATCCAATTCCAACACCTATAACTAAAAAATATATGTATGAATATAAACTTGTTATTGAAGATAAAACTACATGTACTGATTGGACAAAGTGGGGCAAAGATAAAATAACACCAGATCAATTACAGAGTTTTATGACGAAGAATAAAACTGAATGGAGTATGCGAGTATTTCAAAGCGGTTCTAATATATCGTATCCTGCTCATATTCGCCGCGCCATAGGATGTGTAGATGATGAATAATAGTGTTGTTTTTGCTGCAGCAGGGAATGGAAAAACCTATGGCATATGCAAAGAAGCTATTGCATTAGCTGCTAACAGTACAAAATACATTTATTTAGTGACATATACAAACGAGGGAGTACGCTCGTTAGAAAGGGAATATAAAAAGCAGAATTTCGGTATTCTGGATCAGACCGTGGTTATTACTACATGGTATAGTTTT
>CALDPN010000106.1 GCA_937911235.1 uncultured Bacteroidales bacterium
CCACAATCTTCGCAATAGAATACAGGGATTGGAACACCCCATGCTCTTTGTCTACTAATACACCAATCTTTACGATCTTTAACCATATTACCAAGTCTTACTTCACCCCATGATGGAATCCATTTAACATCACTAATTGCTTGCATCATATCTTTCTTTAAGCCTTCAATTGATGCAAACCATTGTGGAGTAGTTCTGAAGATAATTGGTTTTTTAGTTCTCCAGTCATGTGGATAACTATGAGTAATAAATTCTAATTTTAATAAAACACCTAATTCTTCTAATTTCATAGTAACTGTTTTATTAGCATTTACATCAATATATGTACCATTTTCAATACCGCTAAATGTAGCACCACCACTAATAGTTACAAGACAGTAAGAGTCTGTTTTAGAGTCTGTATAACGACGTTTGAATGCAAAAGTACCATTACAACCATCGGTGCTATATTGACCTTTACGTAGCGCTGGCACAGCCATACGAATTTGATTCAAGCGTTGGAAGTGAAGAGCTAGAGGGTGTTTAAGTGTTGCGTTAGCATTACCTGTAGCTGTATATTCTGCAAAGCCTGTTGCATTAATATCACCTGTAATATAGCCACCATAATAAGCACGACCTGTTTCAGAAAGAGGACCATTAGGACCTTTGTCTATAGCAGCACCTTTTCTAAATTGAATTTCAGAACCATAATAAATACAAGGAATACCACGGAATGTAAACATCAATGAAGCATTTTCTGCCCATACACTTTCGTCTTGTTCAAAACGAACACTTTCTGGAGCACCGTCTGGAGCGTAGTCATGTGAGTCTACATAAACAACGTTATATGTAGCGTCATTGTAATATTTATCGCCAGATTTTACACCAAATGCTTCTGCAGCAGTTTTAAAATTCCAGTGCATTGGGAAGTCAATTACACTGAAGTTATTCCATTTTGAATAGTCTGGAGTATGATATTTATTACCACTTAAGAATGCATTGCTAGAGTTTGGTAAGTTACTTTCACCAGCATAATCTACCGCTGTTTGTTCAACAGATTTCATATTGGTGTGATTACCAAGTTCACCTTCTTTTACTACAATGTTATTCCAAGAAGTTTCACTTGTATCCCAAGAATAGTTCTTAGTTTCTTTCCATGTATAGAAATAAGGAGAAGCGTATTGTGTATTACGATATGTTACGTTACGTTCACGAGCACAAACCTCACCATACATAAAGAATGGACCACCATTACGTTTAGCCTTGTATTGTTCTGCAAGAGCAGTAAATTGAGGAAGGAATGCTTTATTGAATGTCAAACGAGAAATGTGACCAGATGTATCGATACGGAAACCGTCTACACCCATGGCAATAAATTTACCATAACATTCTACTAAATAATTAGTAACGTATGGGTTTTCTGTGTTTAAGTCAACGCAGTCACCAGCAATTTGACCATGCCAACGAGTATGATTATCCCAGTTGAAGTGAGCATAGTGGTGCCAATAGTTTTTGCTATCGTTGTTTTGACCATCTGTATTCTTCATTTGAGCTAGACGCCAACCATATTGTTTTTCTATACTACTTAAATAATTATCTGGCAATCTACCACCATCTTTTTTGGTATAAGGAATCATACAAGCGTCAATATCTGCTTGTTTAGAGATTGTGGTGTCACGAGTAAATAGTTTGCAAAGATTTGCCTCACCAAAGTTACCTGTGTGGTTAAGAACGATATCAAGGATAATTTTCATACCCTTTGCATGAGCAGCATTGATAAGTTCTTGGAAACCAACACCTTTAGACTCATAGCGGTGATCTACTTTGCTAAAGTCGTGAGCGTGATAACCGTGATAGTCATAGCCTGAAGCATTTTCCACAATTGGAGTAATCCACACTGCAGTAAAGCCTAAAGCCTTAATGTAGTCTAATCTCTCAATAAGACCTTTGAAGTCTCCACGCCAAGGTGGGTCGTCTGCATTGGCAGATTGATTATCCCAACATTGTACGTTGTTTGATTCATCTCCGTCGAAGAAACGAGTCGTCATTACAAAGTAAATAGACTCATCGCGGAAATCCGAGCGAGTTGCCTTATAGACATCGCCGTAGTTACTTGCTAAAACAGCTATCGCATTACCAAATAGCAGCATCAGAAGTAACAAGTAATTCTGGATTTTTTTCATAAATTAATGTTTAAAGTTAAAGAGTCCCCAAAAATATTCAAATTTTGTTAAATATAAAAGAAGAAAACAAGTTTAAATATTAAAAATTAACAAAAAAAAAGAAAATGAAGTTTAAATGTTAAAATTGAATATCTGTAAAGATGTTAATAAATATCTTTATTTTAATAAGGTATTAATAAAAGTTTTTACTACTTTTGCACTAAATTTGAAAATAAAATGGCAAAAAAGACAAACAACCCAAGTATCCTATTGAAAATCAGGAACTTTTTCTCAAACGAAAAGGTTCGCATCATTATAGGAATTTTGTTTATCTTTTGTGCCTTTTATCTTTTTTCTTCACTATTCTCATTTCTTCTATACGGCGACAATGATTATAATCTACTAAAACATAGCCTAGAAGAAGCCACCAAAGAAACAAAAGCTTACGAAAATTGGATTGGCTACGTGGGAGCAAAAATGGCTAACACTATCATAAATCAATGGTTTGGTATTGCCACTTTATTTTGGCCATGGTTCTTGCTAAGAGTTGGTGTGCAACTTATTCACCCACTAGGCGAATACAATCTACCTAAAAAACTTATCAATCTATTTTTTGTTACCATTTGGGGTTCTATTGCCACTGCATTTGTTATCCCTACATTGAGCGTTGCTCCTTATATTCAATTTGGTGGCAATCATGGCAACGAAATTGTAGCATATCTATCTACACTTATTGGCAATGTAGGTTTGGGTGCTATCATTATACTTTCTCTTCTTATTTTCCTTATCGATTCTGCTATTAGCTGGACAAAACGTATTTCTGCATACATAGCTAGAAAAAATCAACTACGCAGAGAACGCATAGAAGACGAAAAAGCTCAAGAAGAAATCGAATTTAATGTTGTTGACATAGAGGAAAAAACTTCTCCAGAGGTAGAACCTACTCAAGAAAACGAGGTTCAACTAATCGAAGAAGATGATGAAGAAGAAGAAATTGTAGAGCCTGAAGAAGAAAATGTAGAAGAACAGGAAGAAGTTGACACCCAAGACGATTACGAAAATGTAGAAGAAAAAGAAAATGAAGAAGTAGAATTTACCGTTACTGTGGCAGAGGGAGAAGGTTCTGAGCTTGTAGAACAAAATAAAGACTACGACCCTACTCTAGACCTTGAATATTACAAATATCCATCATACGACCTTCTTAAAGACTACGGCGAACTTAAGAGTGTAGATGCTGCAGAACAACAAGAAAACAAGGAAAGAATTACTCAAACCTTGAGAAACTACGGCATTACTATTAAGAAAATAGATGCCACAGTAGGTCCTACTATTACTCTTTACGAAATAGTGCCAGACGATGGTATCCGTATTAGCAAAATCCGCAATCTAGGAGACGATATAGCACTATCTCTAGCAGCTACTGGCATACGTATTATTGCACCTATCCCTGGTAGAGGCACCGTAGGTATTGAGGTTCCAAACAAGAAACCACAAATAGTACCAATGCGCTCGCTTATTGCTTCTGAGAAGTTCCAAAACACTAGTTTCGACCTTCCTATTGCTATTGGTAAGACTATTACAAACGAGGTGTTTATGCTAGATTTGTGTAAACTACCTCACCTACTTGTTGCAGGTGCCACAGGTCAAGGAAAGTCCGTAGGACTGAATGCGATTATTACATCTTTACTTTACAAAAAACACCCTTCGCAACTTAAGATTGTACTAATCGACCCTAAAAAGACAGAGTTTACACTATACTCTACCATTGAAAAACATTTCCTTGCAAAACTAGAAGATAGTGAAGATGCTGTTATTTCAGACGTAACAAAAGTAACTCAAACTCTTCAGTCTATTTGTAAAGAAATGGACACTCGTTTCGACTTGCTAAAAAAAGCACACGTAAGAAACATTAAAGAGTATAATGCTAAATTTACTTCTCGTCAGCTAAACCCTGAAAATGGTCACCGCTACCTACCTTATATGGTAGTAATCATTGATGAGTTTGCCGACCTTATTATGACAGCAGGCAAAGAAGTAGAAATGCCTATTGCACGTATAGCACAGCTTGCTCGTGCTGCAGGTATTCACATGATTATAGCCACACAACGTCCATCTACCAATATTATTACTGGTTCTATCAAGGCAAACTTCCCAGGTCGTTTAGCATTTAAGGTGTCTTCTATGATAGACTCACGCACTATCCTAGACTCTCCTGGTGCAAACCAACTTGTAGGACGTGGCGACTTATTATTCACTCAAGGCAACGACCTTACTCGTGTGCAATGTGCATTGGTTGACACTCCAGAAGTAGAAGAAATATGTGAATTTATTAGTAACCAACAAGGTTATACTCACGCATTCTATCTTCCTGAAGTAGACCTTGGCGATGGTGGCGACACCAATATGAGAGGTATAGATATGAGCCAACGCGATGCAATGTTTGAAGACGCTGCTCGCCTAGTGGTGCTAAACCAAAGTGGTTCTACATCTATGATTCAACGTAAATTCTCTATTGGCTACAACCGTGCTGGTAGAATTATGGACCAACTTGAAGCTGCAGGCATTGTAGGCCCACAAGATGGTAGCAAAGGTCGTCAGGTACTTGTAATGGACGAAGCACAATTAGAAAGAATATTCGAAACTTTATAAATATAAATTCTCAAATTATGAAAAGGGATTCAGCTATTTTTGACATTATTAAAAGAGAACGCGAACGCCAAATGAAAGGCATCGAGTTAATCGCTTCTGAAAACTTTGTTAGCGACCAAGTAATGGAAGCTATGGGTTCTGTATTGACCAACAAATATGCAGAAGGTTACCCAGGCAAACGTTACTATGGTGGTTGTGAAGTGGTAGATGAAAGTGAACAACTTGCTATCGACCGTCTAAAAGAAATCTTTGGTGCTTGCTGGGCTAACGTTCAACCACACTCTGGAGCAGATACAAACTTAGTTGCTTCTGATTCAATAAATTCATTAACAGTATCATAAATATCATTTATATATGCCATCATGCGACTCTGTTTTGCATTTTCTACTGCAACTTTAAACAACATTTCGCACACATTTTTTTCAAAACCACCGAGTTCATTTCGAACAGCTGTTGCAAGTAGTGACGAAATGAAGTCTAAACTCTCTTGCGTTTTCAAGTAATTCAGATAGAAATCAACTGCATCACGAACAAAATCACCTTTTGATTTTGCATGGCCTTCATCCACCATTTTTTGTATTTCATCCACCATAGAAGGTGTCATCCAGTAGGCCCATTTCTTTTTGTTTTCTTTCATCTAAAGCGTATATTGTTTTCATATTGTGAAGACGATCTGCAAGTTTTATAAATATAACTCTTATATCCATAGCCATAGCCATAAACATTTTTCTTAAATTTTCAGCCTCTTCAGTTTGTTGAGAATAGTTTAATTTATCTAGTTTATCTAAAATTTTTACAATGCTATAAATATTATCTGGATATTGTGCTTTAATTTCTTCTAAATTTTGGAATTTAGCACTCAACTTAACGCCTTTACCATCTACGTCCTTTTCTAAAATGCTTGATAAATCAACGATATCTTTTGCATTAATTAAAGAGTTAATATCAGGATGTGTCATTGTTAAGATACTAGCATCACCGCCGTTTGCAGCTAGATTTAAACTAT
>CALDPN010000107.1 GCA_937911235.1 uncultured Bacteroidales bacterium
ATAAACTCAAAGCTATTGGCAATAACTTCGGTTACCCAACGTTTAGAACCATCTTTTGCATCGTAGCTACGGATTTGTAAACGGCCTTCAACAAGAACTCTTTGTCCTTTTGTGAGACTGTTCCCGCATAATTCAGCTTGTTTACCCCATACAATTACGGGAATAAAGTCAGCTTCTCTTTGGCCTTCTTGATTACTAAAAGGTCTGTCAACCGCGATGGTGAATTGGCAAACAACTTTGCCAGTCTGAGTGTAGCGCACTTCAGGGTCACGCACCAAACGGCCCATAAGAATAATCTTATTCATGGATTATTCACCCTTTCTAATGATCATATGGCGCAGAACTTCGTCGGTAATTTTCATAACGCGATCAAGTTCTTTTACTGCAGCGGGTTCAGCAGTGAAGGTTACGAGAACATACAAGCCTTCATTCAGGTCTTGAATTTCGTAAGCAAGGCGTTTTTTGCCCCAGCGATCGGTTTTTTCTACATTACCACCGTTTGCAGTGATGAGGTTGTCAAATTTAGCAACAACAGCTTCAAATGCTTCCTCTTCAACGGGTTTAACGATGTACATAATTTCGTAAGCTTTCACGAAATCACCTCCTCCTTTGGACTTTGGCCCACTAAGTGAGCAGAAGAAGTATATATAGAAATATATACACAAGCCTGTTGATTATACCATTACTATTTTAAAATTGCAATATCTTTTCAATAAAAAACCGCCGATTTCTCGGCGGTTTCGTAATTTTTAATTATTTCTTTTTCATCCAGGACATCATGCTGCGGAGTTGGCCACCAACTTCTTCGATGGGATGTTGTGCACCTTTACGACGCATAGCTTTGAAGTTAGCTTGGTTAGCTTGGTTTTCAAGGATCCAGTTTTTAGCAAAGGTACCGTCTTGAATTTCTGCCAATACTTGTTTCATAGCAGCTTTGGTTTCAGCGGTGATGATGCGTTTACCGGTTACATAGTCGCCATATTCAGCGGTGTTGGAGATGGAGTGACGCATTTTAGCCATGCCACCTTCATACATCAAGTCAACGATGAGTTTCATTTCGTGCATGCATTCGAAGTATGCGCTTTCCGGAGCGTAGCCAGCTTCAACGAGGGTTTCATAACCAGCGGTGATGAGGGCAGTTACGCCACCGCAGAGAACTGCTTGTTCACCGAAGAGGTCGGTTTCAGTTTCTTCGCGGAAAGTGGTTTCCAAAGCGCCAGCACGGGTACCGCCAATACCTTTAGCATAAGCCAAAGCAAGGTCAAATGCTTTACCGGTAGCATCTTGGTAAGCGGTTACCAATACGGGAACACCGCTACCTTCAACATAAGTACGGCGAACCAAATGGCCGGGGCCTTTCGGAGCTACCATGAATACGTCGATGCCAGCAGGAGGAACGATTTGGTTGAAGTGAATGTTGAAGCCGTGAGCGAATGCCAAAGCGTTGCCCGGTTCCAGGTTCGGTTCGATATCTTTATAGTAGGTAGCAGCTTGTTTTTCGTCCGGAATGAGGATCATTACTACGTCAGCAACTTTTGCAGCTTCAGCAGCAACCATAACTTTGAGGCCAGCAGCTTCTGCTTTAGCCCAAGAATTGGAGCCTTCATACAAGCCAACAACAACATTTACGCCACTTTCTTTCAAGTTGAGCGCATGAGCGTGACCTTGAGAACCGTAGCCGATGATAGCAACAGTTTTACCTGCTAATAATTCCAGATTCGCGTCTTCGTTGTAATAAATTTGTACCATAATAAAACACCTCTAGTTAAGTAAAATAATTTATCAGTAAATATAGGGATTGGCTATATTTATCGACGGTTAAATATGAGTTTTTACGAAGTCGTAGATAACAGCGCCAGCAGCAACCATAGGTTCTACCAAGTCGCTTTGTTCAATTTGGACTTCAATCAAGAAGGGTTTAGTTCTACCTTGAGCTTCTTTGAGAGCTTCAGTAAATTCTTCGCAGGTGGTAACAGTTCTACCGTCAGCACCACAAGATTTAGCAAAGCCTACAAAATCAAACTCAGTCAAAATAGTGTTAGAGTATCTTTCGTTGTAGAAGAGTTGTTGCCATTGTCTTACCATACCCAAGCAGCTGTTATTGATTACGATGCTGATAAGAGGCAAGTTTTCACGGCTTGCAGTGAACATTTCCATACCGGTCATTTTGAAACCGCCATCGCCACAAATGTGTACGATTTGAGAATCCGGTTTAGCAAAAGCTGCACCCATAGCACCGGGTAAACCAAAGCCCATGGTACCACAGCCACCGGAAGTCAAATGATGACGCGGTTTATCAATAGTCAGGTATTGAGCAGCCCACATTTGATTTTGACCAACGTCTGTAACAAGGATTGCCTTGCGATTGGTAGCATCAGAAATTTTTCTTACCACTTCGCCCATTTTGATAGGACCTTCGGTAGGGTAAACTTCTTTGTTTATTACGCTATCGTATTCTTTTTTGTCGTATTCGTCAAATGATGCAATCCACTCTTTGTGTTCGTTTTTATTTAGCAGTTTTGTTACGGCAGGAAGTGTTTCTTTTACGTTGCCTAAAATAGCCACGTCTGCTTTCACGTTTTTGTTTATTTCTGCTGGGTCGATATCGAAGTGGATTACTTTTGCTTGTTTTGCGTATGTGTTAAGGTCGCCAGTGATGCGGTCGTCGAAACGCATACCAATGGCAATAAGTAGGTCGCATTCGTTGGTTTTGATGTTAGGACCAATGTTGCCGTGCATACCAAGCATACCTTTATTTAAAGGATAGTCGGTAGCCATAGCACTTTCGCCAAGCATAGTCCATGCAGCAGGAATGTCTGCCACCTCTAAAAATGCTTTTAGTTCTTCTTCGGCTTTGCCAATTGTTACACCGTGACCAACAAGTGCAAGTGGTTTTTTAGCGTTGTTGATTAGCTCAGCTGCTTTTTCTACTTTTTCTGTTTTAAGTGGAAGAGTAGGGATGTAACTTCTAATGAAATTGCATTTCTCTGGTTTGAAATCTACCAATGCAGTTTGAGCATTTTTTGCAAAGTCTAGTACCACAGGACCAGGTCTTCCGTTGTTTGCAATATAGAATGCACGTGCCACAGCCCATGCTATTTCTTTTTCGTCACGAATTTGGTAACTCCATTTGGTAATAGGTTGGGTGATGCCTACCACGTCAATTTCTTGGAAAGCATCTGTACCTAGAAGTGATTTACCCACTTGACCTGTGATAACCACTAGTGGAGTGTTGTCTAGCATAGCGTCGCCAATACCTGTAATAGTGTTGGTAGCACCAGGACCACTAGTTACAATACAAACACCTGGTTTGCCAGATACACGTGCATAACCTTGTGCTGAGTGAATAGCACCTTGTTCGTGTCTGGTAAGAACATATTTAAAGTCGTTGTAGAAATCGTACATGGCATCAAACACTGGTATGATAGCTCCACCAGGGTATCCGAAAATGGTATCTACACCTTCATTTAATAATGCTTTGATAAGTGCCTGAGCACCAGAAATTTTTTCCATATATAGAGTATTGTTTTTGTCTTAAATTAATCTTACTGCACCTTTGTCTGCAGAGCTTACAAGTGAAGCGTATGCTCTTAACGATTTAGAAACCACACGGTTACGGTCTTTTGGTGTGAATGCGTCTTTGCCGCGTGCCATTTCTTTTTCTCTACGAGCGGCTAGTTCTTCGTCTGTAAGTTTTACATTGATGCTTCTGTTTGGAATGTCTATTTCAATAATATCTCCATCTTCGATTAGTCCGATGTTGCCACCTGATGCTGCTTCTGGAGAAATGTGTCCGATACTTAAACCTGATGTACCGCCAGAGAAACGTCCGTCGGTGATAAGTGCACATTCTTTGCCAAGGTGCATAGATTTAATATAAGAGGTAGGGTAAAGCATTTCTTGCATACCTGGGCCACCTTTAGGACCTTCGTGAGTGATGATTACCACGTCGCCAGCTTTTACTTTGCCACCAAGAATGCCGTCGCAAGCTGCTTCTTGTGATGTAAATACCACTGCTTTACCTGTAAATTTCCAAATGCTTTCATCTACACCTGCTGTTTTAATTACGCAGCCGTCGATAGCAATATTACCTTTAAGGATAGCAAGACCGCCATCTTTTGTATATGCGTTTTCTACGCTACGGATACAACCTTCTTTTCTGTCGGTGTCTAGGCTATCGTAGTAAGTTTCTTGTGAACCAAGTTCAATATTAAATCTGCGGCAAGGAGCAGACGAGTAAATATTTTTAGCAGCTTCGCTAATGTTTTCTTTTGTAATATCGTATTCTTCAATAGCCTCGGCAAGTGTAATGCCTTCCACGCGGTTTACATTTGCGTTTACAAGACCTTTTTGTGCAAGTTCGTTCATAATACCCATAATACCGCCAGCACGGTTTACGTCTTGAACGTGATATTTTGTAGTATTTGGGGCCACTTTACATAGACAAGGAGTTTTCTTAGAAAGAGCGTCGATATCGTCCATATTGAAATCTACTCCTGCTTCTTGAGCAATAGCCAAAAGGTGAAGAATAGTGTTTGTAGAACCACCCATAGCGATGTCTAGGCTCATAGCATTTAGGAATGCGTCGCGAGTAGCAATGCTTTTTGGTAGGATGCTATCATCGCCGTCTCTATAGTATTTATATGTGTTTTCAACGATAAGGTGAGCGGCTTTCATAAACAGATTGTGTCTGTTTTTGTGTGTAGCAAGGATAGTACCGTTGCCCACAAGTGCAAGACCGATAGCCTCGTTTAAGCAGTTCATTGAGTTTGCGGTGAACATACCAGAACAACAACCGCAAGTAGGACAAGCAGAACGTTCAATGTTTGAAACGTCGTCGTCAGAAATAGACTTGTCTGCAGACATTACCATTGCATCGATAAGGTCTAGTTTTCTATTGTTCCATTCGCCAGCTTCCATAGGACCACCAGAAACAAACACGGTAGGGATGTTTAGTCTCATAGATGCCATAAGCATACCTGGGGTGATTTTGTCGCAGTTGCTAATGCATATCATAGCATCAGCTTTATGTGCGTTTACCATATATTCCACGCTGTCGGCAATAATGTCGCGGCTAGGAAGTGAGTAAAGCATACCATCGTGACCCATTGCAATGCCGTCGTCGATAGCAATTGTATTAAATTCGGCTGCGAAACAACCTAGTTTTTCAATCTCTGCTTTTATTTCTTGACCTATTTTGTGTAGGTGTGTGTGACCAGGAACAAATTGTGTAAATGAGTTAACAATAGCGATGATAGGTTTGCCAAGTTGTTCTTTCTTCATACCGTTGGCAGCCCATAATGCTCTGGCACCTGCCATGCGTCTTCCTTCTGTGCTTTGTGCACTGCGTAATTGGATTTTCATATACCTTATATTATTAAAAAAACCTTCCGAAAAAGGGAAGGTTACACATATATTATTATATATACAAAACCTACCCGTATTAGCGGCGGACTACCACCACTAAGCCTAAAATAGACACGACGACTAGATTTTGTTTCATTTTCTTATAAATTTTTGCAAAAATACTGAATATTTTTTTTATTTCACAAGAAAAAGTTAGTTTTTTATTATAATTATATAGTTAATTTGGACTTCTAACTTCTAACTCCTAACTCCTAACTCCTAACTTTATTGCTAAACTGCCTAGTTTGTAAAGTAGTGGCTTGTTTATGCAAAGAAAACGACCGTGTTCTACTAGGTGAGAGCCAAAACGAAGTTTGAAATCGCGCACACCGTATGGCACGTTTGGAGTGCCTGCGCCCATGGTGTCGAAACAAGTGTAGCCCAATGAAGCGGCACGCTTAATAGTCTCCCAATAAACCAAAACCGAAGGATATTTGCTTTGATATTCTGTGTCGAGACCAAATACATAATAGTCGTACACTGTTTTACCTGCAAAATATAGTTGTAGCATACCAGAAACTATTTTTCCATCTATTTTGATAAGCATAATTTCACCAACTTTTTGTGAAACTATTTGCTCAAAAAACTCTTTTGGGAAAATAGGCTTCTTTACTTTTGTTTTATAATGATTTGAAAGTAGTTTGTAAAATTTGTCTATTTCTTCTTTTGTGTCTGCCACCTTCACTTCGTAACCGCCTTCGGATGCAATACGCACTTGTCTTCTGCGGCTCTCATTCATGTTTTTAAGAGCTGTGTCTGCGTTTGAGCAGTCGATAATGCAGTTTAAGTGTGGTTTATAGTCAAAACCTACTTCTTCAAATGCCGATTTATATTTGCTGTAGTCTGAATTGTTTCTTATTTCAACATAAATGGCAGATGAGGTTTGTTTTTTTATGTCGGTAAGGAGTTTTTTTACGTCTTCGTTTGTCGCCTTTGGCGAAATTAATACGCCACCTTGAATAATGGCACGACGTGAAAAGTGTTTTTTTATGCCTTTTTCGGCTTGGATATAGCCCACGGCAAGACAGGTGAGTTTGCCTTCAGAGTTTCTAACGTATGAAAGAAATGAGCGTAAACAATCTAAAGACGAAAGGAAATTGTACATTTCTTCCGTCTGAAATGCGTTTGCGTATGGGCTTGCACCTAGTAGCTCACGCCATTCTATTGAGGTTATTTGTGTCATAAGTTAGGAGTTAGGAGTTAGGAGTTAGGAATTCTTGTGCAAACGAGAGGAGAACCAAGCTTGCTTGAGTTATCCCGAGTGTAGCCAAGAATCGCCGTAGGCAATTAGGAATTTGTCCTAATTTCTCACTTTTATCATAATTCTCTTTATAATGTTTTTCAAATTTTGAATCACAAACTCCTTCCACCAACTTATTGAAGAGTCGCTCCAACGTTGTGGGTGAGTGGTAATCATAATGCGAGTAGGAAGGCTACCGCCAATAGCTGAAATAATATCATCAGAAGAATGGTAAACTTTGCCTTCACGCACCCAAATGTCTTGATACACAGGTATTTTGTCGCGAACGCTCACTTTGTATCCGTCCCACATCATACCAGTGTCTGTAAGATAAAATAGCCCAGAGAAATCTATATCAAAATAAGGTTCGCCAATAATGCCAAGTGCTTTGTAATCGTATTTTTTCCAAAGGTCTTTGCCATCGTATTTGCTAGTAGGTGCACCGTGCATACAAATGGTTTTCACAGGATAAAAACCTCTGAAATATTCAAGTTTTTCCTTGAAGTGTTTGTATGCTTTATCCACATCGCCATCGAAAAGCGACATGTCTTCGTAGTGATAGCCCACTTCGTGACCTAAAGAGGCAATCTGCTTAATTTTGTCTGGCTGATTGCTCTCTGGTATTACCCTAAAATAATAAGTAGAATTTATACCCAACTCGTTTTCTATCATGGCAGTAGCCACAGAATTGTCCACTTTTAAGTCCACATCGTGACGTAGTACAATAAACTTTTCTGCAAGAGAACCCAAATTGTTTAAATACTGCTCAAAGGTATAAAACTCATAGCCCGCACTTTTAAGCGCCACTAGTAATTCTCTATATTTCTTTAAGGTAAAATCTCTCATATATTCGATTTTTTATCCTTGCAAATATAGTAAAAGATTGGAGAATTTACTCCCCGAAATCTGCATAAAAAAACGGATATGCAGAAATTTGTAAAACTTTTGTAATGTTTTTGTGAATGTATATTAATGTTTGATTAATAAAACCAAATAAAAAATCGTTGCAATCTACTGTTTTATACATTTGAGCCGATTTCTTTTCATACGTTTGAAAACACGTTGTAAAAGAGATTTTTTTTAATAATATTAATGTATAAAATAATTTATGAAAAAGTTTACTTTATTTTTTATAGCATTGCAGATTGTTGTTTCTGTATTTGCTCAAGATAAACTATATGTTTGTAAAAAAGATGGCTCTTATACAGAGTTTTATGTTTCTGATGTGGATAGTATTGTTTTTGTACAAGAAGAGGAACCTGAGGAACCAGATTTACCGAATGATTTATTTTCAATTAACCCTATTGAAAAGGTAAAGTTTTCTCCTGGCAATTTACAATACAATCCAGGTAGAAATGAGTGGCGTTTCGCACCAGAGCAGACAGACCATATTGGTAAAGATAACTCGTATATTAGTCCTAATTATTATGGTTGGATTGATTTGTTTGGTTGGGGAACTGGAGACAATCCTACCAAGACCTCTATGTCTTATGGAGATTATACAAATTTTGTGGATTGGGGAGTGAATAAAATAGGTAATGATGAGCCTAATACGTGGCGTTCTTTATCCTATAACGAATGGTCTTATATACTTGCTGAACGTGAGAATGCAAAAAATCTCATATCAGTTGGACGTGTTAAAGGGAATAATGGGGTAATCTTGCTTCCAGATAATTGGGTTTGCCCAGAAGGGGTGGATTTTAAGATTGGTTTTGGTGGGAATGAAGATGCGTATGCAGCCTTTCAAATAATAGATGAGTATGTTTGGGATAAGTTAGAAGAATCTGGAGCTATATTTCTCCCTGCTTGTGGCTATCGACAAGGTACTACCGTTAAGGAATTGCAAGAAAGTTGTCGTTACTGGATAGGTTATTGGCATACTACAACGAGTGCAAGTCTGTTTTATTCAACGGCAATGAGAGCAACTTTAGGATTTACATTCCCCTACGACGGGATGTCTGTGCGTTTGGTTTCCAGTCAAACATTTTAGTGAATAGTTAGTAACTAGTTTCTTAGTAAGAATGTTGTTAGTTAGAAAATTTTAATATTTTTCCTCTTTTAATTTGTGTGTTTGTCATAATAAAAATTCCTCCAGTATATTAAAAATTAAGATACTAAAGGATTCT
>CALDPN010000108.1 GCA_937911235.1 uncultured Bacteroidales bacterium
GCTACGCCGAAATCGCCCAAACCCTTGGCACCTCCATAGCCGCCGAAAAAACTGCTGAGTTAATTGTAGGTAGAGAGTAATAAACTCTAGTTTTTATTAAAAAATCTTATCAGATATCCTAGTGTAGAGATAATTGCATATCTTTGCAATACTAAACTAAAGATTATGCATAAAAAGTTTCTTATAATTACACTTGTGATGAGTGTGGTGGCTTTTGCCGCTGCTGTGTATTTGTGTGTGGTGATGCCAGAAACCACAAATTTTGTGTTGGCAGGGGTGATAGCCTTAGCTGCAGTGTTTTTCTACAAACAGATTAAGAATTTCCCAAAGGATAAAGAATAAATTATGAAAAGAATTCTTCTTGCTTTGTGCTGCTTGGTAAGTGGCATGAGCCTTTTTGCATACACTCATATACCTGCCGATAGTGCGGTGGTGAAGGGTGTGCTATCTAACGGACTAACTTATTACATCCGTCACAATGATTTTATACCAAATAGAGCAGATTTTCGCATTGTTCAAAAGGTGGGATCTATTCAAGAAAAGCCAGAACAACGTGGTCTTGCGCACTTCCTTGAACACATGGCGTTTAATGGTACAAAACATTTTCCAGACAAAATGCTAATCAACTACCTAGAAACCATTGGTGTGCAATTTGGTGGCAATCTTAATGCTTTCACATCTGTAGATAAAACAGTTTATGAAATTATGAATGTGCCAACAGAGCGTGTGGCTACAGTAGATTCTTGTCTTCTTATTCTTCGCGATTGGAGTGATGGTATATTACTAGAGGGTGAGGCTATAGACAAAGAACGTGGTGTGATAGAGGAAGAGTGGCGCACAAGAAACAACCCTGTGTTACGCCAAATGGAAGAAAATTCATCTATTATTTATGGTAGCGATAAATATGCAGACTGTATGCCAATAGGCAATATGGATGTAGTAAGAAATTGTTCATACGAAACACTTCGTGACTATTATCGCACTTGGTATAGACCAGATTTGCAAGGTATTATTGTGGTGGGTGATGTAGATGTGCAAAAAACAGAAGAAACTTTGAAGAAACTTTTTGCTGATGCAAAAGTGCCAGCAGGTGCACCAGAGCGCATCTATTATCCAGTTTCAGATTATGATGAACCTCGCATTGTAGTGTCTTCAGACTCAGAAACTCCTTATTCTTTAATTTGGTATTATCAAAAAGTGGAGGATTTTGCAGATTCGCTAAAGGATACAGAGGAAGATTTTAGAAATGATTTTGTTGCTTATCTTGTGTCTGATATGCTTAGTTCAAGACTTAGTGATATTACAAAAGAAGAACAACCACCATTTACAAATGCTTATGCATCTTCTTCTTCTTTTCTTTTATCTGATAAACAAAAAAGTTTTTGTGTAGAACTGCAAGTGTCCACTGCAGGCGCTGAGGTGGCGTTTAAACGTATGATGGCTGAGGTGGAAAGAATACGTCGTTTTGGTTTTGCAGAAACTGAACTAGAACGTGCAAAAAAATCTTATTTAGCACTTGTAGAACAAACATATAATCATAGAAATCAGCACGAAAATGTTTATTATGTATATAAATACATTTCAAACTTTTTAGCAGGGGAAGCAATGCCATCGCTTGAAACAGAATTTGAACTCACAAAGAAAATATCTGAGGAAATTACACTAAATGAAGTTAATGCTTGGGTAAACTCATGGAACAAAAACAATGCTCTTATTTGGTTTTTGGGCTCGGATAAAAAAGAACTTCCTACAGAAGAATTTGTAAAAAACGAGTTGGCTGAGCTTTCAAATATAGAACTAGCTCCATACGAAGATGTTTCTTTGCCAGAGAGTATAATTCCAGAGGAAAGTGCTCCAGCAGGAGGAAAAATCTTAAAGAAAAAGTTGCATAAAATCGGCGCTATTGAATATAAACTTTCAAATGGGGTGGAGGTATTCTTTAAACAAACCGACTTTAAAGACGATGAAATATTGCTTTCTGCCAAAAGTTTTGGTGGCTTGGTAATGGCAGATTCTTTAAATGCGATAAGTGCTCGAGTTGCTGATGAAGTTTATTTATTAGGTGGTATTGGCACAATGAATAAAATTCAACTTGATAAATTCTTATCAGACAAACGTACTGCGATAAATGCAAATATAGATGAATATACAGAGTCGTTAGGTGGTTATGCTTCTAAAAAGGATATAGATTATTTGTTTCAACTTTTATATGCGCATTTCACTGCTCTAAAATCTGATAATGCTGCATATAACTCATACGTTGAGCGCTTTATTTCTGAATGTAAAGACCGTGAAAAAAATCCATATACAGCCATTAGAGACTCTATAGGTGAAGCAGTTTATGGTAATCATCCTTTGCAAAGAAGATTTAAAGCAGAAGATGTGCAAAATATTGATTATGCAAAATCTTTAGCCTTCTTCAAGGAGCGTTTTTCTAATGCGGCAGACTTTAAATTTACAATTGTGGGCAGCATAGATGAAGCCACTTTGGAATCATATCTTGAAAAATATGTGGCATCGCTTCCTGTTTCTGGTAAACGCGAAAAAGTGAAATGTGCAGAGCCTATGGTTATAATAGGTAATAAGTCTGTTCGTTTCAATAAACAAATGAATGTACCTGCTACCGTGGTATATATTCATAATTTTGTGAAAGTGAAACCTTCTGTAGATAGACTTTCGTATGATATTCTAGAAGCAGTTTTAGACTTAGTTTATACAGAAAAAGTACGTGAAGAGCAGGGAGGTACATATGGCGTAGGTACATACGTGGATGTGCAAAAGCTTCCTACAAAATATGCAGAAATGGTAATTCAGTTCTCTACAGATGCTTCTAAGATAGATGAACTTTTACCTATTGTATATACTGAGTTTGCAAATTTGGCTAAAGAAGGTCCTCGTGAGGCAGATTTGCAAAAGGTGAAAGAGCATATAAAAAAGACATATGATGAATATCTAAAAGACAATAATTATTGGATTAGTCGTCTTCAAGATTTTCAACTTTTTGGCAAAGATAATGGTGCCACATACCTAAAACGTTTAGATAAAGTATCTGCTAAAGATGTTAAGAAAGCTGCTGAAAGCCTATTGAAGTCAAATAACCAAAAAGAGATTATACAAGTGGGTGTGAATAAGTAGTCCTATTAGGCTCAAAAAGAGCTAAGGTTTTCTACATATTTTTATGTTAATTTGTGTCGTTTATTTTTAAAAATAAGCGACACATTTCTATATTATAGGTATATTAATTTTAAACAATATAACAATATGAAAAAAGAAAAAGACACTTACACAAGGTACATGGAATACCTTGAAAAAAAATCGTAGTAAAAGAGCTATGAAAATCGCCCTTAAAACATGCTTCGTGTATGCGTCTCATTACGTTCCACTTATTGTTATTGCGCTGTCTGTTGTGGTAATAGGTTTGCTATTTGCAGATGTGTTTGCTTTTTGTGGCGCTGAAACTATTTCAGATTTGTGGTTTTATTCTATAGCGGCTCTCTTGGGTGCGAGTATATATTACGCAGTGGTGAGATATTTTACTTCAGATATTGATTTGCTTACATACGACCACCTTCCTTTTACAAGAGATATTCATAAAGAAAGGCGTGAGTTTGCGAAATGGTGGGCTGAAAATTATGAATGATTAATTAACCTATAAAAATATTTGTTATGTGGGAAGAAATAAAATACTATTTTTGGCACAAAAAACACGGCCTAAATTATATAAATTGGGGTCTTATTGAACGTAAGATTTTCTTAAAAAAAGCTTTTAAAGAAAATTTTCTTATGCCTGTTAAAATGGTTGCTATTCCAGGTCTAACAATAACCGCAATAATTATCATAACATTAAAATTGTGTGGCTACGCCTAAAAGTTGCAGAAGAAAAACAATCTGGAAATAAAATAAATAGGTGAATTCTTGTAAAACTAAACAAATTTGTTTAGTTTTGTGGTATGAAATTAGAACTAGACAAATTAAAAGGTATTCACCCAGGTATACTCGTTGGTCATTTGTTAAAGAAAAACAGTATCAAGAAGAAGGATTTTTCATTATTAGTTAATGAGCATCCTCAAACTTTGAGTGCAATTATACTTGGACGTAGAGCTATGAATACAACTTTATCAATGAAGATAGAGAAAGAATTTGGTTTGTCGGAAGGACTACTTATGTGTATGCAAGTGTATTATGATATAAACTTGTTAAAAAAGAATTCTTTTAAGAAACCTAATTTAGAAATATTTTCTAAAGTTTTGTTTTGGGATACTAAAATAGAAAATATAGATTGGGTGAAACATAAAAAGTATGTAATCCAGAGAGTGTTTGCCCGTGGCAACGAACAGGAGATAAACGAAATAATAAGATTTTATGGGAAGGAAACCATAATTAAGCATCTTAATCTTAAGAATAAATTTGAACCAAATGTAAAAATTAACGCTAAAAAATTTTTAAATTATGAAGAAACTACATTACAACACAGTGTCTAAGACATTGATTAAGTGTTTAAAGGAATTGATGAAAGAACCTATTTTAGAAAATTTTATTCTTGTAGGTGGAACATCTTTATCATTACAATTAGGTCATAGAATATCAATAGATATTGACTTGTTCACAGACTCTCCTTATGGAAGTGTAGATTTTAAAGCAATCCAAAAAATGCTAAGAGAAAAATTTAATTTTTGTTTTGGAGAGTGTGGTGATGTTGTCAGTTTTGGTACGTCATATTTAATTGGTGATACAAAAGAAGACTCAGTTAAACTAGATTTATTCTATACAGAACCATTTATACGTGAGATACAATTGATTGATGGCATAAGAATGGCGTCTTTGGAAGATATAGTTGCTATGAAACTATATGTAATGGGTGATGGAGGTAGAAAAAAGGATTTTTGGGATTTAAATGAACTTCAGTCTAAATTTACGCTGAATCAAATGTTAGATTTATATGAGGAAAAATTTCCATATGACTATACTAGAGAAGAAATAATAAAAGGGTTAAATGATTTTTCAAAAGCAGATGACGAGCCCAATCCTGTATGTTTTAGAAATAAACAGTGGGATTTAATCAAGTTGGATATGATTGATTTGGTTTCTTAGACCTTCACACCCGCACCGCGCAAACCAAATGCCAGTGCGGGTGATTTTTTTATAAGAAGTTCTTATACGGAACTTCTTTTTTTTTTTTTACTAAAAAGGACCAAAAACTAGGCTCAAAAAGGGCTATGGTTATTTAAATGGCATGGTCTATCTTTGCGTAACAAATAGGAGGAAGCCGAAAATCCTGTTCAAGAGTAGGCAAAAATTATTAAATTTATTTATTATGAAAAAAATTAAATTATTTGCGGCATCATCTCGCATTCAAGGAAGAAAATCAAGTGGTAAAGAGGATGTTGTTTCATCTTACAAAAATTGGAGATCAGTAAGTGGTGATGCAAATTAATTAGTACAAAAACAAGACTGATAATAAACGATTTTAGGTTTAGAGTCAGTCTTGTTTCTATTTAAGCAAAGTATGTACAAAATAATAGATTTATATAAGAATACAGAAAAGTATGTATTTAATCCGTTCTTGGGATTTTTATATACAGTTTCAGGCTATGAGAGTCAAAATGATTATTTAGGATTGGATGAAAAATGTCCTTATCAAAATTTGATTCTAAATCCATACCAGATAAAAAAACGTAAAGTAGAGAAGGTTCCTCATATTTCTACATTTGCAAAAATATATGCAAAAATTCTAGTGTTTTTATGTAAATATTGTTATCCTATAGCATATTTATTAAGTTATTGTCGTTTTAATATATATGCCAATGCAGGAGAAGCTAATATGGCTTTTAGAAAGATTATCCACAATAAGCCTCAGAAGATATTATGTTTGTCGAGATCTATTTTTATTGCGACAACTTCTGCTAAATTTAAAGAAAGTGGAGCGATGTTTATAGGCTGTTTTTTTCCATCTAGAAATATGCATGCATGGATAGTAGAAGAAGGTATGCATGCAGATGTTTATGACTATTATTGGATTATGTACACCCCAGTAGCAATGATGAAATAACATGAAAAAGATGAACATTAAAAGAGGAACTAATCAACCTAGTTTATCCTTTGTTGATATAACAACAGGTATAGTTAAACCACATATCTGGGCAGAACTAGAAAACGGAATGTGGAAAGACTTTCTTATAGATAATCATCTTAAAAATGATACTTTAGGTGATGTTGACCAAAATAAATGGTTGCCAATATTTCCGAATTATAAGGTGATAAATCCAGGCTTTAAATGGGATACATCTAATGGGCAAATTGTAGCAGATTTATACAAACCAAAGAGTGTAAATGCCACATTAGATTCTTTCTTAAATGCTGCAGAAAACTACTTTAAAAAGTTTGAAGGAAAGAAAATAGGAGTTCATTTGAGTGGCGGTCTTGATTCTAGCTTAATTATTAGTTTGCTTAAATATTTTAATATCCCTTTTGTTGCAATAGGTCTTTGTTCTCATCGATTTGAGTTTAGAACAGAAAGACGAGTGCAAGAAATAATGGCAGGTTATGCCAATGATGCTCTGCTACTTGATATGGACGATTATCCTTTCTTTTCAAATTTAGAAAATAAACCTAAACATCAGATTCCAGATGCTAATATAAAAATGATAGATGGATCTTTGAAATTAGCAGAAGAGTTTTCTAAAAGAGGTTGTGGTGTGGTATTTTCTGGTCAGGGTGGTGATACTTTATTGGCTGAACAAATGACCGATATACAGAACTTTTCTGGTTATAATATAGGTAATGAGTTTTCTATGCCATATGAACAAGATTGTATATATAATCCAATGGGTATAGAATTGCATTCATTCTTTTCATGTAAAGAGATTATTGATCAAATTACTTCTTTAAGAGTAAGTGAGAAAGATGATGCTTTAAAAATATGGGCAAGAAAGTTTTTTAAGGACTTTCTACCTAAGGAGTTGGCAGATTTTACATATTGTGCAGATTTTTTTGGTCATTCTATGGATGGATTGCAAAAATCAAAACCAACCTTTAAACTTTTGTTTGAGGAAGCCTATGATTATTTAAAACATCCACTTTTTGAACCGAAAGGAATAAAAGAAATATTAGATACAGATTTACTTGCATTAGAATATAATACATATTGCGGATTCTGTGCAAAATTGTCTATTGCCGTATGGCTTCATGCTTTGTTTAGAGATGAAAAGTGAAATAATATTTACAAGAGACCTCGAAAATCCATCGAGAGTACATCCATATTTCCTTGAAGAGGCAGAGGAAATGAGGAAATTGGGATTGACAGTTGACGTAGAACCATCTGTGGAGGCAGATAGGTTGTTTTATAGAGGTTTTATGATTCATGAGGAAAAAGATTATCCTCAAGATAGCCGTTATGTACAAGGTTGGAAGGAGTGTGATGCAACATTTCGTATGTCTATTACACATCCGCTTATAGAAGATTTGTCTATACCAACATTTTTCGCAGAAGAATTAAATGATGATGTAGAAGAAGAAATAAGAAAAAGAGGTTGGGATAAAGTGTTTATTAAGAATGAGAAAAAATCAATCTGGGATGAAGGTGAATTAGCAGCAGTATGGCCTTTTCATTCAATGGAAGAACTTAAAAATAAATACGAACAATTACCCTATAAAGGTTTGTATGCAATACGTAAATTTTTAGACCCATCATTGTTTTATGAAGAGGAGCGTTATTGGATAATAATGGGTAAAATATATCACCGTACTGGCTTCGTACCAGATATTGTAAAGGAGGCTGCGGAGCGACTGTCTGTTTTGGGAAGTAAATATTATTCAATAGATGCAATCCCTAATATGATAGTAGAAGTGAACCCTGGTGAATCATCAGATAGATTAGGAGTGAATTCTGCGAGTTTGTTTGCTTCGTGGTGGAAAGATGCATTAAAATAAATTATAAAATAAAATTATTAACCTTTAAAATTAAATATTATGGATAAAGAATTGTTTGAAGGAGCTATTGTAGCTGGTAAAGAAAAAATAAAAAAACTACGTAAAAAGCAGTACTTATGTATCTTTGGAATTGTTTATATGGTGTTTTGTATGATACTTCTTCCTGATTCATTAATGTTTGCAATTGGTCTGGTAGTTATTGGTTTTGCAGGGTTTAAGTTTTGGAAATTTAGAAAAGAGTATAATCTACATAAAAGACTATTGGAAGCTAATAAGGGTGTTCTTAGAGCAATAAATAGTAGTGAAGAAGAGGAATATGATGACCCCAATGCTACATATTCTGCAGCCGATTTATTAGGAATTTCGAGTGATGATGAAGACAGCGCTGGTGAGGAAGACGAAGAGTCTGACGACGAAGAATTTGAGTTTGATGATGAAGAGTTTGAAGAAGATGATGAAGAAATAATTGAATATGATTTGGGGCTGGATGATTACTTTAAGCAACGAGAAGAGGAAGCCAGAAAGTACGAAGAAGAGGATGATGGTATTACATATTCTACTGCAGATTTATTAGGAAGTTCAAGTGGAGAAACTACAAAAAAAACAACAAAGAAGTCTAAATCAAAAAAATCTAGTAAGTAATTTGTAAATTAAGTAATATTCTTTTACCTTTAACTACTAAATGTTTATATATGAGCAAAAGAGGTAGTGTATATTATGAAAATGTAAAGCTAGATAGATATCCGTCGGGTAATAAATATCAGCATGTTTCAAGACGCTCAGATGGAGTGTATGTGCGAGTCTGGTTTATTGGTGACGATATAGACCCGGATAAGACCTATACTCGTTCTTATTGTCAACAACATAAATTAGGACGATTTGCCAATGAACCTAAGAAAAAGTCTAGTTTTTTAGGAACATTGGTAAAAGGTGCTATTCTTGCAAAAGTAGGTGATAAGGTCTTTTGTGATAACGAAAAAGATGGTTTCTTTAAAAAAGCCGTCAAACTTGGTATCGGTATGCATATCGCCAAGAAACTGGATAAGTAATTTTACTCACTCCACTGTATGATTTCTTGATAGATAGGGTCTAACTCTTCTACTAGTAGGTTTAGCAGCGTAGGGAGACCTTGGGAAAGAGAATCTAAAACAGCCATATTTTTATGTTAATTTGTGTCGTTTATTTTTAAAGGTATAATTGCCAAAAATCTAATCCTTAGCATAAGAGGTAAGCAGGTGATGCTCGACCGCGACTTGGCACGCCTATATGTGTGGAAACAAAAGTCCTTAATCAAGCTGTGAAACGGAATATAGAGTGCTTCTCCGAACGATTTATGTTTCAATTGACTGATGATGAGA
>CALDPN010000109.1 GCA_937911235.1 uncultured Bacteroidales bacterium
CGCTAAGTTTGCTGCTGCTGGTAAACGTGTTCGTAAAAAAGACCTTGGTATGATTGCTACTACTTATGGTTATGTTTATGTAGCACAAATCGCTATGGGTGCAGACCAAGCACAATGCTTAAAAGCTATCCGTGAAGCTGAAGCTTATCCTGGTCCTTCTTTAATCATTGCTTACGCTCCTTGTATCAACCACGGTTTGAAAAAAGGTATGGGTAAAGCACAAGAAGAACAAGCTGAAGCTGTTAAATGTGGTTACTGGCACTTATGGCGCTACAACCCAGCGCTAGAAGCTGAAGGTAAAAACCCATTCTCTCTAGATAGCAAAGAACCAAACTGGGAAGGCTTCAAAGACTTCTTAAAAGGTGAAGTTCGTTATGCATCTGTGATGAAACAATATCCAGCTGAAGCTGAAGAGCTATTCCAAGCAGCTGAAGACAACGCTAAATGGCGTTACAACAGCTACAAACGCATGGAAAAACAATGGGCTGAATAATAAAACCTCTATAAATGAGAAAGAGTTGCATTTTACAATGCAACTCTTTTTTTTATTTATTTGTTGGTATTTATAAGTTTATTTTATCTGATAATTCCGCGCCTGCTTTAAACTTAACTACCTTTTTAGCTTCGATTGTCATTACTTCTTTTGTGCTAGGATTTACACCTGTACGACTTGCTCTTTCTACTACAGAAAATGCTCCAAATCCAGAAAGTGCTACCTTATCTCCTTTTCTTAAAGCTTGAGACACAGACTTGATAAATCCGTCTAGCGCCTTGCGTGCCACTACTTTGCTAATGCCGGCATTTGTTGCCATTGCATCTATTAATTCTGTCTTATTCATAATATCTTGATTTTAAGTTAAGCAAACTTACATATTTTTTTTGACTTTTTATATATTTCTCTGCCACAAATGTTAATTATTTGGTGTATTTTTGTAGTTTAAAGATATAGATATGAACGATTATCAACCAATTAATAGAAACTTCCCACCGGTAATTAAAAATTTAATTATCATAAATGTATTATGCTGGTTAGCTTCCATTGCATTGCCCAGAGCTTTTGGCTTTGATGTGATAGAATATTTCGGTCTTCACTATTGGGGAAGCGAGGCTTTCAAACCATATCAGTTTATAACTTATATGTTTCTACACGATACCTCATCTATTGGCCACTTATTCTTTAATATGTTTGGCTTGTGGATGTTTGGTAAAGATATTGAACTATTTTGGGGAAGAAACAAATTCCTTATATTCTATTTTGTTACTGGTATAGGTGCTGGTATTATACAAGAATTGGTTTGGCACATAGACCTATCTAAGGCAGCCGAAGCATTTAATATGTATGCAACCACAAAAGACATTAATCTTCTAAAACCATATTTAACCAACCTTACAGACCACACATACATACCTATGGGACAATTAATGGCTCTGAAGGAAAAGATGCTTTCTGCAGCTGTTACAGTAGGTGCTTCTGGGGCGCTATTTGGTATACTCCTTGCATTTGCAATGATATTCCCACAGGCTAGAATGATGCTACTTTTCTTCCCTGTGCCTATTAGAGCGCCATATTTTGTAGCAATTTATGCAGTGGCAGAACTATTTTACGGAGTGGCACAAACAGCAGATGGTGTAGCACACTTTGCTCACCTAGGAGGTATGTTATTCGGATTAATCCTGATATTAATCTGGAAAAGAAATGGTAAATTTTACAACTAATGGCAAATATTTTAGAAGAAATCAAACAAAGTTTTAGCAGAGGAAATTACCTTACAAGGCTTATCTACATAAATGCAGGTGTGTTTGTGATTGTTAAGCTAATGACTGTGATTTCAACATACGTGCTTGGGGTTTCTAATCTTTGGATTACATACCTAGAACTTCCTGCTTTTTTTCAAACATTAATAAGACAACCTTGGAGCATAATCACCTATATGTTTATGCACCACGATTTTATACACCTTATTTTCAACCTACTTACACTATATTGGTTTGGCAAGATTTTCACAGATTACTTTAGCCAAAAACAATTGGTAGGATTGTATTTTTTAGGTGGCATTGGCGGAGCTATATTTTATATTCTAGCATATAATTTTATTCCTAACCTAAACTCACACATCTTCCTTTCGTACCTAATTGGAGCATCTGCCTCTGTTATGGCAATTATCTTTGCTCTAGTAAGATATATTCCAGACGAAGAGGTAAATTTGGCACTTATAGGTCCTGTTAAACTAAAATATTTAGGTATTGCAATGCTAGTGTTGGACGTAATTGGCACCACTTCTATCAACGCTGGTGGAAGCATTGCTCATATAGGCGGTGCACTTACAGGCTTTTTATTTGCTCATTTAATACTAAATTCTAGAAAAGACATCACAGAACCTATAAATAAAGTGATTAGCTGGGTAAATAATTTGTTTAAACAAAACAAAAAGCCTAAATTTACGGTTCACAGAAATACCAGTAAGACAGACGAGGAATGGAATGTGGAAAACCACAACAGAAGACGTGAAAACAACGAGGAGATTGATAGAATTTTAGAGAAGATAAAGAAAACTGGTTATGCCAACCTCTCTGACGAGGAAAAGAAAAAACTTTTCGATTTAAGCAACAAACAAATTTCTAAGTGAGAAGAAAAATTATTAATGTTATATTGATTATAATCAGTTGTGTATTAACATTTTGCTTAATACTACTGAGTATAATGCCGTATAGCGACATCATTTCATCGTATATAGGAAATTTTAGTCTTGCATTTCCCTATATTTTTATTTCTACCATCATAGTTTTCTTTGTGGCATTGATAAGATTTTCTTCATGGAGTCTGATTATTTGCCTAGTAGGATTTGCGTGTAGTATTCCAAATTTGCTCAAAACATTTAGTTTTTCGCCAGAAATAGAGACCAAAAACACAGAGGAATCTATAAGTCTGCTTAGCTACAATGTGCACTTTTTCAACTTCTTTAAGCCAGACAATGCCATGGATTACATTAAATATTGTGATGCAGACATTATTTGTATTCAGGAGTTTACGTGCTCGAGAAAACTAATTGATAAGTTTTCGCTTGCGGCAATAAGACTTAGTCTTTACAAATATCCGTACTCACATATTGAGTTTTTGGGAGGCAATAAAAATATGAAAAAAGGCATTGCTACTTTTTCTAAATACCCTATTATTAAGAAGGAGAAAATAGATTTAAACAGTAGCAATCATGGGGCTATAAATTCTTATATCAAGATAAAAAAAGACACCCTACAAGTGATAAATTGCTATTTGGAGTCTAACAAACTTACTCAGGAAGATAAAAATATTATCCAATGGGAAAATCAAGCAGAACCTATAAAAAAGATTTACAATAAGCTTAGCGATGCTGCCAACACACGTCGTAAACAGTCTGAACTTGTATCTTCAAAGAAAAATGAGAACATTCCTTCTATCTTGTGTGGAGATATGAACGACGTGCCTAGTTCGTTTGTTTACAGAGAGTTGCGAGGCGATTATGAAGATGCTTTTCTGAGCCTAGGCAAAGGTTTTGGCAATACTTTTCACGAAGGAATTTACAATTTTAGAATAGATTACATATTTTTTAATAACTTTGTAGAGCCACATTTATTTTCTGTGGACAAAATAGAAAAATCGGACCATTACCCTATTTTATTTAAATTTGAATTATGAAAGGATTAATTGCAAGATATTACATTATTTACGTGCTACTTTTAGCTCTTTTTGCATGTGTTCATTTTTTTACACCTCAGCTAGAGCTTACCCCAGACAATGCCTACATAGCTAGTGTAGTTTGTATTTTCTTCTTATTTACTATTCCTGCTACCCTTAAATTGTTTTCTGTGAAGACAAAAGGAAATAAAAAACTTAAAACAAAAGAAGAAAAAGAGGCAAACTATATGCTTTGGGCTCAAATACAAATGTATATGATAGCGCTTCCTGCTGTGGTTGCTGCTATCGGTTACGGTTTTCTTAGAGACAAATCTACTATTTTTTGCTACTTGATAGCGTTTGTGGCACTTATTTTGTGCAAACCAAGCAAAGAGAAAATGGAAGATTGTAGCAGAGATGCTGATGAATTTTAAATTACTAAAATTTTTACGTTATGGAAATTATAGCAGTTGACTTTGATGGAACTATTGTGGAACACGCTTTCCCACAAATAGGTAAACCTATTCCATTTGCCATAGAAACCCTACTTAAACTTCAAAAAGAGGGCTACAGACTAGTGCTATGGACTGTGAGAACTGGTAGACTACTAAATGAAGCTGTAACCTATTGCCGCGAACGTGGGCTTGAGTTTTATGCCATAAACTGTGAATATCCAGAAGAGAAAATCACTCCAGAGAGTGGCAGAAAAATAGCTGCAGACATTTATATCGACGATAGAAACCTTGGCGGACTTCCAGATTGGGGAGTTATTTACTCTATTATTAAGGGCAAAACTACTCCTACCTACAATGTAGAATATACACAGCCAAAACCTAAAGGTTTTATAGAAAAAATAAGAGGATTATTCTACTAATCTATGTGGCTAAAAAATGAGACATTAAAGCTAAGAGCGCTAGAAGAAACGGATTTGAACCTATTGTATGAATGGGAAAACAACTCCGACAACTGGCTATATACCAATACTTTAATGCCTTACTCAAAGCATACACTACTTGAATATATCAGAAACTGCCAAACTGATATATTCAGCCAAGAAACCCTAAAATTTATAATCGAACTTTCTGATGGCACTGTAGTGGGCACTCTAGATGTGTTTAATATAGACCACTTCAATGGCAGAGCAGAACTTGGAGTGTTCCTCGACGCTAAATATAGAGGCAATGGCTATGCGACAATGGCGTACAAACTGTTCAAGGACTATGCTTTTGATTATCTTGGTTGGGTAAATTTGTATTCAATTGTGCCCGAAACAAATAGTCCCATGCACGCTGTGATGCATAGGACTGGATTTATTTCTTCTGGCACTCTAAAGAAATGGATTAAAGTGTCTAGAGAACACGAAGATGCAGTGATTTACACTTGCATTAATTAGTTTTAAATTTAAAAGATACTTCTTTTAGTTCTTCATTGGCCTTAACGATTTTCTTCTTAAGGTCATTTTTATATTCAGCAAATTTAGCAGCCAGTTCTTTGTCGCCGATAGCAAGCATTTGCACTGCAAGAAGCGCCGCATTCATTGCACCATTGATAGCTACTGTTGCTACTGGTATTCCTGGAGGCATTTGCACGATAGCAAGAAGCGCATCCATACCGTCTAGAGAAGATTTGATAGGCACACCGATTACTGGAAGTGTGGTCATAGAAGCTATAACGCCTCCTAAGTGAGCAGCCATACCTGCTGCCGCAATTATCACTTTAATACCTCTTTCTTCTGCTCCTTTGGCAAACTCAGCCACTTCGTCTGGAGTGCGGTGAGCCGATAGTGCAGACATTTCGAAAGGAATTTCAAATTCATCTAATACTTTAGCAGCTTTTTCCATAATAGGAAGGTCACTTGTGCTGCCCATAATAATACTTACTTTTGGAGTCATATTGATTAATTTTTATATGGTATTCTGTTTAAAATTGATTTGCCTAATGTTAACTCATCAGCATATTGTAGTTCGTCGCCTATTGCCACGCCACGAGCAATGGTGGTAATGGATACTTCTGGAAATGCAGCTAGTTTTCTAGCAATATAAAATGCTGTGGTATCGCCCTCCATGGTAGTGCTCAGCGCCAAAATAACTTCTTTTACCCCACCCTCTGCCACTCTTTTTATAAGACTTTCTATCTCCAAGTCGCCTGGGTGCACACCTTCCA
>CALDPN010000110.1 GCA_937911235.1 uncultured Bacteroidales bacterium
TGCAGCCGAAAAAGCCACGATACGATGATAGTGGTGAAGGGTGTGGCGCTGTGAGGATGCAGTGTTTTGAGGCGTTGATAAGTGCTTTTTTCTTGATGGCGTATGAGCCCCAAAGTATGAAAACCACGTTTTCTGCCTTTTCGGAAATGGTTTTAATCACAGCATCTGTAAACTCTTCCCAGCCTTTGCCTTGGTGCGAGCCTGCTTGTGAAGCACGCACAGTAAGTGTGGCGTTTAGGAGTAACACCCCCTGCTCTGCCCAGCGAGTAAGGTTGCCAGTTTTTGGCGCAGGAATGCCTAAGTCTGAAGTGATTTCTTTGAAAATGTTTTGAAGTGACGGTGGAAATTGAATGCCGTCGTTTACAGAAAAACACAGACCATGTGCTTGACCTGGTCCGTGATAAGGGTCTTGTCCTAAAATAACTACTTTTACGTTGTTAAACGGGCAAGTATTGAATGCATTGAAAATTTGCCCAGCAGGCGGAAAAATTGTGCTTGAGGCATACTCCTGCTTCACAAACCCTACTAGATTTTCAAAATAAGGTTTGTCAAACTCGGTTTGTAATACCTCTTGCCACGATTTTTCTATTTTTACTTGCATTTTAATGTTTGATAAGTCATTAATTGATAAGCCAAACGTGCTGCCAAATAATCAGACGCTTTGTCTACTGGATTTGGGCAAAGTTCTACAATGTCAAGACCTACTACATTGCGCTCTGCAAACACTTTGCGCAAGAAGTGAAGCACTTGATAATATGTTAGACCGCCTGGTTCTGGAGTGCCTGTAGAAGGCAAAACAGATGGGTCGAACACGTCTAAGTCTATGGTCACATACACGTTTTCTGTAAGTGTATCAACTGCTTTTTGTTGCCAATTGTTGTTGTCGAAAATCTCGTGCGCGTAGAACATGCGTTCTTTTTTAAAGAAAGGAAGTTCTTCTACACATTGGCTACGAATGCCCACTTGAGTGATTTCTGCCACTTCTGCAGCGCGGTTCATTACGCAAGCGTGGTTGAGTGGAGAACCCTCATACTCAGGACGTAAGTCTGAGTGAGCGTCTAGTTGAAGCACAGTAAGGTTGCCGTATTTTTTTGCCATTGCACGAATTGCACCTATGCTCACTGTGTGGTTTCCACCAATGGTAACAGGGAATTTTTCGTCGGCAAGTAGTTTGCTTACAGAATTTTCTACAGCCTCGCAAAGAAGCTCTGGTGTGCGGTCTTCTGTAACAGGTTCAAGTGTTGCAATGCCGTGTTTGTAGGCTTCTGTTTTTGTTTCTACGTCGTAGTTTTCTAGTGTAAAAGATGCGTCTAGAAAGGCTTCTGGGCCTTTGTCTGCACCTTTTACCCATGTGCTAGTGGCATCGTATGGCACTGGCAGAATTGCAAACATTGCGTTTGCGTATTCTCTATATTTTTCTTCAAAATCTCCGAAAAGCATTGTTGTTTTGTTTTATTGTTGTTTTAACTCGCTTGGACCAACCCGCTATGCGGGTTACGGACATAGCACGCTATGTCCCTACTCCTTATTTTATCAAGCACTCAAGGTTGATTAGAATGTAGTAATTTCAAGGCTTGCGAAGTCTGAGAAACCGGAGTTTACTAAGCGTAAATGAGGATTTCGAAGACAAGCATAACGCAGAAATTACACATTATAATCGACCGACTAGTATCCTAGGACTTTCAACATCGACTTATAAGATTGCTCCTTAGCGAAAAGCTTTGTATAATATTCGCCATTCTCGTCAAGACCTATTACAACGTGTTTTGGAGAAGGTATCAAACAGTGTTGAATACCACCAAAACCACTTAAAGACTCTTGATAAGCACCTGTATGGAACAGACCAATATATTGTGGTTGCTCAGCTGTAGGGTCTATTTTTGGCAAGAAAATAGCATTGTTGTGTCCTGCGCTGTAGAAGTCTTCGCTGTCGCAAGTTAAGCCACCAAGGTGAACACGTTGATATTCTTTGTCCCAGTTGTTGATAGCCAAAAGGATATAACGTTGGTTAATAGCCCAAGTGTCTGGAAGAGTGGTAATGAAAGAACTGTCAATCATATTCCAAAGCTCGCGGTCGTTTTGTTGTTTTTGGTTCACAATGCTATAAAGAATTGCACCGCTCTCGCCTACTGTAAACGAACCAAACTCTGTGAAAATATTAGGTTCTGGCACACCGTTTTGTTGGCAAATATTTTTGATTTGAGCCACAATTTCCTCGGCCATATACTCATAGTCGTAGTCGTGGTCTAGATGAGTAGCAATTGGGAAACCACCACCGATATCCAAGCTATCTAGTTCTGGACAAATTTTCTTCAGTTCGCAGTAAAGTTCTACTGCTTTGCTTAGTTCACTCCAATAATAAGCGGTATCTTTAATACCTGTATTAATAAAGAAGTGAAGCATTTTTAGCTCTATTTTTGGGTTGTCTTTAATTTTTTCGTAATAGTATGGAAGAATATCATTATGTCTGATACCTAAACGTGAAGTATAGAAATCAAACTTAGGTTCTTCTTCTGATGCAATACGAATACCTACTTTAAATTTATTTTCTGCGCCATTAAGTAACAAATCTAGTTCAAATTTATTATCAAGAATTGCAACTAGATTTTCAAATCCATCATTGATTAAACTTTGAATATTTTCTACATATTGTGGACGTTTAAATCCATTACATATAATATAGGTATCCTTTTTAAGTAAACCAGATTCGTATAAATTCTCAATTAAATTAATATCAAATGCTGATGAAGTTTCTACATTTACTCCATTTTTCAACACTTCTTCCATCACAAATGAGAAATGTGAACTCTTGGTACAATAACAATAATGGTAATCTGCATTATAATCCACCTTTGCCATAGCCACATTAAACATACGACGTGCCTTTTGGATTTGTTGTGTGATACGTGGAAGGTAGGTAATTTTTAGTGGAGTACCGTATTGTTCAATTATATCCATCAAAGGTATTTCATTGAAATACAGTTCGTTGTCTTCTACTCTAAATTCTGAAGTAGGAAAATCTGCAGTTTGCTCAATTAAATCAATGTACTTGTTTTTCATTTTCTGTAGAATTTAACTTAGTTACTTTGTTTAATTTTTACCAATGTAAATCACTTGGATTTTCAAAATACAATGCAAAATTACAAATTAAATCCCAAAATAATGCAAAAACAAGCGTAAAAATACTCTTACACAATAAAATAACCGCCTAATGTTAAAAATTTAGGCGGTTTATATATAAAAAATTTGGATAATGTAAATGATTTAGATTTTATACACCCAAACTTTGAGCAAGCATTTCGGCACAGCGTTCTCCATCGATGGCAGCAGATACTATACCACCGGCATAGCCAGCACCTTCACCACATGGGTAAAGACCTGCTACTGAGATGTGCTGCAGTGTTTCTGGATTTCTTATTATTCTAATAGGTGCAGATGTGCGAGTTTCCACTCCTATTAGAGTAGCTTCGTTGGTTAAGAAACCTTTGGCAGATTTACCAAATTGAATAAAACCTTGGCGAAGTCTTTTAGACACTTCTGTTGGAAGTAGAAAATGCAGAGGAGATGAAATTATACCTGGCACATATGATGTTTCTGGCAGGTCAAACGACATTCTTTTGTTTACAAAGTCTTGCATACGTTGAGCTGGAGCCACTTGTGTAGCGCCACCATTGATATATGCAGTTTGCTCCATTTCTTCTTGGAAACGCATCACATTAAATACGTCGCTACCAGGAATATCTTCTGGACGAATTTCCACCACCATACCGGAGTTTGACCATTTAGAACCACGGTTTGATGGCGACATACCATTTACTACTACCTGATTTGGACCTGTTGCCGCAGGCACAACAAAACCACCAGGACACATACAAAATGAGTAAACTCCTCTCCCATCTGCTTGAGTTACAAAACTATACTCTGCAGGAGGAAGATATTCACCGCGTCCTTTTGGCGAGTGATATTGTATGCAATCTATAAGGTGTTGTGGATGCTCCAAACGCACGCCCACTGCAATACCTTTTGCTTCTACAATTAATACCTTTTTTCCCTGTTTCTGTAAATAATAAGCCGTTAAAATCCCTGCCATTCCTGCACCAATGACAACATTCTCAACTTGAACATTTCCTTTTAATTGCTTTTGTCTTGGTAGGTCTGTTGCTTTACTCCAAATAGATTGCATCTCCATTGCCTCCTGCACTATGTTTTTCGTAATTATTCTGTATCTAAATAGGTACTTTTTTAGTATAGACATATAAGATTTTTTCATACACTTTCTTCGACCTGATATATTTGCTATACTAAAATTACAAAACCACAACTAAGGAGGTCGTTAACCATGAATTTTGAAACAATTTATAGTGACTGTTTTCCATTTTGGAATACTCTTTCCGATAACGACAAAGACTTTCTGTGTACTCATTCCTCTGAAGTCTATTTTGATAAGGAACAAGCGGTTCACAACAACACCGAATGTACCGGATTATATATTGTAAAAAGCGGAAGACTACGTTTATATATGCTCTCTGAAGATGGTAAAGAAATTACTCTTTACAGACTTGCACCCGGAGAGGTTTGCATGCTTTCTGCTTCCTGTGTTCTACAAAGTATTACCTTTGATGTATATATTGATGCTGAAATTCCAAGTGAATGTTATATGATAAACGCTACTGCTTTCCACGCCATCAGTGAAAAGATTCCGGCTGTAAAAATTTTTGCACTTGAAACAGCGGTTTCTCGTTTTTCCGATGTTATGTGGGTCATGCAGCAGATACTCTTTATGAGTATGGACAAGCGCCTTGCCATCTTCCTCCTCGACGAGGCATCAAAGACCGGCAGCGACACAATAAAGCTCACCCACGAGCAGATCGCCAAATATATGGGCTCTGCCCGCGAGGTCGTGTCAAGAATGGTTAAATATTTTGCCACCGAGGGTATCGTTGAGTCCTCGCGCGGCGGAATTCGCGTGCTCGATAAGCAAAAGCTCCGCAGAATTGCGGGTTAATTAAAGAGCTCGAGGATCTTTTCCTTGGGCTTTGCACCGGTCATACGGCCTGCGATGCGACCTTCCTTCACTACTGCGAGGGTAGGAATGCTGAACACGCCGTACTTCTGTGCGAGCTCGGGGCTCTCGTCCACGTTGATCTTACCGACTACGTACTCGGGATGCTCGCGCGCGATCTCCTCGATCACGGGAGCTACCATACGGCAGGGGCCGCACCAATCGGCGTAGAAATCAAGAAGCGCGGGCTTCTTTCCGGCGAGTATTTCATCAAAATTGCTTTGGTTTACTTTAATAACTGACATTTTATTCTTCCTTTCGCTTTTTCAAAATTGAGGAGTTATCCTCTCTTACATCTATATTTTAGCAAAAAAATTCCCCGTCTTCCGTGATTTTGTCACATAAGACGGGGTTTTATTCATTTTTAGGGAAGCTTCGGGAGCGGGATATTATTTAGCTGCTCCATAAGCTGATCCTTCGCAGAGTTGAGGGCATTCTGCATATACTTTTCTGCGTAGTAGGTTTCGCCGCCGAACTCACAGTGGAACTTCTTTGCAAGAAAATTCCTGCTTTGGGGCGCAAAAAAGAAGTATATCGGAAAAATCTGCAACTTTTTCCTTGTGAAAGGCGAACGCGCCGGCCAAAAGCTGGTGGCCAAAACCGGTCTGCCCCCTTTCCTGCTGGGCCTAAACTGGAGCACCACGGAGCGCATGAGCACCCAGCAGGCGGATATTCTGACCAGTGAGCTGTGGGCACTGCGGCGCAATGTGGAGCCAATGCTGGAAAAGGTTTGCAAGACCTTCCTGGCGCTGG
>CALDPN010000111.1 GCA_937911235.1 uncultured Bacteroidales bacterium
ATTGTGCACCAAATCTAAATAAAGCAATTATGGCAAAAGTGAATATAAGCTTTTGCTTTAATCCACTTGCTTGCCAACTTGCCATTAAATTTTGCACAACTTTATCTGAATCGATTTTTTGTTGCATTATACTAATTCTGCCTTTCCGCCTGCTTTTTCGATTTCATAAAAATGGTCGTTATAGTCTCGGTTGAGAATGATAACCGCGGTGATGGTCGTGAAAATTGGCAGAATATATTGCAACAAATGTCGTGCAGAATTGCTGATTTCCTTGCACATATTGGAATATGAGAGAACAAAACGCGGATCTGTATCTACAATAACTTCTTTTAGTTCCTGGGAATAGCCCCCGTAGTGTATTGATGTTGCGTTTTGAAAAGCTACGATAAAATAAACAGCCAAACAAAGCCAAAATGTAACCGTGCGAAACAGATTCTTGAAAGTTGCTTTATAGATCGTTAGAAACATAACATCCTCCTGCTTTTTATTCTTCCTTAATCAAACGCTCTCTCAGAATTTGATTGATATATTCTGTAAGTGGTGAGATCCCTTTTGCGTCTTGTATATCGGTGGGAAAAACATAGTCTCCGGTGTTCAACGAGAACAGGTCAATGTTTCCATCGGGAGTATACCGGAAAGCAAAATTTTGGTATTGGGTTCCATAAAACAACGCACTGACTCCATTAAAAAACACAGCTACACGATACTTACCCTTATCTTTGACGGAAGCGGGCGAAGCATTTATCAATTTCGCGCGTTTTAGAATTTCTTCGAACTCGTTTTTATTTCTATTTTCATCAATCCGGATTCTTGCAATCATAGATTTGCTTTCTTCCTCACACAAATACTTCTATCCAAGAACATATCTGGCATATACAGGCAAGTTATATGCACCCACACGTAGAAGTTACCTTAGGTTATTTAATTAGAACCTACGCTTCTCAAAACACACGTTATTCTGAATACAACGACTTTTTATATTGCCTTAGAGCATACGTATGGGAAAAAGGCAATCAATACAATATAGACTTTGCAATAAGCAACTTCAACGATTTAAGCATAGAAAGAAGTGTAAATCCACATATTCGCATGAGAATGAGTTATGCCTACCCTCGATTTCTTACATACTTTGTAGAAGGACTTTATGGAGGCGCTGGCATAGGAAATATTTACTTTGAACATTATCAATGGAGAGTGAAACTAGGTCTAATATGGAATATCTAAAATACATATTATATTCATTCATCGTGCTCGCAATGTCTTCATGTGAATACGATTTAATACGATTTGGTTGGACAGACTACTCTGTAGACGAACGTTTCAACGATTCCAAGGCATATAATGAAGCCCACCCTGCACAATGCCTAGAAGTAGATTCTGATGAATATTCATTTATCGCCACTAGCGATTATCACCTTCACCAAGAAGAGGTGTTTCTACCTCAACTTTTTTGTTATATCAATAGTTCTGAAAGCAAATTCATTATTTTAAATGGCGACATTTACAATAGTAAAGAAAAATTTGCAGACTATGCTTTTTCTGCTCTTTCTGAAGGGATAAAAATACCAGCATATTACACTTGTGGCAATCACGACCAATATTTTGGATGGAATGTATATTTTAGCAGATGGGGTTCTTCTACATATAATTTCACCGTAACTACACCAAACTACAAAGACCTTTATATAGCACTTGAAACAGGTAGTAGTACATTGGGCGCAGGTCAATACAATTGGCTAAAAGAAGTGTTGTCTGGGCGAGAAGAATACCGCTACTGCATTGTATTTACTCACAGCAATTTCACATACCAAGGTCTAACAAACGGTGTCTTCACACAAGAAGAAACAGTAGTTTTATTCGATTTATTTACCAAAAACAATGTAAACCTTGTTATTTCTGGTCACTCTCACATAGAAAATGATAAAACTATAGAGACTGTACGATATGTGACCACTAGTGCCATGAAAGACGGACACTATGGCATCTGCAATGTGGGCAAATCGGAAGTAGGATTTGAATTTGAAACTCTAAAATAGGATTATTTTCTTCCAAAGTCTGCAGGAATTTCTCCCCAAGCCTTAGTATCCCATTTATATATTTTTGTAGTATAAGTGTTTGTGGCAAGCCACTTTTCGGCTGCCTCTATGCGCAAGAACACCTCAGCATTATTTGCTGTACGTTCTAGTTTTGTTTTGCATTGTTTTGCTCTCACCCAAGATATGGCAGTAAGACTATCTGAATAAATTGGCCAGTCTGAATTTTGCTTTTTAAGTAGTGCAAGACCATGCACAATGGCTAGAAACTCACCTATATTGTTTGTAGCTTCTTTATATACTCCTTGTAGGAATAATTGTTGCCCATTGAGTACATTCACTCCGCGATACTCCATATCGCCAGGGTTACCGCTACATGCTGCATCTACTGCAATGCTATTTTTTATAAAAGGTGGTGTAGGAGATTTTTTTACGTCAGATTTTTTATCTTTATTAATGGCAGCATAGTATGAGTGAAGAAAAGCCTGTTCAGCCTCTTCACGAGTCTTAAAGGACTTATATTGAGCACCTTTATAGTCTTCGATATGAGGTTTACATTCCTCCCAACTAGTAAAAATACCCGTTTCTCTGCCTTGCCAAATAACGTAAAATTTCATTGTGTAGAATTAAAGAAGGGCGGCAAAATACCGCCCTAAATAATTTATTTGAGAATTCTATTATTTTTTTGCTTTTAGTAGGTCGCGAATCTCAGCAAGAAGAAGTTCTTCTTTTGTTGGTTCTGGTTCTGGAGCAGGTGCTGGAGCTGGAGCTGGTTCAGCAGCTTTTTCTGCTTCTTTTTTACGAGATAGGTTTGCGATAACTCGAATCATCATAAAGATAGAAAGAGCGATGATAAGGAAATCGAATGTTACTTGTAGGAAGTTACCATAGTTAAGAGTTGCAGCTGCAATTTCTTTACCTGCTTCTGTTGTATAAGCTTCACGGATAACCCATTTAAGTTCTGTAAAGTTAACACCACCTACAGCAAGACCAATAAGAGGCATAATAACATCGTTTACTAAAGAAGTAACGATTTTACCAAATGCACCACCGATGATAACACCGACAGCCATATCTACTACATTGCCTTTCATTGCAAAGGCTTTAAAATCTTGAAGAAACTTTTTCATATTCTATAAATTGTTAAATAAATTTAAAGCACAAAGATAATAAAAACGAGCGAAAAAACAAACTTGTTTGATTTTTTCAAGCGAGTGCCTCAAGTTCAAAGACTTCTATCTCCAGCTCATACCAATATCCCAATGTACTGCATATTTAGGTTGTGTTTTTTCAGGAGGCAAATCAAATTCTTTTAATATTAAATCATAAGCTTCTGGAAATTCTTCTAACCATTTTCCCACTGCTACTTCAAACACATCATTTTCGATATTATAAAATATTCTACCTCTAGGTTTATCTTGATAGGCACCAATAAAAGGACCTACTCCGTTATTTTCAAAACGTTGTTTATAATATGCTTTTTTCCATACATCTTCGTGCATTTCTGAGCAAGTAATTCTACCATCAGAAGCATTTGCTTTTGTATAATCGCTTAATCGATGAGACACGACTCCAAAGAGAGTTTTGTTTGCTCTATTATACCAAAAAATACCAACTTTTGGCTCTGAGTCTTTGCCCCTATTAGAAGACATTAATTTCATTAAAGAATTGTATTCATCTTCTGTAAAACCTTCTAATTTTATCTCAGAAGCTTCTAAATTTTTAGTAGATTCATTTACCTGAATAGAAATAACAACCAACACCTCATTATTGAACATATAGTTAATATATTCATTATGAGATATTTTCCTTTGCCAAACATCCTTAAATTCACCGTTTAGACAAACAGGTTCTCCTACTCCTTCTGCAGGATGAAGAAGCATATCTTTTAAAATTAACTTGATTTTTTCTGCTAATTCAGGAGAATTTTTCTTAACCAACTCAAAGGTTGTTAAAGCCTTAGAAGAAAACTGTAATTTCATAGGTCGTCTATATCTACAGTAACTAAATCATTTGTATAATATTGTTCAACACCCTCTTTTACTGCGTCATACTCTCTAGAATACATTAATCGCTCTGTTTCTTTTATCGAATTGTATTCATCTAGAGATATTAACACCGCAGCTGTTTTACCCCTATTTATTACCAAAGCACTATTGTCATTTATTACATTATCAATATATTGTTTGGCATTTGCTCTAAAATCTGTAATATTTGTTACTGTCATAATTCTAGTAATATTATTTTTCGCAAATATACGTACATTTTTTTGTACATACAAATTTTAAGAACCACAAAAAATATAACATAACAAACAGACACAGCACGCTATGCTTCGACAAGCTCAGCAAGCATATCCCTACACTATTTATCTAGTCAAAACAAAAACGGCTGCAACTCTAAGAAATAGAAGTTGCAGCCGTTTAAGTTATGGTATGCGTGGTATTACTAATTTATTATTATTTATAATATTTAAATATTATTTATAATCTGTTGATATGCAAAATTATAATTGTTTCTACTAACATTAACTCTTACCACGATAACATCAAAATCTTTTAGTAATTTAGCCTTTTCTGGGTCTAAATCATTCATATAAAAATATATTTTATTA
>CALDPN010000112.1 GCA_937911235.1 uncultured Bacteroidales bacterium
CCAGCAGCTTTGTTACCTTTTTCTACTTGGTCGTTTGCGTTTTTCGCAAATTCTGCCATTTTTGCTTCTAGTTCTTTAACTAATTGTTCCATAATAATTTAATTTTAAAGTATGTTCATAATTTTTGATATGGCAAATGTATGTATTCTATATTAAAAAAACAAATTATAAATGTAAAAAAAGTTATTTTTTAACATTTCTAATACTTACAGCGTATTTATGAGCCATAAGTAGTTCGTTTTCTGCCATTATTTCTATAGTTGGACCTAGTTTTTCAAGCCCTTCTTTTGTGATTTCTTGGAATGTTATCTTTTTTAGATAACTATCAAGGTTTACACCGCTATATGCTTTTGCATAACCACTTGTAGGTAGGGTGTGGTTTGTGCCAGAAGCATAGTCGCCTGCACTTTCTGGTGTGTAATAACCCATAAACACAGAACCTGCGTTGGTAATTCTTTCTGCCACCTCTTTATAATTTCTACAAGATATAATAAGGTGTTCTGGTGCATAGTCGTTAGACATTTCAATGATTTCGTCCATATTATTTAGTACGAAAATCTTGCTATGCTCAATAGAAGAAAGAATGTATTCTTGGCGAGGCGAAAGTTTAATTTGTTCTATTACAGCGTTTTCTATCTCTTTTGCGTATGCTTCGCTGTCGGTGAACACGATAGATTGACTATCTTTGCCATGTTCTGCTTGAGAAAGCATATCTGCAGCCACCGCTGCTGCGTCTGCAGAGTCATCTGCAATAACTGCCACTTCAGAAGGGCCTGCAGGCATATCAATTGCAGCGTCTTTAATGCTTACAAGTTGTTTTGCTGCCATCACAAATTGGTTGCCAGGACCAAAGATTTTATAAACCTTAGGCACGCTTTCTGTGCCGTATGCCATAGCACCAATAGCTTGGATGCCACCTATTTTAAATATTTTCTTTACTCCAGACAGTTTTGCTGCATAAAGAATAGTTGGGTTTATCTTTCCTTCTGCATTTGGAGGGGTACAAAGAACTATTTCTTTACAACCTGCAATGTCGGCTGGAATGGCAAGCATAAGCACAGTAGAGAAGAGTGGGGCAGTGCCGCCTGGTACATATAGACCTACTTTTTCTATTGCCACAGCTTTTTGGTAGCAAACCACGCCTGGGTAGGTTTCTATTTTAGGAAGTTCACGTGATTGTGCTTCATGAAATTTTCTAATGTTTGCTGCAGCTGTTTTAAGAGCCTGTTTTAAGTCTTCAGACACAAGTACTTCAGCTTCAGCAATTTCTGATTCGCTCACAGCAAGTTCTTTAAGGTCTGCTTTGTCGAATTTTAGCTCGTAGCGACGCACAGCATCGTCACCCTCGTTTCTAATCTCGTTTAGTACTGAACTTACGATTTCGTTTAAAGAAGAGGTGTCGTGCTGAGGCCTTTTAAGAAGCCCTTGCCAATCTTTTCTATCTGGATTTACAATTATTTGCATAAGTGTATTATAGAATCATTTTTTCTATAGGAATAACTAAAATGCCTTCTGCACCAAGTGCTTTAAGTTTTGAAATAATTTCCCAGAATGTTTTTTCTGAAATTACAGAGTGCATAGAAGACCAACCTTCTTTCACAAGTGGAGTAATGGTTGGAGATTTCATACCAGGAAGAATTTCGCATACATCATTGATTTTGTCGTTTGGCACGTTTAGAATGATGTATTTTTTACCTTCGGCATTTTTATATGAGTTGAAACGGAATAGAAGTTCGTCTAAAATCTCTTGTTTTTCTGCGCTTAAGTTTTTGTTGCCAATCATAAGTGCTTCAGACTTCATAACCACTTCTACTTCTTTTAAGTTGTTGGTTACAAGTGTGCCACCTGAGCTAACGATGTCGAAAATACAGTCTGCAAGTTTGATGCTTGGAGCAATTTCTACAGATCCTGTAATGACGTGTACGTCTGCATTGATATTATTTGCCTTAAGGAAGTTTTTAAGGATATTTGGATATGAGGTAGCAATTTTTTTGCCTTCAAACCATTCAAGACCTTTATAATCTACTTCTTTTGGAATAGCAAGTGATAGACGACATTTGCTGAAGTCTAGGCGACGAATAATGTTTGCGTCTTCGCCTTTTTCTACAAATTCGTTTTCACCCACGATGCCCACGTCTGCAATACCTGTTGCTACTGCTTGTGGAATATCGTCGTCGCGTAGAAACAAGATTTCTACTGGGAATGATTTTGATGATACTAATAAAAGGCGTTTGCCTAAATCCATTTTTATGCTAGATTCTTCTAGCATTGTCATGGTTTCTTCGTGTAGTCGTCCTTTTGCTTGAACTGCGATTCTTAACATCTTTGTATAAATTTATTTTTCAAACTGCAAATTTAGCGAAATTTTATAAAAATAGCAAGTTAATAATGTCATATACTATAAATAATATAAAACAAGATAAAATCCATAGTACTGTGGCGGGCTTTTTGCTTATGATAAAGTAATAAAAAAGCAGTATGATGGTGTATAAAATTACAACTTGAAAAACAGAAATATTTATGTTGTCTATTGTGGCAAAAATGGTGTCTGAAATTTGTTTTATAAACGAGTTTATAAAATGAGTTAACTTGTTTATAATAAGCGAAATAAACGTGCTTAAAGATGAAAGCTGCACAATGAGTAAAACGCCAGAAAAATATATTAAAAGTGTGGCAAGTGGCACAATAAAAAGGTTGGTTATAAGCGACAAAACGGGAATGTTGTGAAAGTAATAAATGGTGAGTGGTAGGGTGGTGATTTGCGCTGCGATAGAAACGCTTGTAAGTGACCAAATCCAGATTAAAATTTTGTTTTTAAGCGGAAAAATATTGAAAATTCTTTTTTGAAAAAGCAAAATGCCAGCCACGGCTAAAAAAGAAAGTTGAAAACCTAGGTTGAAAAGATAGGTGTAGTCGTATACTAGCATACAAAATGCAGTGAAAAGCAAGCTGTTGAAACTAGAAGAGTCGCGTTTTAGAAGTTTGCCAATAATTGGTACAGAAAACATAGTGCAGGCTCTCACAATAGAAGGTTGCAGACCGCAAATAAAGGCATAAAACCAAATGAAAATAATGGAAAAAATGCCACCAAAAAATTTAAATTTTCTACTCTTTGAAATAAGACTCAAAAGTGAAGAAATGGCTGTGAAAATAATGCCCACATGCATACCGCTAACAGCTAAAATATGAGAGGCACCAGC
>CALDPN010000113.1 GCA_937911235.1 uncultured Bacteroidales bacterium
TCCCGGGCGTATAATGATGTCAACATATTCGAACACTTCGGAGACATCTTTGGAGGTCATTTCGGTGGTCGTTCTTCTAGAAGTCAATCTGCTCGTGGCACAAACCTAAGAGTGCGTGTAAAAGTAACACTAGAAGAAGTTGCCACAGGTGTAGAAAAGAAAATAAAATTAAATAAAAAGGTAAAATGTAGCCATTGCGATGGCACAGGTGCAGAGTCTCCATCAGATGTAGAAACTTGTAGCACATGTGGAGGAACAGGTAGAGTAATAAGAACTACTCAATCTTTCTTCGGTCCAATGCAAACTCAAACCACTTGTTCTGCATGTCACGGTACAGGTAAAATCGTGAAGAAAAAATGCCATAAATGTGGTGGTGAAGGTCTAGAAACTTCTCCTGAAGTAGTTTCTATCAACATCCCTGCAGGTATTTACGACGGTGCCCAACTTGTAATGAAAGGTTATGGCAACGCTGCACCTAATGGTGGTTCAAATGGCGACCTTTATATTATAGTAGAAGTAGAAGAACACAAAGAACTTCTAAGAGACAATAGCGACCTTATTTACAACCTAATGCTTCCACTTACTGTGGCAGTTTTAGGCGACGAAGTTGTTATCCCAACCCTAGAAGGTAAAGTTAAAATCAAAGTGAAACCAGGCACACAACCAGGTGAGGTACTAAGACTTAGAGGCAAAGGTGTTCCAGACCTTAACGGATATGGTAGAGGCGACCTATTAGTAAACATTGGCGTTTATATACCAGAAAGATTAAGCTCTGAAGAAAAAGAAATGTTCTCTAAAATGCAAGGTTCTAAATCTATGGAACCAACAGAAGAATCTAAAAGAAAATTTTTCTAAAAACAATTTTTAAATGAATATAGCAGCACTAGTATCTGGAGGAGTGGATAGCTCTGTAGTAGTACACCAACTTAAAGAAATGGGGTACGACCCAACTATTTTCTACATACGCATTGGTATGGAAGATGAAAATGGTTACATGGGTTGCACTGCAGAGGAAGATATAGAAATCACTTCATTTGTAGCTAAAAAATATGGGCTAAAAATGGAGACTGTCTCACTCCAAAAAGAATACTGGGACAATGTGGTGGAATATGTTATTCGTACCGTGAGAAATGGACTTACTCCAAACCCTGACGTTATGTGCAACAGACTTATCAAATTTGGTAGTTTCATAGATAAATATGGCTACGAATTTGATAAAATTGCCACAGGTCACTATGCTCAAACATATTTTGAAAACGGCAAACACTATTTAGGCACTGCGCTAGACCCAGTGAAAGACCAAACAGACTTCCTTGCACAAATTACATACTCACAAGTGTCTCGTTTGATGTTCCCAATTGGGCATTTAATGAAGTCGCAAGTGCGCGAAATAGCTGTGTCTCAAAACCTTCCTAGTGCATCACGCAAAGATAGTCAAGGTATCTGCTTTTTGGGGAAAATCAATTATAATGATTTCATAAAGAGATATTTAGGCGAAAAAGAAGGCAAGATTATAGAAAAAGAAACAGGCAAGATTCTTGGCACTCACAGAGGATTCTGGTTCCACACTATAGGTCAAAGAAAAGGTCTTGGACTTGGTGGTGGTCCTTGGTATGTGGTAGCAAAAGACTCTGCCGAAAACATTGTCTATGTGTCTCAAGGCTACGATGTAGAAACCCAATATGGTAAAACAGTGCCACTAGACGACTTCAATTTCATCACAGAAAATCCTTGGGGCGATTTTACCGACCCAGTAGATATTACCTTCAAAATTCGTCACACACCAGAGTTCACCAAAGGTAAACTTTACAACGAAGGTAATGGCTCCTACAGAATAGAATCTGAAGACAAAATCCAAGGCATTGCCCCTGGTCAATACGGTGTCATCTACGACCCCGCCCACAGAATTTGTTATGGTAGTGGCGTGATAAGGATATAAAAAAAATCTCAGCGAATCGCTGAGATTTTTTTTGTTATATAATCTGTATTTCTAAAGATTGTATTTTAATACACTCATTAAAATCAATCTTTCTTAATGATTTCCATACCTTTTTTAATTGCCTCCTCGTTTTGAGGTAGAAGGTGGTGGTGACGTGATGGAAGAGATTTTTTAAGACCTAACATCACGTATTCAAGTTCTACGATAGGACAAATTTTCAAAAGACCACCTAGGATAATCATGTTGAATGATTTTGCTGCTCCCATTGCAAGTGCAGTATCCATAGCATCGATGCTGTAGATATTAATGTCTGTGCGAGTAGGAGGGGTAGTGATACCGTATGGATCATAAATTAGGTTACCACCAGGTTTTACTTTAGATTCAAATTTGTCTAAAGATTGTTGGTTTAGGATGATAGCTGTGTCGTATGTGTTAAGAATAGGTGAAGAGATTTTTTCGTCACTTATAATAACTGTTACGTTGGCAGTACCACCACGTTGTTCTGGACCGTAAGCAGGCAACCAGCTCACTTCTTTGTCTTGCATTAAGCCAGAGTAAGCTAAAATCTTACCCATAGAAAGGACACCTTGTCCACCAAATCCAGCTATGATAATTTCTTGTGTCATAATCTTTGCTTTTTATTCGTTTTTCAAATCACCTAATGGATATTCTTTAAACATATTTTCTACCATCCAATCATTTGCTGCAGCTGGAGACATTTTCCAACCAGAGTTGCAGGTAGAAACTACTTCTACGAAAGATGCACCTTTTTTCTCTGGAGAAAGTGCATTTTCAAATGCTTTGCGGATAGCTGCTTTAGTTTTGCGTACAGCTGCTGCAGTATGCACACTTTGACGTGTTACATAGCGAGCACCTCTTAGTTGAGCTAAAAGGTTAGAAATAGGTAAGTTATATCCGTTTAATTCAAAATCACGACCGTATGGGCAAGTAGCAGTTTTCATACCTTCTAGGGTAGTAGGAGCCATTTGACCACCTGTCATACCATAGATACCGTTGTTTACGAATACCATAGTAATATTTTCGCCACGGTTAGCAGCATGGATTGTTTCGGCAGTACCGATAGCTGCCAAGTCGCCATCGCCCTGGTAGGTGAATACATACTTTTCAGGAATTACACGCTTGATACCTGTGGCAACAGCACAGGCACGTCCGTGTGCTGCCTCTACAACATCGAATTTGTAGAAGTCATACAGGAATACTGAACAACCTACAGGAGAGATACCAATTGTCTTATCCTGAATTCCCATCTCTTCAATTACTTCTGCAATAATTTTATGAACTACACCATGAGTACATCCTGGGCAGTAGTGAAGTACAGCATCTGTCAACAATGGAGTTTTGCCGTATACTTTATTCTCCGGTTTAATTATATCTTTTATATCCATATTGCCTCCCTATTTAATGTAGTTTTCAAATGCTTCCAAAATCTCCTCAGGTGAAGGAACACTTCCACCAAAACGGCCATAGAAGTTTACTGGAACGCGTCCGTTTGCAACTAGTTTTACATCCTCTACCATTTGTCCTGCACTCATCTCAACTGTAAGAATGCTCTTCAATTGTGGAATCAAGGCGTCAAGTTGTTTTACTGGGTAAGGATAAAGGGTGATAGGTCTCAAAATACCAACTTTGATACCTTTCTCTCTAGCCATATCAACAACACTCTCACAAATACGGTAAACACTACCATAAGCACCAATAAGGCGCTCAGCATCCTCAACTTTATAAGTGCTGTATCTTA
>CALDPN010000114.1 GCA_937911235.1 uncultured Bacteroidales bacterium
AAGGCAAAAGTAGTAATATTTTACAAAAATAGCAAATATCTGCCGTAACTTTCACATAAACAAGCATAGCGTGCTATGTACGACTATAAACACATAAAACAAACAAAGGAACCCCAATCAAAAATTGAAGTTCCTTTGAGAGTATTTATGTTTTATATTTTACGCTTCTTTGCGTCTTCTTACCAATGCGTAAACTGCAATGAATGGAAGAAGTAGTAGAGTGCTTCCAAGAGGAAGGGAGCGGCCTAAACAAGCGTTGTAGCATTCTAGGTTGGCAGCACCACATTCATCGTCTGAACCACCTTTTTCCAAACAAGGTACATATACTGAACCCAAACAGCAGTCTTCACATTTTTGCACAGCACCTGGGTCTTGTTTATCTACATAACAACTACCAGCTCTTTCATCTATCACAGCAGCATTACCTAGAAAAGAAGGACCAGAGCTCATGGTAAATGAAACAACATCTGTTGTGGTATAACTTTCTAAAGAGTTATATGAAGAAGAAGGAAGAGTCACCGCCATAGTCACTGAGGCAATTGCCCAAAATAACACACTTAAAATTATATTTTTCATATCTTTAAATTTTCTTATCTAAGTATCACTTTTTCTGTTCTGCTTGCTGTGTCACCTATCACGTTGATGGTGTAAACACCTTGAGCAACAGGTAATTTTAAGTTGGCAGCATATCCTCTTACATCATATCTCATGGTGCGACCAGCCATATCACTAACAAGAATTACTTTTAACTCTACTCCATTTGTTACAACTCTGATAACATCAGACTCATCTACATAGATGTTAATAGCATTTTCCATAGAATCTTCTTCTACCTCGGTGCTAACATCTCCTTCACCTTCATTGTCATCTTCAACATTTGCAGACAACTCTAGGTTCAAGTAGAAACGGCCCTCTATATCTCCAGCCACAAGAGTTTCTGTTGTATAAGAGTTGCGTAATAAGTCAGTTTGTTTACCAGTATAAGTATCCACAAGAGTGGCATTGTTGAAGTTCTTGAAGTATTCTTTTACGAACTTAATGTTCATATCTTGTTTTAATCTTACACCAAGTGGAATAACTTTTGTATTAGGGTTTACATCCAAACGAGAATACATCTTGTCATTTGCAATGATGTAAAGCTCAGGTGCATCTAGATTTGGAGAGAATACTTTCTCTACATTTGCAGGAGATTCTTCACCAGCCATTACTAAATCGTCGTATCTAACAACGGCATTACCATAAGCAGTACCTGTGTTTGCATTTACCACATTAAGTGATAATGTAGGGTAGTCAACTTCTGCAGAACGAGAACGAGTATTACCATTTACAAACATGCCTTCTCTGTTCTCAATTGTCAATGAGTTTTTTCCTGTAGCAGGAGTAAAGATGAAACCATGTTGAGGTTTTAACAATACTTTTTCTGATGTTGAGCTAGTATTAAGGAATGTACCAGACTCATAATCATAATATTGTACAGTACCTCCAGAAACAGTTTCCAATACACGAGCATCGATATTTGCAGGATAAGAGTTGTTTAACAATACTGGTGTGCCAGCAGTTAAACCTGTATAGGTAGGTAGAGATGACTCATTTACAAAATCACCAGTGAAAGGACCTTTACTTCCAGCGTATGTACCATATTGAATAGGTTCATCTGGATTGTATTGAATACTACTTGTTTTGTTGAAATAACGAGCAGGAAGTTTGTATTTACCATATTGGTCTGGCACTTGTATAGCAAACACTGTGTTAGGTTCTACAAAAGTTTCTAGAGATGTAAATGTTTCGTCCCATTTTGCTTTATCACCTACTATTTCTGCTTTGTGCATATAAACGTGTGGTGTTTGACCTGTGATAAAGTAATCACCAGATTTCACATTGCGAGCCTCACCTGTAACTTCATCGTATGGTTTCACCACAGTACCCACGAGTATCCATTGTTTACGTGGAGCAATGAATTCCATAGAAGCACTACCATAGTGGCGTGAACCATTTACAAGATTTTCTACACCTATGATACCAGCACCATATTCTACTGTAATTTTATCAGCAAACTTGTTACCTTTTGATGTACTTGTAGCACCAGCAGATACGTGTTCGTTGTATTCGTAGTTGCTACGGCCAGAATCAAATTCGTCTGGAAGCACTGGCCAATTACGTTCGTCTGAGAAGTCAATACTAGCCACTTCCTCAATCACTACTTCTAGGTTTTCTGAGAATGTGTTGATACATGAAGTTGGAATACGTTTTGTCTCTTTGGTTTCTGGATCTACTACCTCATATTCCCAGTTGTTGCGGTCGTCCCAATCTGAGGTTTTACCTCTCCAATAGATTTTCTCCACCCCAACATTTTCTTTGCTTTGGTATGCACCGTACGTCCAGCCAGAGTCTCCCTCTCTCACATTGCTAAAGTAGCGGTCGCTATGCATTTCTTGGTCTGATAAAGAAATACCAATATTGCTTAACTCTGTGGCAGATGGTTTAACACCATTATTCAATTCTTTACCTTTTACCACCAAAGATGCAGGAGAAGACGCTGTAGTTTTACATACTTGACCTTTTACATTTGTAAATTCATTGTCGCTACATCCAAAGGCGAATACAGAAGTTTCATTACCCTTATCTTCGTCGTATTGAGACCAGAAGTTGTTTGGACAGAAGTTGTTTTCGTTACCTGTAATGCTGATATCTTCGTCACCAGGACAATCTACGTCGTAACTATAGCAGTTGTTGTATTTGAAATACATAGTGCCAAGGTTGTAGCTACCAGAACCACCATCTACAGTGTGTGAGAAATGCAAGAAGTTGTATTTAGAGTTACTCCAAGTGTTTCCATTATCTGCAAAGTAGTAGGTATTATAGTAGAAACCAATATTATTTGTTGGGTTCCATTGTGTTACAACACGCATAGCAGCAGGCACGTGTGTACCAGATGCTTGTTGATATTTGTTTGTATTCCAGAACACGTTGTTCATTACAAGCATATTTTGACATTCTTGTATCCACATAAGTGTTGCGTGGTCACCACGGAAGTTGTTTTGTATAAACTTAATGTTTTTACAGTATATAAACTTAGCAGATGCACCATAGTTGATGTCGTTGTTGGTACCTTGGTCAAATACAGATTCAAAATCGTTGTTTTTGAATGTGATACCATTGTAACTAGAAATGTGCAAACCTGTAAAGCCGTTTGAACCAATCATACAGTTTTTAATCAAAATATTGGCATTATCTAGATAGTTATCTTTAATACCTACGCCAGATTGGTTGTTTAATGCGTTCCAACCGTCTCGTCCAGATGCAACATTTATATCCATTTCTAGAGCGTTGTCACCAAGAGTTTGATTGCCTTCTTTTGTTGCATCATAATCTTTTGGGTCTGAATAGATACATAGTGAGTCTAAGACGATATTTCTACTCTTACGTAGTACAATGTGGTGAATCCAAGGTTTTGCAATATTGTTACCAGCCTTAATGGTCAAAGTACGTGAATCATCTTTTTGAGTAAGGTTGATATTTTCTATTAAGTTTGAATTTTTTGGTTTTGTATCACCAGCATATTTACCTACTTCTTTCGTACCGCGATATGTATAAGCTCTAGTTTCATCATTTGGGGTATCGTCGTAATACACCACATTCATTATAACTGGTTGTTTCAAGTTGTAGCTATCACCATCTTTTTCTACATATTGATATAGACCTAGGTCTGGGCTATTTGCATTTGTTAGGTGGTCTATCGCTGTTTGAAGATTACCAAATGTTAGAGTACATGGGTCTGCCCAACTTTCGCCCATACTAGCATCTACTGTATAAACAATAGTAGATTCGTTTGTAGGTCTGGTTGTACAGTCACCAAGAGTGAAGTAACCTGTCTCTGCACTAATGTACATGATTCCACCAACCATAACATATGCCTTGTAACCATATGTAGTATTTGCAGCTAGCTTGGTTGTAGCTGTAAATATTTCGCCACGATAAAGTTGTGTAGTAGGAGAAACTTTTATTTTTGGTGAGTTCTTTGTTGGCTCACAACCTTTTGTAGCAGAACCACCACAATATATGAAACCATATTCTGTAATAGCTTCGCAGAATGTTTCTTGAAGATAACCACTAAGTGTTACTTCTAGTCCATCTGTACCAACTATTGCTTCATTTGCAATTAACACAGGAGATGCACCAGCCACACCACAAGCACCACTATAACCAGTAAGTGAGTAGTTTGCATAATTATTATTCCAAGAGGTTAGTTTTA
>CALDPN010000115.1 GCA_937911235.1 uncultured Bacteroidales bacterium
TAATGACCTTTACTACGAAATGAAAGAATCAGGCGTTATTGATAAAACAACAATGGTATTCGGTCAGATGAACGAGCCACCAGGAGCACGTATGCGTGTTGCTCTTACAGGTCTTACAATGGCAGAATACTTCCGTGACAGAGGCGGAAAAGACGTATTGTTATTCATCGACAATATCTTCCGTTTCACACAGGCTGGTTCAGAAGTATCTGCACTTCTTGGACGTATGCCATCAGCTGTAGGTTACCAACCTACTCTAGCATCTGAAATGGGTCTTATGCAAGAACGTATTACTTCTACAAAAAATGGTTCAATCACCTCTGTACAAGCTATCTACGTACCTGCCGACGACTTAACCGACCCTGCTCCAGCAACCACATTCAGCCACTTAGACGCAACCACCGTGTTGAGCCGTAAGATTGCTGAGCTAGGTATCTATCCAGCGGTGGACCCACTAGACTCTACATCACGCATTCTAGATCCTAACGTTGTAGGAGAAAAACACTACAACACAGCAATGCGAGTTGTTGAGCTTCTTCAAAGATACCAATCACTTCAAGATATTATTGCAATTCTTGGTATGGAAGAGTTATCAGACGCAGATAAACTTGTTGTACACCGTGCACGTCGTGTTCAACGTTTCTTATCACAACCATTCCACGTTGCAGAACAATTTACAGGTCTTAAAGGTGTGTTGGTTCCAATCGAAGAAACAATCCGTGGTTTCAATATGATTATGGATGGTGAATGCGACCAATATCCAGAAGCAGCATTCAACCTTGTTGGTTCTATCGACGATGCTATTGCAAAAGGCGAACAATTATTAAAAGAAAGTAATCAATAATGAACGTTTCTATTCTTTCACCGCTAAAAAGTCTATTCCAAGGAGAGGCAACATCAGTCAATCTCCCAGGAAAAGTAGGTGCGTTTACAATTTTAGAAAACCACGCTCCTATTGTTTCTACACTAGACAAGGGTGTCATTACTATCACTAATAAAGACGAAGTATCTGAAATAGAAATAGTTAGTGGATTTGTAGAAGTTCACGACAATGAAATTACCATTTGCGTAGAGCAAAAATAAAATGAAAACTAAAGCATTAATAATCTTCTCTGCACTAATAATATTGGAGCTACTATATTATGTAGTACACCAATTCGTTATGAGAGAACCTTATCTAAATGCATATATTCTTATTCCAGTGTTTTTTACACTTACAGAAGGCGCATTTGTAGTTATGTCATCTGTAAAATGGACTGGAAAAATGGTAAACATGTGGTTTTTCATACACAAAGTAAGTAAATTACTTGCCACAATCTTGCTTATCGCATTAGTATTATTTGCCATCCCAGAAGTAGGAATAGCATTTTTTGTTAGATTATTGATAACATATTTCACATTCTTAATAATAGAAACCATCATAGGTGTGCGTTCAACAAAAAAGTAAACACCTAAAAATGGTCTAAACAATAAGATGAAAAGAATTAAATACATATTAATCTGTGTCTTAATGGCGTTTTCTGTAAATCTATTTGCAGAAAACACCGAACATGCAGCAGAAGCACACGAAGAGGCAAACGAAAAATTCGATGCTGGCAGTTTTATTTTTGGCCACATTGGTGACTCATACGAATTCCACATTTCAGAATACAATGGTCATCCTATTTCAGTGCCACTACCTGTTATTGTATATAGTAGCGAACGTGGATGGTTCTGTTTCTCTTCATCAAGAGTTGCTCACGGACACGAATACGAAGGTTGGTTTATTGCAGATGGCGGTAGCTACGACGGCAAAATCGTAGAACTTAACGCTGCTGGAGAGCAAGTTAAACCATTCGACCTTTCTATTACCAAAAACGTATTTGCTCTATTGCTTTCTTGTATAATACTTATTGCCATTTTCGTTCCAATGGCAAATAGATACAAGAAAAAACCACTTGGAGTGCCTTGTACAAAAGATAATATCTTTGAGTTTGTTATAAATTATGTAGAAGACGACGTTATCAAACCAGCACTAGGAAAGAATTACCTAAAATTCTCACCATATCTGCTTACAGCGTTCTTCTTCATTCTTATAAACAACCTTATGGGGCTTATTCCTATTTTCCCATTTGGCGCAAACCTAACAGGTAATATCTCAGTTACCCTTGTATTAGCATTGTTTACATACATAATAACCAATATATTCGGTACAAAAGAATACTATAAAGAAATTTTCTGGCCAGAAGTTCCAGTATTTCTAAAAGCTCCACTTCCATTAATGCCACTTATCGAGATCATAGGTACACTTACCAAGCCTATCGCTCTAATGATTCGTCTTTTTGCAAACATATTTGCAGGACACATGATTATCTTGGTATTAATGTCACTTATTTTCATCTTTGCAGGTCTAATGGGCGTAGCTGTTGGAGCGGGAGTTTCTGTTGTATCAGTAGCATTCTCAGTATTTATGTATTTCCTTGAATTACTTGTAGCATTCATTCAAGCATACGTATTTACCATGCTATCAGCTATATTCATAGGCATGTCACAAGTGGAACATCATCATTAAAAACTAGGAATTAGGAATTAATTAGGAATTCTTAATGATTATTGATCTAAAATAAAAATTAATATTAACACTTAAATATTTTATATTATGTTATTACTTATTCTTCAAGCTGCTTTAGAAGGTGCAGCATTAGCAAAATTTGGCGCAAGTATAGGCGCTGCTATCGCAATTTTAGGTGCTGGTTTAGGTATTGGCCGTATTGGTCAAGCTGCTATGGAAGCTATTTCACGTCAACCAGAAGCTGCTGGTGACATCCGTTCTAGTATGATTATTGCTGCAGCTCTTATCGAAGGTGTAACTCTATTCGCCATCATTATTTGTGCTTTAGCAATCTTATTCTAATAACCTTAATAGTACTGAATTAAAAGCGTACTTCTGCGTTACGCTTGCCCTCGAAATCCTCGAGTACCTATGTACACTCCGGTTTCTCAGGCTACGCAAGCCTTGAATTACATCTTTTAATTCTGTACTATTGTAAATGAACTTAGATTATGAACTTATTCCTCCCAGACGCAGGGCTCGTTGTATGGATGCTTATAGCATTCTCGCTAGTATTTTTTGTATTAGCTAAATTCGCATGGCCTACTATATTATCTTCTATTAAAGAAAGAGAAGAGCATATAGCAGAGTCACTTAAAAAAGCAGACGAAGCTACTCAAGCATTAGAAGGTCTAGAATTAAAAGGAAAAGAAATCATAGCACAAGCACAAGCACAGCAAATGGCATTGGTAAAAGACACAAAAGCTCTTACCGATAAAATGATTGCTGATGCAAAAATCGAAGCTAAAAAACAAGCAGACCAAATTATCTCAGATGCTCAAGCTAAAATCTTAAAAGATAAAGAAAGCGCTATCTTAGAAATCAGAAAAGAAGTTGCACAATTATCTATTAGCATCGCAGAAAAAGTTCTATTAAAAGAACTTTCAGATAAAAAAGCTCAAAATGCTTATATAGAAACTTTATTAAAAGAAAACAAAAGTCTTTCGTAAAAGATGAACAACGGTAAAATTTCTATACGATATGCTAAGGCTTTGCTTTTTAGTGCAAAAGAAGCTAAAGTAGAAGAACAAGTGTACTCAGAAATGACTACACTAGAGAGTGCTTTTGCACAAATTCAACTACTTAAGCAAGCTATGACAAACCCTACCCTTACAAAAGAAGAAAAGATTAAATTACTAAATTCTGTCTTCAACAACAAGGCTAGTAAATTAACCCAAGGCTTTATCAATCTTGTGGTAGAAAATGGTAGAGAAGACTATTTTCACAGAATTGCACTTAGCTTCCAAGAACTGTATAGAAAAGATAAAAATATAGTGGTAACCCACCTAACCACAGCTATAGAAGCAGACGAAAAAATTAAATCACAAATTATTAAGTCTGTTGAAAAGCAAGAAAATTCTAAAGTAGAACTTAGAACAAGCATAAATCCAGAAATAATAGGTGGTTATATCCTAGATGTAGATGGAAAGCGTTTAGACGCAAGTATTATTAGACAATTATCAAAACTTTATAAATATGCCGGACATTAAAGCAAGCGAAATCTCAAGCGTGTTGCAAATGCAACTAGACGGGTTTAAAAACAAACTCGAATTTGAGGAAATAGGCAAAGTTCTTCAAGTAAGCGACGGTGTGGCTCGTGTTTTCGGATTAAATCAAGTTCAATCAAACGAGCTTGTAGAATTTGAAAACGGTACCATGGGTGTGGTATTAAACCTTGAAGAAGATAATGTGGGTGTGGTACTTTTAGGCCCTACCCAAGAAATTAAAGAAGGTTTTACTGTGCGCAGAACAGGTCGTATCGCCTCTATCAATGCAGGTGAAGGCATGTTAGGCCGTGTTATCAATATGCTAGGAGAACCTATCGATGGTAAAGGACCTATCAAAGGCGAAACCTTTGAAATGCCACTAGAAAGAAAAGCTCCTGGTGTAATTTTCCGTCAACCAGTAAAAGAACCACTTCAAACAGGTATCAAAGCTATCGACGCCATGATTCCTATTGGCCGTGGCCAACGTGAGCTTATCATTGGTGACCGTCAAACAGGTAAAACTGCTATTGCAATAGACACCATTATCAACCAAAAAGAAAGTTTCAAAAAAGGTGAACCTATCTATTGTATTTATGTAGGTATTGGTCAAAAAGGTTCTACTATTGCAAACCTAGTACAAACACTAGAAGAAAACGGAGCTATGGAATACACCATAGTTATTTCTGCCACCGCATCAGACCCTGCTGCTATGCAATTCTATGCTCCATACGCAGGTGTTGCTATTGCAGAATATTTCCGTGACACAGGTCGTCATGCACTTATTATCTACGATGACCTTTCAAAACAAGCTGTAGCATACCGTGAAGTATCACTTATCCTTCGTCGTCCACCAGGTCGTGAAGCATACCCAGGTGATATCTTCTACCTACACTCACGTCTGCTAGAACGTGCTGCTAAAGTTATCAATAACGACACTGTAGCAAGCCAAATGAACGACCTTCCAGAATCACTTAAAGGTAAAGTGAAAGGTGGTGGTTCTATCACTGCCCTACCAATTATTGAAACACAAGCCGGTGACGTATCTGCATATATTCCAACCAACGTAATTTCTATTACCGACGGTCAAATTTTCTTGGAATCAAACCTATTCAACTCAGGTATTCGTCCTGCTATCAACGTAGGTATCTCAGTGTCTCGTGTGGGTGGTTCAGCACAAATCAAGTCTATGAAAAAAGTGGCAGGTACACTTAAATTAGACCAAGCACAATACCGCGAACTAGAAGCATTCTCTAAGTTTGGTGCAGAAATCGACCCTGCAACCAAATCTATCCTTGACAAGGGCGCGAAGAACGTAGAAATATTAAAACAAGGAAGATATTCGCCACTTCCAACAGAGCACCAAGTTGCTATTATTTACTGTGGTACAAAAGGTCTTCTTGCCGATGTTCCTACCGACAAAGTTTCTGAATTTGAAAAGAGATATCTAGAGCTTCTAGAACTTAAACACAAAGAAACTGTACTAAATCCTCTTAAAGAAGGTGTTATTAATGATGAAATTACAAACATCCTAACAGAAGAGGCAAAACTATTAGCAAATCAATATAAGAACTAATTATGGCTTCTTTAAAAGAAATACGAGCTAGAATAGCATCTGTTAGTTCCACACAAAAACTAACATCTGCTATGAAAATGGTGTCGGCTGCTAAACTTCACAAATCTGAAGAAGCAACACTAAAATTTGTTCCATACAAGAACAAACTAAGTGATATGCTATCTCAATATCTTTCTTCTGTAGATACAGAAAAAGTAAATATTATACTTGCAGAAAAACGTGAAGTAAAAAGAGTTGCCATCATCTGTATTTCTTCATGCACAGGATTATGCGGCACATTCAACTCTAATATCAATAAATTATTAGAGAAAACACTTAAAGAATATTCTTATTTACCAGAACAAGATATTCTAATCTACCCTATTGGTAAGAAAATTGCAGACTATGTGAAGAAAACCAATCGCATAGCACAATGTAGCGTAGATGAACTATCTGCAAAACCAACATACGATGATGCAATAAACTTTATCTCACCACTTGTGGAGAAATTTCAAAACAAGGAAATAGATAAAATTGTATTGCTATACAATCATCATAAAAATGCAGCAGTTCAAGTACCTACAGTAGAAACATACTTACCACTAGAAACTATAGAAACAAAATCAAATAATAAATCATATCTATATATTACAGAACCAGATATGGATACATTTTATGGTTTGAGATTGGCATTTGAAGCAGGTAAAGTTGGTGGTTCTCTGCCAACGGTATTTAATGCAGCAAATGAGTTGGCAGTAAGTAAG
>CALDPN010000116.1 GCA_937911235.1 uncultured Bacteroidales bacterium
AGCGTGAGGCTCGAGGCAAAAGACCTCAACACGCGCACCCGACGGCTTGTGCATAACGAGTCGCGCACGCACAACCTTTGTATTGTTGAATACGAGCAGAGAGCCCTCAGGCAACACCTCACCTATATCGGAGAAGTGTCGTTCGCTTATCTCGCCCTGACGATAGATGAGCAACTTCGAATCGCTGCGATTCTCAAGCGGGAATTTGGCAATGCGCTCGTCGGGCAGCGGATAGTCGAATGAGTTGATATCGATATGTCGTTCCATAGGGGCAAAGGTACAAAAAATATGGATTGCCCCAAAAGGAACAATCCATATTTTTGCTATTTAAAGGTGGCTACTTCTTGATTGTCAATTCGTCGAGCAACCAGCCAGCCTGACCATACTTCTCTACCACGAACAATACGTAGCGGATATCTACGGCGATGGTGCGCTGGAGTTCTGGCTCGAAGGCCACATCGCCCGACATAGCCTCCCAGTTGCCGTCGAAGGCCAAGCCAATGAGCTGTCCCTTGTTGTTCATTACTGGAGAGCCTGAATTACCACCTGTAATGTCGCAGTTGAGCAAGAATGCCACTGGAAGATCGCCATTCTTGTCGGTGTAGCGGCCATAGTCCTTTGCCTTGTACAACTCCTTCAAGCGCTCAGGTACGGTGAACTCCACAGGGTTCTTAGGATCCTCCTTGGCCATTACGCCGTCGATGGTGGTGTAGTGGCTGTAGATGATGCCGTCGGCAGGGCTGTAAGGGAGTACGTTACCGTAGGTGAGGCGGATGGTGAAGTTAGCATCCGAAGCCCACGCCTTCTCAGGCTGCATCTTCATAAGGCCGTCGATATAGAGGCGGTGACCATCGGCAAATTTGTTGTTCGAAGCCGTAACTGCGGGCGCAAGCTCGTTGTAGAGCTCGAAGAGTGACAATGCAAGTTCGTATACGGGGTCGTTGTTGAAGGCCGCCTCGCGTGCCTCAGCATCGAGGGCTAATACTGCCTGATACTTCTCGTAGTTTGCAAGCTGCGAGTTGTCGTAGAGCCAGTCAACATAGGCATCGCTGTTGCCACCAAACTCTGCATCAATCTTCTCGTAGATTGAGGGCAAGCGCTTGTTGTTCTCGCGGTAGATGGTGAACATGCGCTTTGCAACATCGCGGTCGGTAGCCTCGTCGTAGTCCTTGTAGAATTGTTCGGGGTTGAATCTGCCAAGCATAGTCTGCACAAGCTCCACCGACTGGAAGAATGCCTCCGAGAGATACTGTAATGTGGCATTCTCCTCCTTTGCCTCGGTCTGCGACTGCTCGATAAGGCTCAAGGCATCCATGTAGCGCTCCTCGGGGAGTGTGTTGGCATTTGCCCATGCCTGGAACTCAGCCTCCTGTGCCGCCTTCTTGTCGCGCACGTTGAGCTTCTCGATGCCGCGTGACATACCGATAGAGTTCTTCCAGTAGTTTGCCGAGCCTGCGAACTTAGCGTCGTACTTGATGCGTACAGCCTGGTCAGCATCCATATGCTTGCGCAAGATTGCCTGACGCTCGCCACGGATGTAGATGCGCTGTGGGTTGTCCACCTCCAACATATAGTCAATCTCGTAAGATGTCATGTAGCGCTCGGTAGAGCCTGGGAAGCCCATAATCATACCGTAGTCGCCCTCCTCGATACCCTTCAACGAGATGTCGAGCCACTTCTCGGCCTTGTAAGGCACATTCTCCTTAGAGTATGCCGCAGGGCGGTTGTCCTTGCCAGCATATACGCGGAAGATAGAGAAGTCGCCTGTGTGGCGTGGCCACATCCAGTTGTCGGTGTCGCCACCGAACTTGCCGATAGATGATGGAGGAGTACCCACGAGACGAACGTCGGTGTAGGTCTCGTAGACGAAGGCGAAGAACTGGTTGTTGCCGAAGAAGCCAGGAATCACAATATCCATATTGGGGTACTCGGCCTCAAGCTTTGCGATGAGGTTCTTCTTATTCTCGGTAGCCATCTGCGAGAACTCCTCCCAAGCAGCATTAGCTGGGATGTTACCCTTGATGTCGGCCGTAACATCGAAGATGTGGCGCACGAAACGCACTGAGAGACCCTCGGCGGGTAACTCCTCCTCGTTATTCATAGCCCAGAAACCATCGGTGAGGTAGTCGTGCTCTACGGATGAGAGCTTCTGAATGGCGTCGTAGCCACAGTGGTGGTTGGTGAAGAGCAAGCCGTTAGGCGACACAATCTCGCCTGTGCAACCGCCGCCAAAGATTACGATGGCATCCTTTAGGGATGACTTCTCGGCAGAGTAGATATCCTCGGCCTTGAGTTTACAGCCGTGAGCCTTCATATCCTTCTCGTTCATCTTCTTGATATATGGCAAGAGCCACATACCCTCATCGGCAACGGCGGTGAAGGTCACACACACCAAAGCCAAAAGTGTTAATAGTCTTTTCATAGTATAAGTTGATTAAAGTTACTTTCCCAAAGCAAATATGGTATGAAATACTTAAGCCTTATCATACCGTTGCTCGTAGGGAACATCGCGGCAGTACGCGGGGCCACGCACCCCTAGCAAGGAGGGCGCATGGCACAAGATGACGTAAAGCTCGAATTTAAGAAACTGATAAACCTCATCAAGCTACTAAAAGACGGCGTACCAGCCGTAAGGGTAGGAATAATGGGGGAAACGGCAAACCGCAATAGCGGAGAGCTAAACAACGCGGAAATCGGCTTTACAAACGAATTTGGCAAATTGACAGGATATCCAAAGATACCTGCCCGTTCTTTTTTAAGGATGCCTTTGCGTAGTGTCCAGTTCAAGGAAAAGCTACGCTCAAAGAAAAGCTTGTCTGGCAAGGAGTTCGAAAAGGCACTAAAGTCGGGGAAAGGGGAAGAATTTGCGAAGCTGGTCGGTCTGGTGGCCGAAGAAACGATACAGGAAGCATTTGCAACCAACGGCTTCGGACAATGGAAACCGAACGCACCCCTTACCATAGAACTCAAAAAGAGTTCAAGCCCATTGATAGATACAGGGCAATTAAGAAGGGCTATAACCAGCAGGGTGGAGAAGAAATGACCATAATCAACGCCAAAGACAAACCGTTAACGTACACAGGGCTCCCGCAGGTAGGGGAAGTCCTTCCCTCTTGGTTCCAACCGCTGACATTTGACGTAATTACAAAGACGGTGGTAAACTACGAGGTAGCAGAAACGAAGGTAACGATATCCACCCAGGGAGTAAGACAGCCGATGTCCTCCCAGCAACTCCAGATTAAACCCGAGGGCCAAAGAGCGTGGAAATGGGAAACCATCCATTGCTTGCCAGACGTAAAGCTCAAGGTAGATGATATCATCATCTTTGACGGCGTAAAATACCGCGTAATGGAACGCTGGAACTGGTCCGAATACGGATACGTTCAATACGAGATATGTCAAGGCTATGAAAACACAGGGAATATACCAGATAGCGACTCATGATACTGTTCTGTATATAGGCCAAAGCGTTAACGCCGAAGCAAGGCTCAAACAGCACAAAAGGCTTTTAGAACGCAATTTGCATTTTAATGATAGATTACAAAAGTTTTATAACGAACACAAAGAAGATGTGGTGGTCTGGAACGTAGTAGAACAAGTGATTTTTAGAGAGCTGTTGACGAATAGGGAAATATATTATATAAAAAGCTGAAACCGAAATGCAATTACTCTTTGCCAGATGAAAACGACAGATGGATCGGGTGGAATAAAGGCAAGCATTTAAGTGAAGAACATAGAAGAAAAATAGGGCTTTCTAATGCTATATCGCAAAGAGGATTAAAAAGGTCAAAAGAAGCCATTGAAAAACAAAAGGCTGCAATGGCCAAAGTAAAAAGAACCGAAGAATGGAAAAGACATATTAGCGAAGCATTAAAGGGAAAGACTTTTAGAAAAGGGTACAAGTTGTCAGAGGAACACAAAAGGAAAATAGGGATGGCAAACAAAATGGCACACTTGAGAAAAATAAAAGCTTCTAGTGGGAGTGAGAGCTAATGGCCGAACCGATAAAACACATCTGCAAGATACTGCAGAACTCGCTCAACCTCACGGATGAACAAATCTGGATCTACAACCAGAAACGGGACATCCCAAACGATTTTGGAATTTATTTCGTAGTAAACTATATCGGGCAACGCATTATCGGCAACGTACGCAAAGAGGTGTCCACCCCAGCAGGGCTCGTGGAATACCAAAGCGTACACAGCCTGGCAAACTTCTCGGTAGACATCCTATCCAGAAGCTCAAAGGCCAGAGAAATGCGTGATAAGGCTCTCATGGCGCTCAACAGCACCTACAGCCAGATGATCCAGGAAGCAAACGGCTTCCAGATAGCCCCAAACAGCTTTAGCGTTACGAACACAAGCGAAATAGAAGGGGTAGCGGAACTCTACCGATACACCCTATCCTTCAACGTAACGTATATGAGTGAAACCAGTAAAAGTATCGATTATTACGATACATTTACAAAAGAAGTTATAACGGAGGAATAATGTCAAATCAACTCGACATAACAAACGTTATCACTATCAGCCTTTCTGCAGCCCAGACAGGTCTTGGTGAGTACAACGTAAACAACCTCGCCATCTTTACTGGGGAAACCCCCGAAACAAGCTTTGGCGACCTGGGCTACAAAATCTATAAAGCCCCGAAAGAAGTGGGCGTGGACTTCGGAACCACCTCCACCACCTACAAAATGGCCCTATCCGTATTCGCACAAACCCCGAACATTTTGAACGGGAACGGGTACTTGGTCATCATTCCGTTCGCCAGCGGGTCTGAAACCCTGGCAACCGCGATCAGCCGTGCAGACAGCTTGGTACAATTCTTCGGCATCCTCTCCACAAAGGACTACGATGATGAAGAAGTGGCCGCCGCAGCCGCCGTGGTACAAACCCTGAACAAAATCTTGTTCGTGGTATCCAACAGCGCCAGCGATATTGCCGCAACTGGCTCGTTCCATGACATTGCCGAAGCTGGGTACGATAAAACTCGTTGCTTGGCGTACTTATCGAGCACCACAGAACCCGCAAAGATTATGGCCGCCGCTTACGCTGGCCGTGCCTTGTCCACGGAGTTCGACGGGTCCAACACCACCAGCACAATGCACCTCAAAGACCTCGTTGGAGTGACGGCAGACCCCACCATGACACAAACCCAACTGAACTTGTGCCAGGACTGCGGGGCCGATGCCTATGTGAACATCGCAGGTGTAGCGAAAACCTTTACCAGCGGTGCAAATGGCTTCTTTGACCAGGTATACAACAGATGCTGGTTCCTGGGCGCTCTCGAAGTAGCAGGTTTCAACGCCCTCGCCAGAGTGAGCACCAAAGTACCGCAAACCGAACCTGGTATGACCATCCTCAAAGGTGCATACCGCTTGGTCTGCGACAGAGCAGTACGCAACGGATACTGTGCCCCAGGCGCTTGGAACAGCGCTGACCGTTTCGGGGATGTGGAAGCTATGCTCCGCAACATTGAAGAAGTAGGGTACTACATCTACTCCTTGCCCGTAAACCAACAAGCGCAAACCGAAAGAGAGGAACGCAAAGCCCCGCTTATTCAAATTGCGCTCAAAGAAGCGGGTGCTATCCACTCCAGCAACGTATTGGTCTATATTAACGCGTAGGAGAAGAAAATGGCTCAAAGTTTATCTTTAACTGGAAATGACACCCTGAAACTGCGTGACCGCGTATTCGCAGACTTCGCAGACCAGGACTATGCGGCCTTAACGTTCCCGAACGATATCGCCGCACTCAAAACGGGCAAAGACGGAAACACCATCTATGCCCTGAACGAAACAGGCCGTCAAGCCGAACTCGTGATCCGCGTACTCCGTGGGTCCAGCGATGACAAATTCTTGCAAAACCTCCTGGCCGCCCAGAAGAATGACTTCTCTGGGTTCGTGACCCTGGAAGGCGAACTTGTCAAACGCGTAGGCGACGGTCAAGGGAACATTACCACCGATACCTACCTGGTAACGGGCGGTGTGTTCACAAAGAACGTAGAAGTGAAATCGAACGCAGAAGGCGACACCGAACAAAGTGTGGCCGTCTACACCATCCACTTCGGCAACAACACCCGTACATTAGGGTAATATTTAAAAGTGAGGGACACCACAAATGAATATCGGAAATAGCGCAAAAGTGTCCCTTCCGAGTGGGGCAGAGTTAGAAATGACCCTTGCCCCATTTTTGGAAGGGGAAAGATTATTCTCTGCAATAGCAGAGTGCCTGAAATCGGTAAAGATGGAAGGGCTAAACACAGATGACCTGACAGCCAGCTTTGAAAGCATTAAAGGCGCTGTGCTGGCCTGTTTAACCAGCAAGGAACTAAAGGAAGCTCTGCTGGCCTGTCTAAAGCGGTGCACATACAACGGGCAACGTATAACCTCTTGGGACATCTTTGAAGACATCAATGCAAGGGAAGACTATCTGACAGTATGCTGGGAGGTTGTCAAGTTTAACTTGACCCCTTTTACGAAGAACCTCTTTTCAAAGTTCTCAATGTCCCTGGGAATAGCAAAAGCGAACCCAGAGTCAAAATAGGGGATGACCCACTTGTAATCATCCTCAAACTCGTCAAAAGCGGGTACGGGGACATAGAAGTGGTAAAGCGGATGAATAGCAGGGAAGTGCTCCAGGCTATCCAATACGAAAAATTTACAGCTGACTATCAAAGCGCGTACATCGAGCTGAATAAAAAATAATATGCCAGTAATTGATGATTTAACAGTACGAATTAACATGAAGGGCGGGAAAGAGAGTTTTTCCACAATGAAACAGCTCAAAACCACCACCCTGGCCGCCAAAACAGCAGCCCTGGCCGCTGTGGTAGCGTTCGCAAAGATGTCGCAGGAAGCCCGAAAGCTGGCAATGAACATGGATATCTTTGAAAAGACCACAGGACTCAGTAGCAAGGTCCTTGAAAGGATGTCCTTCAAGGCAGCTTCAGCGGGCATCAGCCTTGACAACTACGGGGACACTCTCCAGCGCATCCAGCAGATGACAATGGATATTGCCAGAGGGCAGGGGAACATAGCCCCGTTCCAATTACACGGCATAGGAGTAAGCAAAGACCCTATCAAGGTAATGGACCAGATATCCGCAAAGCTAAAAGCGCTACAAGGGGACCCAGCACGGGCGGCACAACTGGCCCAGGACTTCGGCTTAAGCAACGAGATGATGTACGCTCTCATGCAAGGCCAGACCGAAGAACTGGAAGAACAATGGCTTCTCAAGGCCAAAGACAAAGATGCCCTGGTACAGCTCAACAGAGAGTGGTATAAGCTCTGGTGGTATGCCAAACAGATAGGCATCCGTTCACAGGGGTTTCTAGCCCACGTAGCATTGCCACTCGTAAAGGCGGCGGTGCAAATCGTAAAGACAGTAGGGGACATTTCCTTCGCAGTAGCCGATTGGTACGAAAAGACACGCTGGATCAAAGATTTTATGGTTGCCATAGGTATCGGCGCAATAGCGCTCCTGGCCTATCTGTGGCCGCTCCCGACAGCCGTAGCACTTCTGGCGCTTGCCCTCGAAGACGTATATGGGTACTTCACGGGGAAAGACAGCTTGCTGGGAAGATTTATCGAGTGGGTCAAACAAGGGGAATTGCTGAAAGCCATCTTCTTGACAATAGCCGAAATTATAAGGACAATTTCAACATCCATATTTGGTAGAGCGTTCACGAAGAAAGCTTCCGACTGGCTATTAAACAGAAATGAAGACGGTACGTTCAAAGACAATACGGCGGCGCTCGCAATGCTCCCACAAAACATGGCCGATTTCGCCAAACCAGTATTACAAGGTGCTGGTGGCATAAGCCTTGTGCAGAACAACAATGTCAATCTCCTCTCAACAGGAGATGCATCCGAAGACGGGATAGCAGCAGGGAACGTGTTGCATACCGCCGCGGTAGACAGCACGGCAATGCAAAATTCGGAACTTGCAAGGATAGACCCTCTCGGTATAATGAAAAGGTAATCTAAATGGCACTAGACCTAGGAAAGATTCTTAATAACCCGTACGCTTTCAAGCTCAACAGCTTGACAAACATAGTCGACCTCGCTTCCACAGCTGGGGAGATGTTCCTCGTGGCCCCAGAAAAGCTACAGAACGAGGTCTATATCTTTGACACTCGCGGGGATGAAGACGTAACTCTTGAGAGCGACATCACGGACAACTGGGTAGAAGACAATTCCACCATGCAGGACCACATTGGGCTAAAGCCTATGTCAATAACCCTCACGGGGTATGTGGGAGAGCTCGTAACCACCCCCAGAACCAAAGAACAGGCCACCTACGAAACGGTGTCCTCCATTACCCAGGCCATAGCACCCTTGACCCCGATTTTATCGGCCCAAAGCCAGTATATCTTCAACAGAGTGAAGGAAACATACGATATCTACAACAAAGCGAACCAGACCGTAGACAGAATTGAAAACACGCTCAAAAAGATATCCGTACCCGATGAAGCCAGCAAACAATCGCAGGCGTTCGGGCGCTTCTACGAGATGTGGGCCACACGGCAATTGAGCACGGTATACACCCCGTTCGGGGCGTACAACTCAATGGCCATTGAAAAGGTCACAGCCAAACAGAGCGAAGACGGTGTCTATGTGTCGGAGTTCTCGGTAACCTTCAAGCAAGTCCGCATAGCAAACACGATTTTTGTAGCCAGAAAAGGAACGGGCCGTACGGGGCAGACCCTATCCAAACAAGTGGACAAAGGCACAAAGAAGCCAGAGAACAAAACGGCGGCCGCTGGTCTGTTTGACTGGGCCAAAGGCGTGGTAAGCAAGGGGAGAGAGTAATGCAGATACTAGACACCATATCAAACGATGCCAAACAAAAACACACTATCCTCTTAACGAAGGATAACTCATCCGTCGTGCTCCAGCTAACCTACAAACCTACCCAGATAGGGTGGTTTCTTGACGTGGAATACGAAACAAAGGATTTCGCGGTGTACGGCTTGAGGGTAACAACGAACCTCAACCTACTAAACCAATGGAGAAACATCCTCCCCTTTGGGATCATCTGCTACTGCGATGACAACCAGGACCCATTGAGTATAGAAGATTTTCTAGTAGGGCGGGCACACCTTGCCATACTAAACGAAGAAGAAGTAGAAGAACTGGTGGCTCTAGAGAGAGAAGAAAAGTAATGATAAAGTGGACTAGAAACTACATATTGAGCATACAAGCCGAAGGCGGGTGGTTGGACATCACTATGCCCTATACGATGTCGTTCTCAATAGTCCGCAACACAATGGCCCAGGCGAACACGGGGCGGTTCACTATACTGAACCTGGCCGAAGACACGCGCCGAAGAATTTACAAAGACAAATACAGAACCAATGTCTATAAAGGAATTGAGTTAAGAGCTGGGTACGGGGACACAAAAGAAACATTACCTTTAATTTTTAAGGGCAATATAATGCAAGCATATTCCCAGAGAAACGGGGTCAACTACGAAACATCCATCGAAGCCTATGACGGAGGGTTCGCTTATGTGAACGCAAACACCGCAAGGGCATTCGCAGACGGGACCCCAGACAAACAGATCCTGGAAAGTCTTATCCAGGACCTCCCGCACGTAGTAAAGGGGAAAATCGGGGAATATGTGGACAAACTCCCCAAAGGGAACACGATGAACGGACCCACAGCGGAACTCATTAAAAACATCTCTAAAAGCAATTTTTTTATAGATAATGAGAAAGCATACTGCCTACAGGACAACGAGTGCATAAAAGGCAGTATCCAGAAAATAACCAGCGACACGGGACTCATGGGGTCCCCACTCCGTGAGGAAGCGTTTCTGACATTTACTATCATGTTCGAACCCAGGCTACAGGTGGGGCAATACCTCCAACTGGAAAGCCAAACGGAAGAACTGTTCAACGGGGAGTACAAAGTCCTCGGAATAGAACACCAGGGTGTAATATCCGATGCACAAAGCGGGCGGTGCATAACCAAAGCATCCCTATACTATGGGCCAGGAGGGCTGAAGATCCTATGAGTAAAGCAACCCAGTACGGGCCACAGATGACCCTTTCGGGTCTTATGGACCTACAAAAGAAAGGGACAATGCGCCAGATAAACTGCCACCAGATAGGGGAAATCGTGTCCTTTAACGCGGATAATCAAACCGCAGAGGTGCAACTGAAGATGTCCTATGTCATCAACGGGGAAATCAAAGAATACCCGCTTTTGATAGATTGCCCGTGTATTATCCTGGCTGGTGGGGAAGGGGCGCTCACAATGCCGATTTCGGCAGGGGATAGCTGTCTTGTGCTCTTTAATGACTGCGATATGGACAATTGGTTCGCAGGGGGCCAGACAATGCCACCCAGAACAGACCGTTTGCACGATTTTTCGGATGCCATAGCACTAGTAGGGCTCCGCAACAAACAAAACAAGCTGTCGGGCTATTTGGCCCAAGGAACAGAGCTCAAATACGGATCTAGCACCATTAAGCTGGAAAACGGCAAGGTAACCGTAACAAACGGGACCGCAACAGTAGAAG
>CALDPN010000117.1 GCA_937911235.1 uncultured Bacteroidales bacterium
CACGGTAGACAATAAAACTACTCTTGAACCATCTGATGATGCAGCCAATGCAAATTGGGGTGGCGATTGGCGTATGCCTACTAGAGAAGAAGTAAATGAATTGCTTAATGAATGTAATTGGCAAAAGGAAACAATAAATGGTGTTAATGGATATACAGTAGAAGGTCCGAATGGTAATACTATTTTCTTGCCAGCAGCAGGAACTATGTATGAAATGGAATTGTTAGATAAAAATGCATATTGTGCTTATTGGAGTTCTTCTCTTGATGATCAGATGTTCTCTTACGGTGCTTTTACTTTCTATTTTTATCCAGATGAAGTATCTTGGAACTACTATGAGCGCTGTACCGGTTTACCTATCCGCCCTGTATTGCCTTAGAATTTTATAAAATACAATAAATTTCAATCTCAACCGCAATCATAAATCTATGGTTGCGGTTCTTATTTTATTGAACCTTCATTTGTTTATTATATTATAATTTTGTATATTTGCCATAATATATTATGTGATTTTAATAAAAATACTATTTATTACATAAAATAATATGGAATATACATTAGATATATTTGCGAAACAGCCAGAACAACTAATGGCTAGAATGGCCAAAAACTGTAAAGATAGAAGGCTAGAGAAAGGTTATAGCAGACGTGCTTTAGCAGAAAGAACAGGAGTGCCAGCGCCAACAATAGAACGTTTTGAACAAACAGGAAAAATTTCTTTTGAATCGTTTTGTGCATTGGTCGTTGAGTTTGGATATTTTGACGAAATGTTTGAAATACTTTCAAAGTCTAAATATTCTACAGGTGAAGAGTTGGAAAGAATAAATAAAAACAAAAATCGCATTAAAGGAAGATGATACCAGAAATAAAAAAACTAACTGTTTATCACAATGAGGACTTAGTTGGAGTGTTGCAATTGAGCCCAAACGATAATACTTGTGTGTTTGAATATGCAGAAGAGTGGTTGCGTGAGGGATTTTCTATTTCTCCATTAGAACTTCCTTTAATTGCGGGGCTTCATTACGCAGATGCAAAAAAGTTTGGTGGAAACTTTGCTGTGTTTGAAGATAGTATGCCCGATGGTTATGGTTTGTATTTGATAGATAGAATGCTTAGAAAAAAAGGAGCAACTTTATCTGCTTTAAATAATTTGCAACGTTTAGCTATTGTAGGCATTTCTGGTATGGGTGCACTCAAATATAAACCATTTATAGATTTAAATGACACAAAAACAATTGCAACAGAGTCTCAGTTAGATGAAATTCAACGAATAGTGTTAGATATTTTATCAGAGAAAAATATAGGAGATGAGTCTTTGCTTTATTATAATAGTGCCAATTCTGGTGGCGCAAGACCAAAAATAGCTATGCAAGATAAAGATGGTAAGCATTGGATTGTGAAATTTAGGCATACATACGATTCTGCAGAAGTGGGTCGTGAGGAGTATTTGTACATGAAAACTGCAAGTGAGTGTGGCATACAGATACCATCTATAAAATTAATTAACGACAAGTATTTTGCAATAGAAAGATTTGATATTCAGCATGGTAATGGAGTGCATGTACTTACAGCAGCTGCGTTACTTAAGTCGGATTTTAGAAATCAAACAATTGATTATACCAATTTGTTGGCATTAACCGGTTATCTTACACAAAATCCTGCAGAGGTAGAGGAAATGTATAGGAGAATGGTATTTAATTTTATGTGTGACAATAAAGATGATCATGCAAAGAATTTTAGTTTCATTTGTAGAAATGGTGTTTGGAGTTTGTCGCCAGCATACGATATTACTTATGCTCCGATGGGCACTCGTGGCGAGCATGCTACATCACTTTTCTTCGATGGAAATCCATCAAAAGAATTAATGATTAAGGCAGGTGTGCAAATAAAAATTCCTAAAAAACGATGCTTAGAAATAATAGATTATATTGAAAAGGTTTGTAATGAAAAATTGAGGTAAATAAAGGTGTTAAGTACACGTCCAACTACAATCGCAACGACGGGCTCTCTGTTCGTTTGGTAAAAGACAATTGATTTTAATATAATATACAGTTAAAACCCTCGCAAGAGGGTTTTTCTGTTCTTTTATAAATTCTTTACTACAACCGCCAGCCATTGGCTGACGAATTTAATTGGTCTGATTTTGTTGCAAGGGATTTAGTCGTTCCAATTTGCTATATATGAGAAAGTTTTATCTTTCATTCCCAAAAAGTGAGACATGTCTCACATATTGACGTGGAGTCATTATTTTGAGATACTCAAATGTGATGACCAATTAGAAATGCAGTTTTATATGAATCAATGTATCAATGAGGGATGGAAGGTTCGTGAGTCAGATTAATGAAAGGACCACAAACTTTATATAAAAATTTTGTGGAAATAAAATTAATATGTATCTTTGCATTGAAATAGTGCCGGTACTGATTATGCTCTTTACCAACACTTAAAAATCGGAGAAATGGGGTTATACTTTTACAGTATAACCTCTTTTTAATTTTATCTTCTTATTTTTCTATACTTTCCAATCAAAATTCCTCAAAAAACATTACCTTTGTAGTTTAAGAAAATATTTAGTAAATAAATAAAAACACAATATGTCAAAAATTATTTTAACAGGAGATAGACCTACAGGAAAACTACACATAGGACACTATGTGGGTTCGTTACGCAGAAGAGTAGAACTTCAAAACTCTGGAGAGTTTGATAAAATCTTTATTATGATTGCCGATGCGCAAGCATTAACCGACAACGCAGACAATCCAGAAAAAGTTCGTCAAAATATTATCGAAGTGGCATTAGATTACCTTGCTTGTGGCTTAGACCCATCAAAATCTACACTTTTCATCCAATCACAAGTGCCAGAACTTACCGAACTTGCGTTTTATTATATGAACCTTGTAACAGTTTCTCGTCTTCAACGCAACCCAACTGTGAAGACAGAAATCCAAATGCGCAACTTTGAAGCGAGCATTCCAGTAGGTTTCTTCACTTATCCTATCAGCCAAGCAGCAGACATCACTGCATTTAAAGCAACCACAGTGCCAGTAGGAGAAGACCAAGCACCTATGATTGAGCAAACCAACGAAATTGTTCGTCGTTTCAACGGTATTTATGGTGAAACTCTTGTAGAACCAAAAATCCTTCTACCACAAAATGCAGCGTGTCTTCGTTTGCCAGGTATCGATGGCAAGGCTAAAATGAGTAAATCTCTTGGCAACTGTATTTATCTTTCTGAGGAAGCAGCAGACCTTACCAAAAAGGTAAAAGGTATGTACACCGACCCAAATCACATTAAGGTGGAAGACCCAGGTCGTGTGGAAGGCAACGTAGTGTTTACATATCTTGATGCATTCTGCAAAGACGAATATTTTGCAAAATATTGGCCAGAATACAACAATCTTCAAGAAGTGAAAGACCATTACACACGTGGTGGTTTAGGTGATATGAAAGTGAAGAAATTCTTAAATGCTGTGCTCGAAGAAGAACTTTCTCCAATCCGTGAGCGCCGTAAAGAATTCCAAAAAGATATTCCATACGTTTATCAAGTGCTAAAAGAAGGTAGCGAAAAAGCTCGTGAAGTAGCTGCGCAAACACTAGCAGAAGTGCGTGCTGCCATGAAGATTGACTATTTTGATAATACCGAATGGATCAACGAACAAGTAGCAAAATTCCAATAATTATGTTAGAACAAGCTAAAGCACTTTTAAAGGCAGGCAAAACCGAACAAGCCATTTCGGTGCTTGACCAACACTTAGAGTTTGTAAATCCACGCTCTGATGAGGCTTATTTCCTTATGGGCAATGCTTACCGCAAACTAGAAAACCTAAGCGAGGCGATGAATTGCTACCTTAAAGCAGTAGAATTCAACCCAAAAAGCCCAGCCAAGGAAGCGTACGAACAAGTGTCGGAGATCCTCGACTTCTACTTTAAAGATATGTACAATCAATAAAAAAATAATCGGGCACTTCGACTTAGCTCAGTGACCGATTATTTCTTATACTATCATACCATCTTGCATTGTAATTACTCTATCCGACACTTTTGTAAGGTCGCTGTCGTGAGTAACTAACAAAATAGTTAAACCATAATCGTCGCAAAGCTTGCGAAGCAGGCTGTGAAGTTCTTTTTTGTTTTCACTATCTAGGCTACCAGAAGGCTCGTCGGCAAGTATAAGTTTTGGGTCATTTATTAGTGCCCTCGCTACTGCAACCCTCTGTTTTTCGCCACCAGAAAGTTCGTTTGGTTTATGGTGAAATCTATCTTGAAGTCCAAGTTTTGTAAGAAGTTCTTTCGCTTTTTCTTCCACTTCTTTACTGTCCCTACGGGCAATGTATCCCGGAATACACACATTTTCAAGAGCAGTAAACTCTGGCAAAAGTTGGTGAAATTGAAAAACAAAGCCGAGTTGTTTGTTTCTAAAAGCTGAAAGTTCTTTGTCAGAAAGTCTCTTTATCTCCACACCATTAATAACCACTTCTCCCTCGTGAGCAGTGTCTAATGTGCCTATAATTTGAAGAAGTGTGGTTTTACCTGCGCCAGAAGCACCTACAATAGAAACAAATTCTCCTTCGTTTATCTGAAGGTCTATTCCTTTTAGTACTTCTAAACAGCCAAAACTCTTGCGTATTCCTGTTAGTTTAATCATAAATTTTCAATTACGTAAGCGGCTAAATAACAGCCAAATAGAGCAGGGAAGTAAGAAATAGTTCCAAGTGTAGAACATTTGTTTCTTTCGTCGCTCACCTTTATAATAGATTCTTTTTTTACAGGTTCTGTAGAGAACACGGTTGGCAAACCTTTGGTAATGCCTTGCTTTTTAAGTCTTTCTCTCACAGTGCGTGCAAGTGCACAATTTGTAGTTTTAGAGATGTCGGCATATTGTATTTTTGTAGGGTCCATTCTGCCTCCAGCACCCATAGAAGAGATAATTTTCACGTTGCTCTCTATGCAATATTTAATAAGTGCAATTTTTGGAGAAATAGAGTCGATAGCATCTATCACAAAGTTTGGTTTAAATCTTCTAATAAACTCACCCACGTTGTCTTCGTCGATAAAATCTCTAATAGCAAGTACGCTCGCCTGAGGGTTTATATCTGAAATGCGTTCCTTCATTAGTTGCACTTTGCTAGTGCCCACATTTTTAGCCGTAGCTATTATTTGACGATTGATATTTGTTTCTTTTACCACATCGTCGTCGATAATAACAAGGTTTCCCACGCCAGCTCTTGCTAGCATTTCCACTGCATAGCCACCCACGCCACCTACACCTGCTACTAACACGGTAGAGGTTTTAAGGCATTCGTTTTTCTCTTTGCCAAGAAGCAATTCTGTTCTACTATCCCATTTCATAATTACAAAGATAATATTTATAGATTAAAAACTATGTGTAGTAACAGATTTTTTATTTCTTAATAAACTTCACAAATTTGCCATCTATTTGTAGTATGTATGTACCTTGGCTAAGAGAACTAACATTTAGTGTATTGCCATTTTCTTTCATTATACATTTTCCGCTAAGGTTATATACTGCAAGAGTAGCACTCTCATCTACACCCATAATATTTAATGTATTAGACACAGGGTTAGGGAAGATGTACACAGAAACCTCGCCAATGCCATCAATAGAAGTAGGAGCGTCGTGAGCAAAAAGTAGTTTTGTATATCCACCTTGGCTTTCTTTGTTGGTTTTCACCACAGTCATTTCGCCACTATTGTATGTTGCGTTCACCTCAATGCGTTTAATATCTGCAAGTGCATACGTGATTTTACTTCCATCAGCAGACACTGCTACTATATTTTCTACCTCTTCTGCAAATAAGCAAGAAGCAAATGCCACTGCCAAAATAGTTAATAAAGTTTTTAATTTCATAGTGTATTGGTTATTTCGAGCACAAAATTACTACAAATAATCAAATAAATTAACTACCTTTGCACCGTTTTTTTTACAAAAAGAAACTTTTTAAATAGAAAAACTTATAAAACTAAACTATGAAGAAGCTTTTTATTCTATTAACTTCCATTTTTGCTGTGTCTATGCTTGCCATGGCACAACTTAAACTCTATGTGCACCAAAACGATGGTTCATACACAGAGTTTATCGCTGCAGCAGTAGATAGCATTACCTTCAGTGAGCAAACTCCAGAAAAAGATGTTGCTAATGGTTATGAATACGTTGATTTAGGATTAACATCAGGTGCTTTGTGGGCTACATGCAATCTAGGTGCAGATAAACCAGAGGAATATGGGGACTATTTTGCTTGGGGCGAACTAAAGCATAAGTATAGATATGAAATGAATAATTATGTTGGGAATGCTTCTGGTAAATATGATGTGTATAATATTTTGGAGTTGGAGGATGATGTTGTTTATAAAAAAATGGGTGGAGCATGGCATATTCCATCACCAGCAGAAATAAATGAATTAAAAGATGAATGTGAATGGACCTGGACTTCAATAAACAATGTGAATGGTTATGAAGTAAAAGGACCTAATGGAAATACAATCTTCTTGCCTGCAGCAGGTGTCTTCTATGAAACATTAGATAATGTTGGAAAAGGAGGTATTTATAGAGCAAATGCAAAAATAGGAAAAACGACATTCAATCTCTATTTGGATGAAAAATATGGAGTTAGTGCTTATTATGAAAACGAAGCACATCCAGGACATTCTATTCGTCCAGTTTGTCATAAAATTAATGAAAAATATACATTATCATTTTCTGCAAATGGTGGTGAGGGCGAAATGGAATCTATGTCATTACAATATGGTGAACATAGAATTCTGCCAGAAGTTTCTTTTACTAGAGAAAATCATGCTTATACCACTTGGAATACAGAACCAGATGGTACAGGTACTTCTTATAATAATAAATCACAAATCTCAATTACAGAAGATATAGTTCTTTATGCTCAATGGCGAGAAATAAAACTGATTGATGGTTATGAATATATAGACTTAGGTCTTCCTTCTGGTCTTCTTTGGGCAAATCAAAATATTGGTGCTAGCAAGCCAGAAGAATTTGGTGATTACTTTGCGTGGGGCGAGGTAGAACCTTTAGATGAAAACTATAAATGGGGTTCTGATAATAAATATGGTGATAGATGCTCTCGAGTGAGTTTTGAATTAGTTGATGATGCTGCTCGTCAAATTTGGGGAGGAAGTTGGCGTGTGCCACTACCAGAAGAAATAGAAGAGTTGATAGCTGAATGCGAATGGACTTGGACTGTACTCAATAATGTAAATGGTTACGAAGTAAAAGGTCCCAACGGTAATTCTATTTTCTTGCCTGCAGCAGGAAGTGCATATTGGTCATCTCAAGGTATTAGAACATATTCACAAGGCAGTAGAGGTTATTACAGAGGTAATTTAAAGCAATGTCAAAGTTATACTACTATATTATCAAGTAGTCAAATTAGTGCATTTGTTGAAATGCATCAAGAAGAAGGTTACTCTATCCGTCCAGTACGTAATAAAACAGCAGAAACTTATACTCTAACTTTCGATGCCAATGGGGGCGAAGGTGAAATGGAGTCATTGTCATTTGAGTATGCAGAGTATAAAACATTGCCATTCTCAACATTTACAAAAGAAGGTTTTGCCTTTATGCATTGGAATACCAAGGCCGATGGTACAGGAACTGCATATAAAGATAAGTCGCAAATTACTTTAAAAGACAATACCACCCTTTATGCTCAATGGATTGAATATGTATCTTCAGAAGGTAATGAATATGTAGATTTAGGTCTTTCTGTAAAATGGGCTACACACAACTTAGGAGCAGAAAAACCAGAAGATTTTGGCAATAATTATGCATGGGGTGAGGTGGAAACCAAAGATACTTACGACTGGTCAAATTATAAATGGTGTAATGGTGGTGAGCCAATATCCTATTCTAATAGAAAACTTACAAAATATTGTACTACATCATCTTATGGAAATGTTGACAATAAAACAACGCTTGAAATAGCAGATGATGCTGCAAATGCAAACTTAGGAGGTAATTGGCGTATGCCAACGTCTGCCGAGGTAGATGAATTGATATCTGAATGTGAATGGATATGGCAAGAAGGTGGTTATTTGGTTGTAAGTAAAGTTAATAGTAGAAGTATTTTTATTCCATCGGCATCAGTTTGCGCTAAATATTGGACTAGTGATTATTCAGGTTATAAAGATTCTTACATTTTATATGTTTCACCTAGCAATTATTATAAAACAGATAACTCACGTGAAAAAGGTCTTCTAATCCGTCCAGTATTACCTTAATATGTCTGACAAACAAAAAAATACACATATTTTTTGCTGAAATTCAATAATTTATATTATCTTTGCAAAAGAAAAGAGGGGGACACTTTAGTCTCCCTCTCGCTTTTATTAAAATGATAGATAAGTTAGTAATAGAAAATTTGGTAACAGAGTGTTTGGCAGACACAGACTGTTTCCTTGTGGACGTGAAAATTAGTCCATCTAATCAAATTGTAGTGGAGATAGACTCAGACTCTATCGTGGATATCGACCTATGCGTGAAAATATCTCGTCATATCGATGAAAATATGGACCGCGATGTAGAAGACTTCGAGCTTGAAGTAGGCTCTTGTGGTATTACATCTCCATTTAAACTAGTACGTCAGTACATTAAAAACATTGGCAATGAGGTGGAAGTGCTTGCCGAGGGTCAAAAAATGACAGGTGTGCTAGTAGATGCAAACGAAGAAAATTTTAGTGTAGATGTGCAGGTGAAAGAAAAAGGCAAAAAGAAACCTGTGATTGTTACTAAAGTATTCGACTACAAGAATGTAAAATATACGAAATATAACTTAAAATTCAACTAAAACTAAAATGGCAAAAGATTCATTAAAGTCGTCAACAATGATTGACAGCTTTGCAGAGTTTAAAGACTTAAAGAATATCGACAAAACCACTATGACTAGTGTGCTTGAAGATTCTTTTCGTTGTGTAATTTCAAAAATGTTTGGTACAGATGAAAACTTCGATGTTATCATCAACCCTGATAAAGGTGACTGCGAAATTTGGCGTAACCGCGAAGTTGTAGCAGATGGTGAAGTAGAAGATTCTGTAAAACAAATATCTCTTTCAGAAGCTCTTGTTATAGACCCAGAATGTGAAATCGGTGAAGAAGTAGCAGAATCTGTAAACTTCCTTTCATTTGGTCGTAGAGCTGTATTAAATTTACGTCAAACCTTAGCTTCTAAAATTTTAGAACTTCATAAAGAAAATATCTACGACCAATACAAAGATAAAGTAGGCCAAATCGTTTATGGTGAAGTTTACCAAATCTGGTCTAAAGAAATTCTTTTAGTAGATGCTAATGGTAACGAAATGTTATTACCAAAATCTGAACAAATCCCTACCGATTACTATCGTAAAGGTGATACAGTTAAAGCTGTGGTAATACGTGTTGACAATAAAAACAACAAACTAAGAATTATTGTTTCTCGTACATCAACAGAATTCCTAAGACGTTTATTCGAATTAGAAATTCCAGAAGTTCAAGAAGGTATCATTACAATTAAAGGAATAGCTCGTATCCCAGGTGAACGTGCTAAAGTGGCAGTAGAAACTTTCGACGACCGCATAGACCCAGTTGGTTCTTGTGTGGGTGTTAAAGGTTCTCGTATCCACGGTATCGTGCGTGAGTTACGCAACGAAAACATCGACGTTATCAACTATACATCTAACGTATCTCTTTATATCACTCGTGCTTTAAGCCCTGCTAAAATTATTTCTCTACGTGTTGACGAAGAAAATAAACGTGCAGAAGTAAGCTTAAAACCAGAAGAAATTTCTATGGCTATTGGTAAAAATGGTTTAAATATCAAACTTGCTGATAAGCTTACAGGTTATAAAATAGAAGTATTCCGTGAACTAGAAAGCGCAGATGAAGAAGATATCTACCTAGATGAGTTCAACGACGAAATAGAACAATGGGTAATCGATATCCTAAAAAGCTTAGGCTACGATACCGCTAAACGTGTTCTAAATGCCTCTCGCGAAGAATTAATTAAGAAAACAGACTTAGAAGAAGTAACCATAGATAATTTATTAGCCGTTATACGCGCTGAATTTGAATAATATGCCAGTAAAGTTAAATAAAATAATGCGTGAACTAAATGTAGGGCTTCCTACTATCGTAGACTTTCTACAAAAGAAAGGTATCGAAGTAGAAGAAGGAAACCCTAATGCTCGCGTTTCTGATGATGTTTACGAAACTCTTAAAAAAGAATTTGGTAGCGATCAAGATCAGAAAAAAGAGTCTGAACTTTTACGTTTACGCCACAAAGAAAAATCTAAAAACGAAGTAGTAACAATCGAAGCTGTACAAAAAGAAGAACCAGAAGAAGTAAAAATCGAGGTTTCTGCTCCTGTACAATTCAAAGCTGTAGGTAAAATAGATTTAGATAGCTTAAACAAAAAGCCTAAAGCAAAACCTGCAGTAGAAGAACCTAAAGAAGAAGAAAAACCAGTAGAGGTGGCTGTAGAATCAGAACCAGTTGTGGAAGAAGCACCTGTAGTGGAAGAGGCTCCTAAGGCAGAACCTGTTGCTATTGTAGAAAAGGCGGAAGAAACTGCTCCTGCACAGCCAGTAGTAGAAGAAGCGCCTGTGAGCAAACCAAAGGTTGAAAACAAGGTGAATGTAATTGGTAAAATCGACTTAGATAGTCTAAACCAACAAACACGTCCTAAAAAGAAATCTAAAGAAGAACTTAGAAAAGAACGTGAAGAAAAATATCCACCTAAGAAAAAACACAACCAAAACCAAAATTCTAATTCTTCAGAATCAAATTCAAATTCTGATGAAAAGAAAAAACGTAACCGTATTCAAAAAGAACGTATTGATATAAACAAAAATTACGATCAAAAAGGCCAAAAAGGTGGTAAAAACAATCGTAACAATCGTTCATTTGAACGTGTTCAACCAGACGAAGAAGAAGTACAACGTCAAGTGCGCGAAACTTTAGCATTGCTTACCAATAAGCAAAAATCTAAAGGCGCTAAATATCGTAAAGACAAACGTGAAGCTGCATCACTTCGTATGCAAGAAGAGGCAGAACAAGAACGTATTGATAGCGAAACCATTAAGATTACAGAGTTCGTTACTGTAAACGAACTTGCAACCATGATGAATGTTCCTGTTACTAAAGTTATTGGAACATGTATGAGTCTTGGCCTTATGGTGTCTATCAACCAACGTCTAGATGCAGAAACTATCAACTTCGTTGCAGACGAATTTGGTTTCAAAACAGAATATGTTTCTGTTGAGGTGTCTGAAAAAATCAACGAAGTAGAAGACAAACCAGAAGATCTTATCCCACGTGCTCCAATCGTAACTGTGATGGGTCACGTTGACCACGGTAAAACTTCGCTTCTAGACTACATCCGTAAAGCTAACGTTATTGCTGGTGAGGCAGGTGGTATTACCCAACACATTGGTGCATACAACGTTACACTAGAAAATGGAGAGCGTATTACTTTCCTTGATACTCCAGGTCACGAAGCCTTCACTGCTATGCGTGCTCGTGGTGCTCAAGTAACTGACGTTGCTATTATCATTGTAGCTGCCGACGATGCCATAATGCCACAAACCGTAGAGGCTATCCAACACGCAGCTGCTGCAAACGTACCTATCGTATTTGCTATTAACAAAATAGATAAACCAACTGCTAATCCAGACAAAATTAAAGAAGCGTTAGCAGGTATGAACTACTTAGTGGAAGAATGGGGTGGTAAATACCAATCTCAAGACATCTCTGCTAAAAAAGGTATTGGTATCAACGAACTTCTAGAAAAAGTTTTACTTGAAGCTGAAATGCTTGAGCTAAAAGCAAACCCAAATAAAAATGCTGTTGGTTCTATTATTGAATCTTCACTTGATAAAGGTCGTGGCTATTTAGCAACAGTACTTGTAGAAGGTGGTACACTACGTCAAGGTGACGTTCTTGTGGCTGGTACACACTACGGTCGTGTAAAAGCTATGTTCAACGAACGTAACCAACGTGTAAAAGAAGTACGTCCAGGTGAACCAGTTCTACTTCTTGGTCTAAACGGTGCTCCACAAGCAGGTGAGAAATTCAATGTAATGGATTCTGAACAAGAAGCACGTGAAGTAGCAAACAAACGTGAACAACTTCAACGTGAGCAAGGTCTTCGTACCAAGAAACACCTTACTCTTGACGAACTTGGTCGTCGTATTGCACTTGGCAACTTCCAAGAACTTAACATCATCGTTAAAGGTGACGTTGACGGCTCTATCGAAGCACTTTCAGACTCATTAATCAAACTTTCTACACCAGAAATTCAAGTTAATGTTATCCGTAAAGCTGTAGGTGCAATTTCTGAATCTGACGTTCTTTTAGCTGCTGCTTCAAATGCTATTATCGTTGGTTTCCAAGTGCGTCCATCTGTAGATGCTCGTCGTTTGGCAGAAAAAGAAGAAGTGGATATCCGCTTGTATTCAATTATTTACGATGCTATCGAACAGCTTAAAGACGCTATGGAAGGTATGCTTTCTCCAGAAATCAAAGAAGAAGTTACCGCTACTCTTGAAGTACTTAACATCTTCAAAATTTCTAAAGTTGGTACCGTTGCCGGCTGTTTAGTACGTGAAGGTAAAGTTAAACGTTCAAATAAAGTCCGCCTTATCCGTGATGGTATCGTGGTTCACACTGGTGAGCTAGGCTCTCTAAAACGTATGAAAGATGACGTTAAAGAAGTTGGTACCGGATTTGAGTGCGGTCTTAACATAGACAGATTTAATGATGTTAGAGTAGGTGACTTCATTGAAACCTACGAAGAAATCGAAGTAAAACGTACATTCTAATGGAATTTAGTTATTTAGACATATTCTTTGCTATCCCTCTTATTTGGGGGATAGTAAGGGGTCTAATGAGCGGATTTATTCGTTCATTATCAGTTTTTGTAGGACTTATTTTAGGCATAACTTTAGCACAAACTTATGCTGCAGATTTATCACCAACCATTCAAGAATGGTTTACATTGTCGGCAAGACAATGTCTATCAATAGCATATGTAACCATTTTCGTGGCTGTGATGATAGTAGTTGCCATAATAGCACGAATATTAGATAAATTTTTACACTTAATTTTATTAGGTTGGTTAAACAAACTTTTAGGAGCAATATTTGGCTTCTTTAAATGGGCAATAATTCTTAGTTTCTTCATAATGGTAATAGAATATGCAAACAGTAAATTTGAATTCCTATCACCAGAGAAGAAATCAGAATCACTTCTATATGAGCCTATTAAGAAAGTAGTGCCAACCATTATGCCATACGTTAAGCTATAAATATGGAAAGCAAAGAAAACGGAATTATTGATGAAATAGCTTCTGGCGAATATAAATATGGATTTTCCACAGATATAGAAACAGAAACCATTCCTGTTGGTTTGTCTGAAGAAGTGGTAAGATGGATTTCTGCTAAGAAAGAAGAACCAGAATGGCTTTTAGAGTTTCGTCTAAAAGCATTTGCATACTGGAAAACACTTTCTGTGCCAACATGGGCACATCTTGATATTCCAGAAATAGATTTTCAGTCTATTTCATATTACGCAGCACCTAGAAAAAATGCTCCACAAAGCTTAGATGAGGTGGACCCAGAATTATTAAAAACATTTGATAAGTTGGGTATTCCACTAGAAGAGCAAAAAAGACTATCTGGTATGGCAGTAGATGCTGTAATGGATAGTACTTCTATTAAAACCACATACAAAGACGAACTAGCCAAGCTTGGTGTTATTTTCTGTTCTATCAGTGAAGCTGTTAAAGAACACCCAGAATTAGTAAAAAAATATCTAGGCTCTGTAGTTCCTTATACAGATAATTATTACGCAGCCCTAAACTGTGCTGTGTTTAGTGATGGCTCTTTTGTATATATTCCAAAGGGAGTACGTTGCCCTATGGAACTTTCCACATATTTCCGTATCAATGCTGTAAATACAGGTCAGTTTGAACGCACCCTAATAGTAGCAGACGATGATTCGTATGTGTCATATTTAGAGGGTTGTACAGCTCCACAACGCGATGAAAATCAACTTCACGCAGCTATAGTAGAAATTGTTGCTATGGATAGAGCTGAGGTGAAATACTCTACCGTACAAAACTGGTATCCAGGCGACAAAGACGGAAAAGGTGGTATTTACAACTTCGTATCAAAACGTGCCATCTGTAAAGGCGAATCTTCAAAAGTGTCTTGGACACAAGTAGAAACAGGTTCTGCAATTACATGGAAGTATCCTAGTTGTATCCTTAAAGGTGATAATTCTGTAGGAGAATTTTATTCAGTGGCATTTACAAACCACTATCAACAAGCCGATACAGGCACAAAAATGATTCACTTGGGTAAAAATACCCGTTCACGCATAGTGTCTAAAGGTATTTCTGCAGGCAAAAGCCAAAACTCATATCGTGGTTTGGTACGCGTGGCTTCAAATGCAGACAATGCTCGCAATTTCTCACAATGCGATAGCCTTCTTTTAGGTTCAGAATGCGGAGCACATACATTCCCAGTGATAGATGTACACAATCCTTCTGCTATTTTGGAGCACGAGGCAAGTACATCAAAGATAAACGAAGACCAACTTTTCTATTGCAATCAACGTGGTATCTCTACAGAAGATGCTGTAGGACTTATCGTAAATGGTTTTGCAAAAGAAGTACTAAATAAATTACCAATGGAATTTGCTGTAGAAGCACAAAAACTACTTCAAATTTCTCTAGAAGGAAGTGTAGGTTAATATGTTAGAAATAGTAGATTTACATGCCGAAGTAAACGGCAAAGAAATATTAAGAGGGATTAACCTTAGTGTAAAAGCAGGTGAGGTACACGCCATTATGGGTCCTAACGGCTCTGGTAAAAGTACGCTTTCATCTGTACTTGCAGGTCATCCAGCATTTACTGTAACCAAAGGTTCTGTAACATTCAATGGCAAAGATTTATTATCTATGCCAGCAGAAGAACGTTCTCGTGCAGGTCTTTTCCTTAGTTTCCAATACCCAGTAGAAATACCAGGCGTTAGTATGGTAAACTTTATGCGAGCAGCAGTAAACGAACACCGTAAATATAAAGGTCAAGAAGCACTTTCTGCCGGCGAGTTTCTAAAACTTATGCGTGCAAAAAAAGAAATTGTAGAACTTATAGATATTGTGCACAAAATCGACCCTAACGCTTTCGTCATTGTGAATGACGTTCATGAAGTTCGCGGGGAAGGGTTTATTG
>CALDPN010000118.1 GCA_937911235.1 uncultured Bacteroidales bacterium
GTCTGACTCTTGCTTCTCATAAGTGAAATCGTATTCAGCAGCACTCGCTGGTTTACCTAACTTAGTATAGAACGCTGTGATATCTTCTGCTGAAGAAGTAGCGTCTGGAATACGAACTGACTTAGAAATTGTTTGCTGTGCTGAAATGTAATTTTTAAATACATCTTGTACATTGTTTACGCGAGACCATTCAGAACGGTCACGTAAATCTTCTGGGATACAATCTTTCCAGCCTTCTGACATAAATGCGTTTACGTCGAAGCCTCCTGCTGGTGGCGTGTCGTTGCCTGCTGGTGGTGTATCATTTCCTGCTGGTGGCTGGTCGTCTGGCGCGCCAGTACCTTTTAATAAAGAATCATCTGACATTTTGTCCTCCTTTACCTGTTAATGAATTTCTCTATTTCTGTTAAAGTATCATCTGATATGCGTGCAGACATAGTCAAGATATATTCTATAACTTCTCTGTACGCAGCATCTTTTGCCAACTGAAGAGCATCAGTTGTAGGTTTTGCACCATAAAATTTGAAACGCATCATCAAGTCGTCAAGAACTACCTGCGCACGTTCTTTGTTTTCCGTGCTGTTGAACAATGCTTGATATTTCTTTTTAACTTGTGGATTGATGCCTCTCAAACGATAGGTCATTTCTTCCAATGTCATTACATTCCTCCTCTTTGTAATGATGCAGATTGAGCAGTCAATTGGTCAGCTTGTGCCGCATCTCTGGCAGTCTGGGCACCTGCTTGAAGCATTTGAGCCTGCATCAACTGTTCTTGTTGTTGCATTGCAGCTTGTTGCGCTGCTTGCTGTTCTTTACGCTTCTTACGCATGTCTGCTTCTGAATATAAAATCTTCTTAGGAGCACCTAGTAGTTCGGCATACATTCTGATAGCTTCTTCTACGTTGACTACATCCATACCACCAAGCTCTGCTAATTGGCCACTGAAAGCAAGAGTTCTCTCTGTTGCTGTCACATCGAAGTGACGTTGTGCTTTAGCAAGAGGGCTTTGGTATTCAATAGATATTTGTACTCCACTCTTATATGCTTCTTCTAGTTCTGGAGGTGGGTCTGGGAACACTCCTCCTCTTCTACGAAGAATATTAAATACTCTTATAATTAAAGGTTTTAAAGCGTCACGCTCTAAGTTACCTTGCCAAGGAGACATTAGTTTTAATTGAAGCAATTGTTCCTGCATAGCTTGGTAAGTGTTATCCTTATCTGTTTGGTTGATAAGGTCAATTAACATACCTTGACGTACCTGTTCACGAGCGTCTTGAATTGTATCAATGTTAATCTGGAAGTTACCAATTGTGTGCATAGGCTCTGCTCTGAAAGCAGCATCTGCTTCATGATAGTTTAGAGCAGCAGGTTTCATTGATAACGGGTTCAAGTACGTATCAATTGGTACGTTCATAGCAGGGGTTAATGCTAAGTCGCCTGCGTTCAATTTTTGTTTTACTAATTTGTTTAAGGATTTGATAGTATGCCTTACACTCATAGCTGGAGAGAAGCCGTACACATATCCTGCTGGTACGTTAATACGCCCGATAGAGTACGGAAACTCCTCAAATCCAGACTCTAAAACAACTTTTTGTGATTGGTAATCAATCCAATATGACGCGATAGGCATATTCATCTTGTCTTTAACTTCTGGGTTGCGTACAGCACGAGGTAATACTGCGTGAATGAAGACGCGTTCTTTAAGTGGGTTTTCTTTAGCATCATCTAAAATAGATGTATCTAAACTTGCACCAAATAAAGATATTGCTTGTTCATTAGTCAGAATAACTGTGCGATAAACTTCGCCTACGCCACCATATATGTCGTTAATGACATACAAGTCCTTAGCCGAAATGGGTTGTATATTTATGAGCTTGTTCGAATAATCTTCGAGAACCAAGAAACCAGATAGCGCAAAAGCAAGGAGTTCTTGGCAGAATCCGTGCAACGGTGTTGATAAAGACGCATTGATTGTCTCACAGGTAATACGTGCGAGAGTTTCAAGATATGTCTTAATATCATGTTGCGCTAGTAGTTCTTGCACATTTGTTTTATTTTTATTTCTTGCTGTAGGAGCTGCTATCAGACTGAAATCAAACCATACTGTAGCAGGGTTTGCTGTATAAGAATACAAAGCAGACGCAGCTTTTGTTAATGCGTTAATAGCTGTGTCATCATATATTTCTGCGTTCTTATCAAAAACCTGTATCGCTCCCGTGTTAGGTGCTACATCGTAGAAACCTCCTCGGTAAGGCAGAGTGTAGTTTGCTACCTCCTGCCAAATAGGAACATACTGCTGTCTTTTATTTTTAGCTTCGTTGTACCTTTTTAACAGGTGGCGTGCTTTTTCACGCGCCTCCATATCAATACGAAGTTGCGCGTTATTAAGTGGAGCCTGTACAGGCACCAATTCTTCCTTACGAGGAAACTTTCTTTGTTTCGCCACGTTAGCCTCCTAATGTATTAGATGTGCCCATGCCTGCTCCGAGTAATGAACCAATTATCGGTTCCGTGCCCCCTGCCGTCATGAGAGAATAACCTTGACCTGCATTATTAGTCGTAAAGTCAGTGGATTGAGAATAGTTGTTAGCATAAGCCATATTTGCACTTTGTCTACCGCTTGATGCGTTAGCCATAGCTGCTTGTTTCTTTTTAGCTTTTTCTGCTTGCTGTTCTTCGTATTGTCTTTTAGATTCATTTAGTGATGCTTGTGCTAAAGCATTTGCTTTTTTTGCTGCGCCTCCACCCATCTTTAGTCTCCTTATGTTAAATCTGTTAATTTACTTGTAGTCACACTTGAGTTAATTAAAGAATAGTTACCTACGTTACCCGTACCATTTGTATGATAACTAGTCAATAATGTATTATTAGAGTCTGAACCATAAAGCTGTTCGCCGAATAGGCTTGCAGAACTGTAATCTGACCAAGCGTCTTGTTTTAGTTTCGCTTTAGTACTTTCTGTTTCTGCTTTCTGGTCAGCATATGTTTGTTGTTGAAACAATAAACTTTGCTTAGATACTTCATTAGCTGCTTTTGCCTGTTTCGCTCCTGCTACTCCAGACGCAATAGATAAAGCTCCTTGCACTCCAACTTGTCCTGCTACTTTGCCTGCTTTAGTTTTCACAGTATTAGCAGCTCCTTTAAGTTGTACACTTATAGGTTGTCCTTTCAAACTAGCTTTAGGTCTAAGGGTAGGCTTTCCTCCCATATTTGCAGTTGTTTCTGCTGGCCCTGGTGTTGGTGCTTGTGCTACAGTCTGACCTGTTGGAGCTGCGGTAGTAGTAACTTCTGCAGCTTTGGTACCTGTTTCAGTACCTGCTTTTGCTGCTTTTGCACCTTTAATCAAGCTGCCTGCTTTGCTTACTCCTATTGATACTCCTTTAGCTATTCCACCTGTAGCAGCCCCTACTGCTGCGCCTTTACCTGCGTCTGCCAAAACGTCTCCTGCACTATTTCCCTGCAGGGCCGACATTGCTGCATTTATACCTGCTCCCCAAAGAGCACCAGAACCCATAGCTTGCGGAACTCCCGAAGCCATTGCTGCTTTACCTGCTGTGGCTAACATACCACCAGCTTTAGTGGCTAAACTAGCTAAA
>CALDPN010000119.1 GCA_937911235.1 uncultured Bacteroidales bacterium
TTATGTATTATATGGTTTTTAGTGTCTAACATTTACATCTATAAAAATGATATTTTGTTAGATTCTATAAAATCGGTAAGTTCTAAATTTATTAATAAATAGGATTGTTATGATTTTCAATACAGGCGAAACATCAGAGGAACTAAGAGAAAAATATAATCCAGAAGGAAGTGTATTAAGAAAGTGCCAACTTAGAATGTTAGATATGTTAATATACCTAGATAAGGTATGTAGAGAAATAGGTGTTGATTATTGTTTGGAAAGTGGAAATATATTAGGTTCTCTTCGTCATGGTGGTTTTATCCCTTGGGATGACGATATTGATATTCATGTGTCTAGAAAAGATTTTAAGAAATTGTGTAAATATCTAAAAGAACACCCACATGAACAATATGTTCTACAAGATGAATATACAGATAAAGGTTTTATTGAGGCGAATTGGGCAGTTCTTAGAGACTTGAAGAGTGAATATATTCAAGAAACAAGTTTGCATAACATTAGAAAATTTAAAGGGTTACAAATAGATATTTTCGTAATAGACAAAGGTATTATTCCTTGCTTATATACTTTTATGCAAAAGGTTTCTACAGTTAGATATAGATGTATTGATAAAGGTTATCTTAAGGCAGCAAGATGTATTAATGCATTATCAAAGTATATATTGATTCCATTATGTAGAATTATAGGTTCTATATTTGGTAATAAAAATCTATTGATGTATGAATGTGGGTATGGTTTTAAGTATAGAAGGATACATAAGGATATTTTATTACCACATAAGGAAATATTTTTCGAAGGTTATAATTTTTTAGGACCAGCCGATCCTAAAAAATATTGCGAATTAATATACGGTGATTATATGAAGATTCCGCCTATAGAAAAAAGAGATCATCATCAAGCAAGATATAATATCTGGGATTAATTAAATATTACAAGAGAAATCAAATACTATAAATGTTTCCATACATTTTCATAATAATTATATTACTAATAGGAGCTATAGCAGAAGTATTTGGCATTAAGAAAAATGCTAAAATATATTTTGTTATATCAACTATTCTAATAGCTTTATTCGCTGGATTGCGTTATAATACAGGAGCAGATTGGTCAATATATGAGCCCGCTTTCTATGAAATGCCAGAATTAGGAAATATAGAAAATTGGGAATTGGCGTATTATTGGATAAATCTATTATTTTATTATGTTTTTGGAAATTATTACGTCCTACAGTTTGTAGCATCTGCATTTTTAATGTATTCTGTGGGTAGATTTTTATGGAAAAATACAGATTATCCAATGTTCTCATTATTGTTATTTTTTATGATGTTTACAAATAATGGGATATTATTGGCTCAGGTTCGACAATCTATAGCAGTTGCTATAATTCTTTTTGGTTATGAGTATATTTTAAATAGGTCCCTTGGCAAGTACTTGATTTTAGTACTTTTCGCTTGTTTGTTTCATATATCAGCAATAATGGCTTTGCCATTATATTTAATGACAAGAAAAATTCCAAATTTCATTTTAGTATCTTTAATATTATTATTTCAGATTTTTTATTTTGTGCCAGAAATAACTGCATATATTGTAAAATTCTTTTTACCATTTATGCCAGAACGCCTAGAGAATATTGGGCAAGTATATGTAAATCATATTTTGTATGGTAATAAAGTCCAATTTAATACAGGAATTTATTATCTAGCTGGTATGCTTTTATCTATAATAGTAATACTTTCTCAAAGTGATAAAACACGAGAAAAATCATTTTTATTAAATTCTTTAGTTATAGCGATGATTATTGGAGCTATGTCTACTTCAATGCCCATTTTAGGTAGGTTCAAGGCATATTATCTAATTTTTGCTATTTCTGCATATCCATTAATTTTCAACATAAAGATTACTAAAATAGAACTAAAGGCTACTTCTTTGATTATGATGTTACTGTTCTTTTGTTACTTTTATATACCATTTCATGAGAAATTAACATCGCTGAATATTGATCCATTAACACAGAGAGCGACAAATTATTCATGGAATCCATATTATAATGTGATTCACCATTCAAAAGAAGCTGAAAATAGAAAAGATTGGACTGAATAACGATGGTAGACGTATCTATTATTATAGTAAACTACAATACCTCTGTTTTAATTAAAAATCTATTGGAAACAATAGAAGAAAAAACAGAGGGTATTTCGTATGAGGTTATTGTTGTTGACAATAATCCTACGGAGCAATTTGCTATTGATTTAAAGGACTATTTAGATAAAATAATCTATCTGCCATTAAAAGAAAATGTAGGGTTCGGTAGAGCAAATAACGAAGGATTAAAGGTAGCAAAAGGCAGAAATATATTCTTTTTAAATCCAGATACTCTATTAATCAATAATGCGATAAAGATTTTATCAGATTATTTAGATGCAAATGAGAAGGTGGGATGTTGTGGTGGCAATTTGTTTGATCAGAACATGAATCCTATCCATAGTTTTATTCGTTTATTACCATCTCCTATATGGGATTTAAATAGTTTGTTAGGCAATCTAATATTTAAAATTCTATATAGGAAGAATATACAATTTAATTTTACAGATAAACCATTAAGTGTGGGGTATATTACTGGAGCAGACATGATGGTAAAACGTTCTGTACTTGATAAGGTGGGTGCTTTTGACGATGACTTTTTTATGTATTATGAAGAAACCGAATTATCATATCGCATAAAAAAGGCAAAATATGATATTATATCATTGCCAGAAGCCAAAATAATTCATTTAGAAGGGCAAAGTATAAGTACAAATAGTAGGCGTGAGGCTTTGAAATCTACGTCTAAGAAACTATACTATCAAAAGACGCAATCTATGTTTGCATATTATTGCTCAAACATACTAGCATATACCAATGCGGTGCTTCGCATAATATATGCAAAACTAAAACGCGACAAGGAACAACAAGAATATTGGTCAATAATAAAAGATAGCTTATGATTTTAGTTACAGGAACATATCCTCCAGAACAATGTGGAGTAGCAGATTATTCGTATTGCTTGATAAATTCTGAGGAAGGGAAGAAGACAGATTGGAAATTAGTCTACACTAAAGATGTATCATTCAAAGGACTAAAAGAAGCTATCAAGACTATAAAGTCTATAGATGATAATTCTGTAAATATTCAATATCCTTCTCGTGGTTATGCAGCAACAATATTGCCACATCTATTATGTGTGTATTTAAGATTGTTCACAAAAAGAAAAGTTTCAGTAACATTTCATGAATTGACACAACTGGGTTGGAAAGGTTCTTTGTTCTCTTATTTGTTACTTTTATTTGCAAATAAGTTGATATTTACCAATGAGTTTGAACGTAATGTAGCTATAAAAAAGTTGGCCTTAGTAAAGAAAAAAAGTATAGTTATACAGATTTTTTCAAATATTTCTAAGTCGGAAAATATCTATAAGATTTCTGATAGAAAATATGAGGTAGGTTGTTTTGGTTATATACGACCTATGAAGGGTATAGAAGCTTTTATAGATGCAATTAAAACTATAAAAGAAGAATATAATAGACCAGTTAATGCATATATCCTAGGAGAAACATTGCCTGATTTGCTAGAATACAATGATAAAATTCAGAAAATGGCATCTGAAGCAGGTGTAACACTTATGGGAGGTCGTCCTGACAAAGAAGTAGCAGATATACTTGCTAACACAAAGATGGCGTATCTACCATATCCAGATGGTCTATCAGAAAGACGTGGATCTTTCCTAGCTTTTGTAAGAAACTTGGCATTAATTGTTTCTACAGAAGGACCATTTGTTACTCCAACTCATAGAGAATATCTAAAGGTAGTAAAAGAAAAAGATGCTCCAGAGGTTTTAAATTCTTTGTTATCTTTGTCAGATAATGAGTTAGATAAAGAACAATTGAGAGTGGAAGAATTCGTTTCCAATAATTTACCAGCATCTTGGGACGAAATTGTAGAAAAATATAATGATTTTTTATAATGATTTCGGTTTGTATTGCAACATATAATGGTGAGAAGTATATCCGTGAACAGTTGGAATCTATATTAAAGCAACTGAGTGCGAATGATGAGGTTATTGTTTCAGATGATGGTTCTAAAGATAAAACCATAGAGATAATAGAATCATTAAATGATAAGCGAATTACTATTTTGCATAATAATGGCAAACATGGTTTTACACACAACTTTGAGAATTCAATAAAAGAAGCGAAAGGGGATGTAATATTTCTTTCTGATCAAGACGATGTGTGGGTAGATGATAAAGTACAGTCCTTTTTAGAAGTAGTAAAACCTGGTTATTTAGTAATTAGCGATGCGTGGGTATGCTCTGGTTCATTAGAAAAAAGATATCGTTTGAGCGAAGTGCGTTCATTTAAAAGTTCTTACATAGAGAACCTATATAAAGGAATGTTTTTAGGTTCTACTATGTGTTTTACAAAAGAATCTCTATCATATTTTCTTCCAATACCAAATGTCTTGGGTCATGATATGTGGTTTGCATTGTTATCTGCTCTAGATAATAAACTTATATACCTAGACAAACCTTTATTATTGTATAGAAGACATGAGGAGACTGTAACAACTAGTGGATCTAATAGTGATAATTCGTTGTTGTTTAAATTATCATATAGACTAAATTTTGTTTTTTACACATTATTGAGATATTTTTTTACAATATAAGGAGTAGTTTGAGATGAAGCACATTCTTTTAGTAGGGAATACTGCGTGGAGTATGTACAACTTCCGTAGAAATTTGATGCAACACTTAGTGAAGTTAGGCTACAAAGTGTCTGTGTTAGCTCCTTCAGAAGCTGACTTTGATGAGAAAATACGTGCTCTTGGTGTAGACTTTTATGACCTTCCGCTTAGTGCCAAAGGAACAAATCCTATATCAGATTTAGTACTTACATGGCGAATAAGAAGATACATAAAGAAACTTAAGCCAGACTTCGCATTTTTCTATACGATTAAACCTTGTATATTTGGTGGCTTTGCAGCGCGTGCAGCAGGACTCCCTTTTATATCATTTACAACGGGTTTAGGATATACTTTTATCGTTAATAATTGGGTGTCTAAACTTGCAAGAAAATTATATAAGTTGTCATTAAAGGGGGCAGAAAAGGTTTGGTTTTTAAATGAGGATGATAAAAGAGCATTTTTAGATTATAATATAATACCAGAAGAGAAAGCATTTATATTACGAGGAGAGGGTGTTGATACTAATAAATTTAAATTATATGAACTACCAAAGAAAATATCTTTCTTGCTGATGGCTCGTATGCTATGGGATAAGGGAGTAGGTGAATATGTGGAGGCTGCTCGAATAATAAAGAAAGTATACCCAGAAATACAGTTTAACTTATTAGGTTTCTTAAATGTAGAAAATCCTAGTGCAATATCTTCAGAGCAAATGGATAAATGGGTTGAGGAGGGTGTTGTTAATTATTTAGGTGTAACAAAAGATGTAGTTCCTTATATTGCAAATACAACAGTTTCTGTGTTACCTTCATATAGAGAAGGTTTAGGTATGGTATTAGTAGAATCGGCTTCTATGGGTCGTATTTTGATAGCGACTGATACTGTTGGTTGTAAGGAAACTATTGATGAGGGAGTAAATGGATTTCTAGTGCCAGTAAAAGATCCTGTTGCTTTGGCGGATGCAATGCGTAAAGTAATAGAGATGACTTACGAAGAAAAAGTTGCTATGGGCTTAGCAGGACGTAAAAAAGTAGAAAATGAGTTTGCAGATGAATTAGTAGTGAAGGTTTACGAAAATGTATTAAAGGAATATCTTAGTTAAAGAAACTAATGATTAAAGATATTAAATATAGCATAACAATCTCTGTAGTTCTTTATAATACAGGAATGGAGGAAGCCAAAAGAGCAATATCTTCTTTGCTTGCTACAGACCTAAAAATTAAAATATTCTTGGTAGATAACTCTACAGACGATTCTCGAAGAGTTCTTGCTGAATGTGACTCCCGCATTGAATATATCTTTACAGGTAAAAATTTAGGATATGGAAAGGCCAATAACCTAGTCATAAATAAAATGCTTGGGCAAACAGAGTACCATTTGGTAATGAATCCAGACGTGTATTTTGAAGCAGGCACACTAGATAAGATATACGCATTTATGCAAGCAAACGAGGATATTGGACTAACAATGCCTCGTGTATATCATTATGATGGCACAGAACAAAAACTCTGCAAACTTTTACCTACACCTAAAGATTTAATTATTAGACGTTTTATCCCAGACGGAAATTATAAAGATAAAATCTCTAGAATATACAATATGTGGGATGCCGATTACGAAAGTCTAATGGATGTGCCATTTCTTTCTGGTAGTTTTATGTTTATGCGTGCCTCTATACTTGCTGAGGTAAAAGGATTTGATGAAAGATTTTTCCTTTATTGCGAAGATTTAGATCTTTGCCGTAGAATAGGCGAAATCTCTCGTACAGTATATTTCCCAGGAGCAAAAATTTATCATGGTTACCAAAAGGCTTCGTATCTTAATACAAAATTGATGTTGATTCACTCTCTGTCTGCAATAAAATATTTTAATAAGTGGGGTTGGATATTTGATAAAGAAAGAAGACGTTTAATGTAGGTAAAATAATTACTAGTGTAACAACTTTAATTTTACAATATGAAAATAGCAGTTGCAGGAACAGGTTATGTAGGATTATCTATAGCTACTTTATTGTCACAACATCATGAGGTTGTGGCAGTAGATGTTATTGCAGAAAAGGTAGAAAAAATTAATAAAAGAATTACTCCTATTCAAGATGAATATATAGAAAAGTACTTCGCTCAGAAGCAACTAAACTTAACTGCAACATTAGATGGCGAATCTGCATATAAAGATGCTGAATTTATTATTATTGCAGCTCCAACCAATTATGATCCACAAAAGAATTTCTTTGATACACATCATATTGAGGATGTAATAAATTTAGTTCTTAGTGTAAATCCAGACGCAGTGCTGGTGATTAAAAGTACCATCCCTGTGGGATACTGCAGAAGTCTATATGCAAAATATGCTACTAAGTTTTTAACCGACGAAAGGTTAAAAGGTAAGAAATTCAACCTATTATTCTCGCCAGAATTTTTGCGCGAGTCTAAGGCATTGTACGACAATCTTTATCCAAGTAGAATTATAGTAGGTGTTCCTAAGATTATTGAAAAAAATGGCTTTGACACCGAAAATTCTGCTATAAAAGCGATAGCAAATATTAGCTTTTTATCAGAAGCGGCAAACACATTTGCCAACTTGCTGAAAGAAGGTGCTTTAAAGGAAAATATAGACACCCTATTTATGGGGCTTAAGGAGGCGGAAGCCGTAAAACTTTTTGCCAACACATATTTAGCACTTAGGGTTTCATATTTCAACGAACTAGATACATACGCAGAAATTAAAGGTTTAGATACTAAGTCTATTATTAATGGTATTGGTTTAGATCCTCGTATTGGTACACACTACAACAATCCTTCGTTTGGCTATGGTGGTTACTGTTTGCCTAAAGATACCAAACAACTATTAGCAAACTATGAAGATGTGCCACAAAATATGTTGTCTGCTATAGTAGAAAGCAATAGAACACGTAAAGATTTTATTGCCGACCGTGTGCTTGAAATGGCTGAATATTATAAAGGAAGCGCACTTTATGATAAGAATAAAGAAAAAGAATGCACTATAGGCGTGTATAGACTTACCATGAAGTCAAATTCAGATAATTTCAGACATAGTTCTATTCAAGGTGTAATGAAGCGCATTAAAGCAAAAGGTGCTAAAATTATCATTTATGAGCCAACATTAGAAGATGGTACTACATTCTTTGGCAGCTTAGTGGTAAACAATCTAGATGAGTTTAAAAAAATGTCTCAAGCTATTATAGCAAATAGATACGATGCTTGCTTAGATGATGTGTCTGATAAGGTTTATACACGAGATGTATTTAAAAGAGATTAATCTATTCACATCCTCTTTAACTTCCTTAACATTACGCTGTTATAGGTTTAACAATTTGTAAAAAAATCAGGATTTTAACATTTGAGCAGAAATTATCATTACCTTTGCACCGAATTTAAAAATATATGATATGAAAAAGCTTAAATTTTTATTATTAGTGTTAGGAGTTTTGGGTTTTGCATCTTGTGTAAACGATAATGAACCAACAAAACCTCAAGCAAGCAATTTGTCTTCTATTGAAGCAGATCCAGAAATCTTAGTTAACGGCCAATGGGTAGAGTTTGAAGTAGAAGAAACTACAATGCCAACACCAGGTTATCGTGATCAGAGAGTACTTTGGTATGTAAACAATAATCAGATTTTATCAGATAACTACTCAAAAGATGGTAATGAATATAAAGCATGGGCTAAATTAGATAAATCATGCACAGAAGTTAACGTGAAAGTAGAAATAGTTTATTACTATACTTCAGAAGAAGTTCGTGCAGTTAAAGAGCAAGTCTTCTCTGTGCAACAACCAGATGTACACCAATTTCTATGGGGCAATTCAAAAGATGTTGTTGAAGAAAACTTAGGTAAAGCAATATTAGAAGAAGGCAACTCACTTGTTTATCTATTAAATTCTAAAAGTTGGAGTCAATTTTCTTCAGGTAAAGAAGTAACTGCAGTTTACGACTTTAACTCAGCAGAAAAACTTATTAAGGTATCAGAAGGATTTACAGAATCAATTGACAATGCAACAGACGTGACATATCAAAAGTTAGTTTATAACTATGTAATTGCATACGATGAACTATCTACAAAATATGGTATGCCTGAAATTGGAGGAGAGTGGCTATCACAACCTACCGACGAAGAGATTGATGCGGTAGATAAAGTACTTAATGATTACAAAAACTCTTCAAAAGAGTTAAAAACAATTGTTGGTAAACTAATTGCAGATGGTAAATTAGAACTTATTACCACATCTAATGGTAATACAAATAATAAAGTAGAACTTTCTGTATACTTAAATAATAGTGGAGTTCCATCTTATATGATGGTTTTTACTCCAAATAATTAATAAATTGTCAAAAAAATTGCATAATCGCTTGCATTTAAAAAAAAATGCCGTACATTTGTAACGTTTTTAAAGCACAAGGCATGAATAGATTCTTTACATACTTTTATTACTTTTTTTACTTTATCACAAAGTAGAACGGGTTTTGATGTATGTATGTGAAAGAAGATAATTAATCAAATATATTGAATCCCGTTCCTTCAGGAGCGGGATTTTTTAATTTTAATAACTAGAGATATGAGAAAAGTAGCAATTCAGGGAGTAGCAGGCTGTTTCCACGATATAGCGGCTCGTCAGTTTTTCAGTGAGGAAAAGATAGAGAGTATTCCATGCGAAACTTTTAAGAGTCTTTTTGCTACAATAAAGAAGGATAATTCTATTTTAGGAGCTGTGGCTATTGAAAATACCATAGCAGGAAGTTTGCTTCCAAATCACAATATGCTTAAAGAGAGTGGTTTGACAATACTTGGCGAAACAAAACTTCGCATCGAGCACAATTTGGTTGCCCTTCCTGGACAAAAAATCTCAGACATTACAGAGGTGCTTTCTCACCCAATGGCTCTTATGCAATGCGAAGATTTCCTATCTCAATATCCAAACCTTAAAGCAGTGGAAGCAGACGACACTGCAGCAAGTGCCAAAATGATAGCCGAGCAAGGCATTATGGGTAAAGCTGCTATCTGTAGCAAACTTGCTGCTGAAATTTATGGCTTAGAAATCCTAGCCGAAGGCATCGAAACCAACAAAAGAAACTTTACACGTTTCCTTATTGTGGCAGACCCATGGACTGCAGAAGATTACCTAAAAGATAAAACCGTAGACAAAGCTTCTGTGGTGTTCACCCTGCCTCACGACGAGGGTGCACTAGCAAAAGTGCTATCAGTTCTATGGTTTTACCATATAAATTTAACAAAAATCCAGTCGCTGCCAATAGTTGGGCGCGAATGGGAGTATCAGTTCTATATCAACCTAACGTTCTCTAACTATTTGGCATATTCTCAAGCAATGGATGCCATTCGCCCATTCACAAAAGATTTACGAGTGTTAGGCGAATTTTAAAAACACAACAACTATGATAACACCAGCAAAAAGATTAGACACCGTACAAGAATACTACTTCTCACGAAAACTAAAAGAAGTAGCTGCAATGAACGCACAAGGCATGGACGTAATAAGCCTAGGTATAGGCAGTCCAGATATGCCACCTTCAGAACAAACCATTAAAAAACTTTGTGAAACCGCGCCACTTGCAAACGTACACGGCTATCAGCCATACGTTGGCATACCAGAACTACGCCAAGGCTTTGCCGACTTTTACAAACGTTGGTACAACGTGGACTTAAACCCAGCCACAGAAATTCAACCATTAATAGGTTCAAAAGAAGGTATTCTTCATGTTACACTTGCATTTGTAAATCCTGGCGAAAAGGTTCTTGTGCCAAACCCAGGTTACCCAACATATTCATCACTTAGCAGCCTTTTAGGAGCTGAGGTGGTATATTACGACCTACTTGAAGACAAAAACTGGGCTCCAGACTTCGAAGCACTTGAAAATATGGACCTTACTGACGTAAAACTAATGTGGGTAAACTACCCAAATATGCCAACAGGTGCCAACGCATGCGTAGAACTACTTGAAAAACTAGTTGCTTTTGCAAAAAAACACAATATCGTGGTGGTAAACGACAACCCATATAGCCTTATTTTAAACCGCAAGCCACTTAGCATTATGCAAATAGAAGGTGCAAAAGACTGCTGTATAGAGTTTAATTCTATGAGTAAAAGTCACAATATGCCAGGCTGGCGTGTGGGTATGATTGCCGCAAATCCTACTTTTATTCAGTGGATTTTAAAAGTGAAATCTAATATCGACTCTGGTATGTTTCGTCCACTTCAACTTGCTGCAGCAGAGGCTCTTCACAACGAAGACTCTTGGCACGAAGCCATGAATATAGACCTTTATGGCAAACGTCGTGCGGTAGCAGAGCAAATTATGGATATTTTAGGCTGCACATACGACAAAAATCAAGTAGGTATGTTTGTGTGGGGTAAAATTCCTGCAGACTTAAACGATGTAGAAGAACTAACAGAAAAAATATTACACGAGGCACGTGTGTTTATCACTCCGGGCTTCATATTCGGTAGCAACGGAGGTCAGTGCAACTTCACCGATCTTGGTGCCGCCTACA
>CALDPN010000120.1 GCA_937911235.1 uncultured Bacteroidales bacterium
ACGAGAAAAATTCTCTCCCACCTAAAAATTAATCTTCTACAGTAATACCCATACTGCGAGCAGTTCCTGCTATCATGCTCATGCATGCTTCTAAAGATGCAGCGTTAGTGTCAACCATCTTAATCTTTGCGATTTCTTCAACTTGTGCTTTCGTAAGTTTTGCAACTTTCGTTTTGTTAGGACAAGCACTTGCTTTTTCTAAACCACACGCTTTTTTGATAAGTTCTGGTGCTGGTGGTGTTTTAAGAATAAATGTGAATGAACGGTCCTGATAAATCGTAATAACTACAGGAATAACGTATCCCATTTTGTCTTGAGTTTTAGCGTTAAACTCTTTTGTAAATCCGGGAAGGTTAATACCGTAAGGTCCAAGTGCTGGTCCGATTGGTGGAGCTGGATTTGCTTTTCCTGCTTCGCATTGTACTTTAACACTTGCTAATACTTTTTTTTCTGCTGCCATTTTAGTCAACTCCTTTCATTAGATTTTTTGTATTTGTGTAAATTCAAGTTCTGCAGGTGTTTCCCTACCGAACATTGATACTAATACTCTTACTTTTTTCTTTTCCATATTGTTGTGTTTTAATTTATTTTCCAAAAATCTTTTTCCAAAAACTTTTTTTCTCATCGCTTTTTAGTTCACGTTTCGCTGCGTCGGTGCACATTTTTTGTTTAGGGTCGAAAAGCATACCTGTGCAAATGCAATAACGGCGTCCTGTGCGTTGAAGTACGTCATAGTTTACACAACCCTTACAACCTTTCCAGAAATCTTCGTCGTCTGTTAGGTCTGCAAAAGTAACAGGAAGGTAACCAAGTGCAGTGTTTAGTTTCATTACTGCAGCACCAGAAGTTAAACTAAAGATTTTAGCCTCTGGCCAACGTTCTCTAGCAAGTGAGAATGTTTTATGTTTGATGCGTCGTGCAAGACCAAGTCCTCTAAATTTTTCTGGTACAATTAGTCCAGATGTGGTCACATATTTCTTGTTGCCCCATGTTTCGATATAGCTAAAACCCGCGAATTCATCGCCAAAAAGTGCAATTACAGCCTTGCCTTCTAAAATCTTTTTCTTTACATATTCAGGGTCACGTTTAGCAATGCCAGTACCACGTACTTTAGCTGCCGCCTCAATGGTAGACAAAATAGTGTCAACGTAGCCAATGTGGCTCTCGTCTGCGACAATAATTTTAACGTCTTCCGCTTTCATCGTTTAAAAATTTTCAATAACGTTAGATAAAATTTTTGTTATCTCATTGCGAGAAAAACCCTCGCGTGGTATAATTAATATGGTGTCGTCGCCTGCAATTGTGCCCAAGATAGCATTAGAAGCTCTACTATCTATCTCTGCAGCAATGCCGCCTGCGTAACCTACTTTAGTTTTAAGCACAGCAAGATGACCAGAAAACTCCAACGAATTGGTACCTATAATCTTGCTTTCGCCCTTTCTTATCACCATAGGATTTGGGTTTATGCTATAGCAATAGTCGCCATCTTCGGTAGGTGCTTTTGTTATTTTAAGGCGTTTAAGGTCTCTAGAAAGTGTAGCTTGTGTAAGTTCAAAACCCCTCTCTCTCAATATTTTAAGCAAATCGTCCTGATTACAGATAACATTTTCTGCAACCACTTCTTTTATCACTTTTAGTCTGTCTGCTTTAATTTTCATAGTGCATAATGAATGAATATATTCAAAATATTTTGCAAAAATATGCAAAAAACTTGAATAAATCGCATTTTTATACAAGAAATTATGCAATTTTATGCATAAAACTTGAAAATTTAACACAAAAATTGTAAGCCTATTTAAAAAAGGACTGCAAAGGTACTCCTTTTTTCTTATTTATTCATAAGTTTCTGCAAACTAAGAAACCTAATAATCAACTTTTTTTATTATATTTGCCGATTATTGATTAAATATCAGATATTATGTCAGAAAATAGAAACGGATTTACATCCAAATTAGGAGTTATTTTAGCTACAGTAGGTACTGCTGTAGGTTTAGGAAATATATGGCGCTTCCCATTTATCTTGGGTAACAACGGCGGTGGAGCTTTCCTTTTAATTTACTTCTTCTGTTTAATATTATTAGGTCTTCCTGTGGTGCTAGCGGAGTTTACAGTGGGCAGACGTGCACAAGCAAACGCTGTGCAAGCATACAAAAAATTCACAAACAATAAATTTTGGAACAAGATAGGCTACCTAGGAGTATTGGCAGGTTTCCTTATTATGGGATACTACTCTGTTGTGCTAGGTTGGACTGCTGAATATCTTTTTCAAGCCATTGTAGGCAATCTTCAAGGACATTCGCCAGAGGCATATCAACAAATGTTTGCCGACCTTTCTGGTGGTACTGTATATCCAATTTTGCTTGTGGTAGTCGTTATGGCAGTTACTTGCTTTATTATTAGCCGTGGCGTACAATCTGGTATCGAAGGCGTTTCGCGCTATCTTATGCCACTGCTTTTCTTACTAATGCTTGGCTTAGTTGGTTATTCCCTAACACTAGATGGAGCTAGCGCAGGTCTTGAATTCCTATTCTACCCAGACTTCTCAGAAGTCACTACAAGAACAATTCTAGACGCTATGGGTCAATGTTTCTTCTCATTAAGTTTAGGTATGGGTTGCTTAACCACATACGCTTCATACTTTAAAAAAGACGTAAACTTACCAAAAACAGCTGTTCAAATTATTACCATCGACACACTTGTAGCAGTGCTTGCAGGTTTAATGATATTCCCAGCAGTGTTCTCATTTGGTCTAGAACCATCACAAGGCGCAGGTCTTGTATATGTGGTGCTTCCAAACGTGTTCCAACAAATGGTAGGTGGTCAAGTATTTGCAATTATGTTCTATGCACTACTATTCATTGCAGCGCTTACATCTATGATTTCACTGCTAGAAGTAGTAACAGCATACGTACACGAAACATTTAAACTAAATCGTACACTTTCAGCCGTTATTATTACAATCCTTGTAATCTTTATGGCAGTGTTTGCTTCACTTTCTTGCGGAGCAATGCCAGAACTTGCACTATTTGGTAAGAGCGTATTTGATATCTTCGACTATGTATCAGCAGTAATCCTACTTCCACTAGGTGGTATGGCAATCTCAATTTATGCAGGTTGGATTATCGACGAAAAAATCCTTTACTTAGAATTTGCAAGAAACAACAAATATGCAATGTGGCTGTTTAAAGCATACGCATTTGCGCTTCGTTACATTGCACCAGTTTGTATCTTAGTAGTATTTATAGGATCATTTATCTAAAACAAACAATAATTTATTAACCATCACTTAAAACCTTTTTCTTATGAATTGGAAGGCTTATTTCTTCTTTACAAAAGGAGAGAGAAGAGGTGTAATAGCACTTCTTCTTATTGCATCATTATTTTTACTTATTAGAGTATTACTTGCAAACAGATATGGAGGTTCCTCTGCAGAAAATGTGGGGGAACCTTTTGTTTCGTCTGTAGATGAGAGCGGGGGTCGGACCAATCGGTCCCTGAGCCTGTCGAAGGGCCCAAACAACCCAAACAGTTTTAAGCACAGCACCCGCACCTCTAGGCGTTCCGCCAAAACAGACGAAAAGGTAGAACTAAACTCAGCCGATACCACACGATTGAAACAATTACGTGGCATAGGAAGTGGCTACGCCAAAATGATAGTGTCTTATAGAGAAAAACTAGGTGGATTTTACAAAGCGGAGCAACTGCTAGAGGTGTATAAATTTTCCGATGAAACCTACCAAAAAATAAAACATCAACTACAGGTAGATACTACTTTAATAAGAAAAATAAAAGTGAATACAGCCACCGTAAAAGAGCTTAAAGCGCATCCATATATTTCATATTATCAGGCACTCTCTATAGTGGAAAACAGAGAACTCCAAGTGGAAATGAGATACAACTGCCTATACGATATGGTAGTGGACGAAGACCTTAAAGAAGAAGATATACTCAAGGTGGCACCATACTTTAGCTTTGAATAAATATGGCAAGAGGCTACTGCTCTTTAGAGTAGAACTTAAACTCAATACGGCGGTTTTTACTGCGGTTTTCTTCTGTAGTGTTAGGGAGTAGAGGCTCAGAAGCACCCATCCCTTTGCAAGTAAATCTATCGGCAGAAATGCCCTTAGAGATAAGATATTCACGCACAGAAATAGCCCGTTTCATCGATAAATCTTTATTGTACTCAGCATTGCCAATAGAGTCTGTGTGGCCAATAATTTCTACGTTTAGATTAGAGGCTTCAGTTAAAATTTTGTGTAGTTTATTTAGCTGCGCAAAAGAACTCTCTAGCAGACTACTTTTGTTGAAGTCGAATAGAATATTGTCTAAAGAAATACTTGTGCCGTCTGATATTTTTGAGAATTGCAAAGCACCTTCTTCTTTTATAAAGATTGTAGGCAGTGGTCTTAATTCGCGTGGCACGGTTACCTCGTAGATTACCATATTGTTGCGAGGTAGGTTGTCTTTGTGAGCAGAAATATAACCCTTGTCGCCTGCAAGGTTTGTGCAAAAACCAAAATTGTCTCGTGTGTTGTTTAGGGGATAACCCATGTTTTGTGGTTTGCGCCAAACGCTAGTGGAGTCTTTTCTACTATAAAACACGTCTAGTCCGCCCATGCTCTCGTGTCCGTCAGATGAGAAGTAAAGAGTAACTCCGTCAGGATGTATAAAAGGCGCGGTTTCATCGTAAATTGTGTTGATTGTGTCGCCCAAGTTTTTTACGTTGTAAAACTCTAGAAAACCATTTGCAAGAACGCCAATTTCTGCCGAAAATATGTCTTTTCCGCCTTTGTTTGGTTTCTGATTGCTTGAAAAATACAGGGTGCTAAAGTCTGCGCTTACGCTTGGTGTGCTTTCCCAACCACGAGTGTTTATCACCTTGCCTGCGTTTATTGGTCGCGACCAAGATTTACCCATTTTCATGCAATAGTAAATATCGCAACTTCCATATCCGTCTCTTTGGTTGCAACGCACTAGAAACATATACTTTCCATCGGCAGAAAAACTCTGAGAACCTTCGTTGTCGTTGGTGTTTAGAGGAGCTGGAAGAGGTTTTGCAATACTCCAATTACCTTCCTTGAGTGGTAGGCTATAATAAATATCCTCTTGTTGATTATTTACTACTACTGTGGTGAAAAATATGTCTTCGGTAGGGGTGAGAGTAGGCCAAATATTGTTGTGAGCAGTGTTTAGGCTGTCGCCCATATATCTTAACTGGTATGGAAATGGATTTCTTGTAAGGCTGTCTGCCATAATGCAGTTTTTCATTAGGCGCACCACATCTCTGCTAGGAGAGAGTTTTGAAAGGGTTTCAATGCCAAGTGCGTAGTCGCCGTTTTGCAGGTAAGCTTCGCCCAATAGGTATGGCCAATGAGGGTTTTTCTTGTCTTTTTTTATCTGTTTTTTACACAAAGCAATAGCATTGGCGGTCTCACCAATGCTAATGTTATGATAGATATTGTTGTAGATTTCTATTTCATTGTTGGCGTGTAAGCTGAATGAAAACAATAAAAGGAATGTTATAACAATAAATTGTATATGTTTCATTTTATAATTACTCGCTATGTGGGTTAACTCCTCACTCCTAACTCCTAACTTTTTTCAATCCCATCCACCACTATTTGTCTGATGCCTTCAATTTGCTCGTCTCTGTGTTCTGGGTCTTCGTGAAGCATAATAGGTTTGTGAATTTTCATTGAAAGTTTACCAGGGATTGGGTATTTGCGAGTAGTAGGCCAAACATTGAATGCTCCAGAAATGCTCACAGGCACGATAGGCAAGTTCATTTCTGTTGCAATTTTAAATGCGCCACGTTTAAATTTGTTGGTTTCGCCAGTTTTGGTACGAGTACCTTCAGGGAAAATCACTACAGAAACACCGTTGGTAAGTGTTTTTTTCGCTTCTTCCACACTGTGAAGAGCTTGTTTCATTGCTTTTCTATTGATGAAAATGAATCCTGCAGCCTTGCAAGCAGCACCCACAAATGGTATTTTACGAATTTCTTCTTTCATCACCCATTTAAACGATCTGCCGATGAAACCATAGATAATGAAAATATCATACAAACTAGTGTGGTTTGCTGCAAATACGTATGATTGACCTTTTTCAAGGTTTTCCTTTCCTTCTACTTTCACGGTGCTAAAAATGAGAGCGCACATGAGTCTTGACCATATCATACCAGGATAGTATCCCCATTTCTTGTGGTCGCCAATGGTGCAACCTATAAGGGTAGAAATGGCAGTAAGAAATGTGAATAATAGCGCCAATGGCAAGCCGATAAATATGATATAAATAAGCCAAAAGATTTTAAGGATTGGATTCATATTATTTTATATTTAGTTGATTAACAATTCTTAATATGCAAATATATGCATTTTTTCCCATAGGGTGAGTTTTAGTTTTAGAAAAAAGTATTAATTTAGCGAAAATATTATCTCTTTTATGTCTCAAAAACAGTTACAAGTACAAAAACAGACTCTTAATATCTCGCCACAGCAACTTATGTTGGTGAGCATGCTTACCTGTAATGTAGAGGAGATGGAGGAGAAAATTAAGAAGGAATTGGAGGAAAATCCTGCTCTTGAAAAATCTGATGTAAATGACAATCTAAAATCTTCTGCAGAGGGTGAATCATACGGGGAAAATGATGATTATTATGGTACAGACTCGGAGTCAAAAGTAGGAGAAAACTACGATGAAATGGGCGATTTTTCTTCTTCCGATGCCGATATGTACGACGATTATTCTTCAGATAGTGGATACTCAGACGGAGGTTATAGTCCTCAAACAAATCTCACAGAAGAAACATCATTTACAGACTCTCTTTTAGAGCAAATTGAGTATCAAAATCTGCCAAAAATCACAAGAGCCCTTTGTGAATATATCATAGGAAATTTGGATGAATCTGGTTATCTAATGCAAGAAGTGGCACAGATGACAGAGGATTTGAATATAAAAATGGGTCTGCAAATCACTGAAACTCAGATGTATGAGGCTTTGCTAGTGGTGCAAAGTCTAGACCCTGCAGGAGTGGGTGCACGCGATTTGGGCGAGTGTCTTCTTATTCAACTTCAAAGAAAAGACGAGTGTGAGTTGGTAGACAATGCCATTATGATAGTGGAGGAAGCGTTAGACGAATTTAAATCTAGACAGATAGATAAAATCATTAAGAAAACAGGGCTCACAAAGATACAAGTGAAAGATGCAGTTTCTCTCATCTCACGCTTAAGTCCCAAACCAGCAAATGGTTATGCTTCTGGTGGAATACTAAAAAATGAGTCTGTAATACCAGATTTTATATACGACAGTGAAACTGGAGAACTCTCTCTAAACAATAGAGAAATCCCTACCTTAAAGGTGTCTCAGGAATACATTGATATGCTGGAGGATTTCAAAAACAATGAGAAAAATCGCACTCGCAAGATGAAAGATTCTATTCAGTTTACTAAACAGAAGTTGGAGAGAGCAAAAAAATTTATCGAAGCAGTAAGGCAAAGGGAGCATACTCTGCTTTCTGTGATGCAAACTATTATAGACTTTCAACTAGCATTTTTTAAAGAGGAAGATGAGGTAAATTTAAACCCTCTTACCATGAGGCAAGTGTCGGAAAAAGCTGGTTGTGATATTTCTACTGTTTCAAGGGTGGTTTCTAGTAAATACATCCAAACAAATGCAGGAATTTACTCACTCAAAGAGTTCTTTTCTGCTGGTTTCATCGATAAATCTGGCGAAGATGTATCTAGTAGAAAAGTGAAAGTGATTATAAAAGAAATCATTGATGCAGAAGATAAAACTAAGCCACTTTCCGATGGTGCAATCTCAAAAAAACTTGCAGAAAGAGGTATGAATGTGGCACGTAGAACAGTGGCAAAATATAGAGAGCAATTGTCTATTCCAGTAGGTAGAATAAGAAAAGATTTATGATTAAAGTATTAGTTTCACACAGTTTGTACCCTGAGTCTTTTGCAGGTTTTCCAGAAGATTATCATGTAATAAGACCTGAAAAGGGAAGTTTTACATATTATGAGTTGCTAGAAAAGATAGAAGATGTAGATGCTTTTATACCAATGTTTGACTTAAAAGTGCCTGCGGAACTAATAAAAAAGAGCAAAAATCTAAAAATCATATCAAATGTAGGCGTTGGATACAATAATATTGATATAAAAACTGCCAAAGAACATAACACAATCGTTTGCAATACTCCAACTCCTGTGACCGAACCTACCGCAGAATTGGCAATGACGCTTATGGGAAGCATTGCAAGAGGATTGGTTTTGAGTGACAGAAAAGTGCGAAATTCTTCGGTGAAATGGGGCGTTTTGGAAAATATCGGTCGCGGATTGTATGGCAAGACTCTTGGCATAGTAGGCATGGGGAGAATAGGGCAGGCTACTGCAAGAAGAGCCGTTGCCTCTGGCATGAAGGTGGTGTATTTTAGCAGAAATAGAGTATCAAAAGAGGTGGAAGAAATGTACGATGCAGAG
>CALDPN010000121.1 GCA_937911235.1 uncultured Bacteroidales bacterium
TCACCCGATTTGTCCTTAAGCACATAATAAGACTCCATAATGTACTCAACAACTACATCGTTTGTAATGGTAATAATGTCACCATTAGCTAAATCTGTTGCAGCATTCATATCTGCAATAGTTGCAAATGTACGTTCTGCAGCATTCAATCCAAATGCCATAACAAGTACTACCGCTAAAGCAGTAACTCGTTGAATCAAAGTAGTAAATAGTTTCATAAAATTTATTTTTTATATTAATAAATAAAATAATTGCTATCTTGTATGAGACTACAAAGATAGCAATTATTTTTTTAATAAACAAAAATTATTTGTTAATTTTTATTGTTTTTCGATAAGAGCAATTGCGCCACCAAGTTCAACATTTTGACCTTGTGTTTTCTTCACTTCTACAACTACGCCATCGAATGGAGCTGTGATTTCATCAATACCATGGTTAGTTTGAAGTCCGCACAAGAATTCACCTTGTTTGAATTTTTTACCTTTAGCAGGAGCAATGTTTGTACGAGCAGAAAGTTCCCACAATACGCGACCTGCAACAGGAGCTTTAAGTGGTTCTGCATTAGGGTGAAGAAGCTTTTGTGCGTCAACTTTAGCACCAGCTGATCCTTGCATTTTTGCTGCAATTTTTTCTTCCAATTCTTTGTTGAAACGACGTTTAGCTTCGCCTGATTTGAATTCACGATATTGTTTGTCGTGCATTGCAAATTCGAAGAGTTCTTCGTCATCTTGACCACGGTCCCAACCAAGTTCTTCCATTTCTTTGATGTATTGAGGCAATACGTTAGGATAGTTATCTTGAGGGTTACCTGTAAAGAATTCGAGATTTTTAGATTTAGCAAGTTCAATAATTTCTGGATCAAGTTTACCTGGCAATTGACCAGCTTTACCAAGAATCATATCCCAAGTGTTAGCGTCAATCATTGACCAACGTTCGCCACCGCGGCTCATTGCAAATACGTTCATCAATGCAACGTTTTTAACATATTGTGAGAATGGAGTAACCAAAGGTGGGTTACCAAGTTTAGGCCAAATATATTTAACTTCGTCAAAGAGTTGAACAAGAAGTTCGTCTTCGTTCAATTCTGCTTTGCCTTGAGCTTTAAGGTTAGAGTTAATAGCTGCGTGAACACCTTTCAAGTCAGCCATCAAAGAACCCATCATACCACCAGGAAGACCGCAACCAACAAGCAATGAAGACATGAAACGGTTACGAGGGTCAATAAAGTAACCCAAGAAGTCATCCATAAAGCTTTGAGTCAAGCGACGAGCTTCCATATAAGCTTTCATGTTGATTTCTGGCACTTTGAAACCTTCAGCTTTGAACATTTCACTGATAGTGATAACGTCTGGGTGAACCATACCCCAAGAAAGTGGTTCCATTGCAACGTCAAATACATCGCCACCAGCTTTAGCAACTTCGAGCATAGAAGCTACTGAGAAACCAGGACCAGTGTGACCGTGATATTGAACTACGATTTCAGGGTGATTAGTTTTAATAGATTTAACGATTTGACCGAGCACTGTTGGGCGACCGATACCAGCCATATCTTTTAAGCAGATTTCATCTGCACCAGCTTCGATAAGTTCAAACGCCATTTTTGTGTAATATTCCACAGTGTGAAGTGGAGAGAATGTAATACACAAGCAGCATTGAGAAATCATACCACCATCGTGAGCATATTTAATAGAAGGTATGATATTGCGTGTATCGTTTAGACCACAGAAAGTACGAGCGATGTCGGTACCTTGTTTTTTCTTCACTTTATAGAAAAGTTGACGAACGTCTGCTGGAACTGGGTTCATACGTAAACCGTTAAGAGCACGGTCTAGCATGTGAGTTTGAATACCAGCTTCGTGGAAAGGTTTTGTCCACTCACGAACAGCTTTATTTGGGTTTTCACCGTAAAGTAAGTTTACTTGCTCGAAACCACCACCGTTTGTTTCTACACGAGCAAAGCAACCCATTTTTACAATAGCAGGAGCTACTTTTACTAATTGGTCAACGCGTGGTACATATTTACCAGCCGATTGCCACATATCTCTAAATAATAGAGAAAACTTAACTTGTCTTTTCTTTGCCATAGTATAAGGTTTTTTATATTTTTTCTATTTTTTGTGCTTGTTTTTTGCCACCACTTATTGCTAAAATAGCTTTGTTGATAGCTTCTTGAATATTTTGGTCAACAGCTTGTACAGCTGCAGCCGCTTTCGCAACTGGTTTTACTTCTTCTGGGAAGAATTTATTCACTGTTTTGATTAGAAGACCACCTAAGAATATTATTATCAATAATACTACGAATACTGTGGCCATACCGATTGCCATTAGAAGTAAAGCTTCTATGAACTTATCCCAATTTGACATTTCGGCTACGGTTGCTTGTAATAAAATAAAGTTCATATTGTTATTTTTTATTGTTTGACATAGGAATATACGCTCATTTTTGCATAAATATGCAGAAATAGTGTATAAAAATGCAAATTTGAGACAAAGTTACAAAAAATTTGCGAAAAACTTGCAAAAAAACTAATAATTATCTAGTAAGAAGGATTTTTGCACTAATACCCACCTCTGAGTTAAGTGTTGGGTATGATGTAGAAACCACAGGAGTGCGCATTTGCAGGTCGTAGAATAGAGAGAGGTTGATGCGCTCGCTGAATACGTAGTTTGCGGCAAACTTGAATGTGGTTACAAGGTCGCCTGCTGTGGCTTGAGTTTCGTTTAGTTCTATCTTACGAACAAGGGTTTTTGCATCCTTGATAGAGAAATCGGCGCGAAGGGTAAGGTCGTTTTTCACTTGCTTAGAAGACTTCGCTGTCTTCATATTGAACTTAAGGTCGCTAAACTTATAACCGATGCCCACAACATACTCGTTGTTTGAAGATTCCACAATTTGGTTACTTGCAAGATTAAGACCCATGTTTCTACCACGGCGCCATTCAGCCTTGAAGGTAAGACTATTTTTAAGGTTCATATCAAGACCCACAAGTGGACTAAATTGTTCGTTGATAGAAACATTACCTAAAGCATAACGGCTAGATGGAAGTATGCCTCCAGAAAGCACATCTTCTACATAACCAAAGTCGTCACCGCTGATAGAGGTAAATGTTTGGTCTGAAGAGAATGAGCCAATTTGATATTTACAGGTGTAGCCGTGAGTAATGTTTACACTTCTAAAATGTTCTTTTACCCAAGGAATGCGGTTAAGCGCTGTAATAGTTACTTGCCAGTTTGGTAGGAAAGACCAGAAATTTGGCACAGATTTGGTATTCACCTTGTTTACATCTCTACCAGCATACGCAGCAAGGAAGGCAGGCACAAGCACATCGTCAGAGTTTAGAGCATAGCCAGTTGTAGGGTTGTTTTTCGCCTCAAGACGACTCTTAATTGTATTTCTGTAAGACAAGAAATTATTAAATAATTCGTCGGTAAACACACCACCACGCACACTAGTAAAGGCAGTACCAATGGCCACATAACTCATAGAAAGACTACCATCTAAATTAGTTAGGTTAGAACCTCCAGAGAATTGCACACTACGATTGTTTACATATTGACGGTCTGCTTGCACATTAATCTTAATGCCAGGGAATGGCTCCACAAGTGCATTAGCCTTGAATGTTTCTGTATGTACAAACTGAGCAGGATTATATACTGCATCAGTTGTAAGAAGCCAACCACTAGAAAGCGCCTTGTCTAGAATATCTTCTTCTTGAATACCCATTACGAAAGCAAATGTAGGTGCAGTTTTGTTATTGAACGAGCTCATACCCAAACCTTGCACAGAAGGTAGATAACCAGGAAGTGTGGTGCCGTCGGTTTGAGCGTAGTTGAACGAAACATTTCTAATAAGCATAGCAATACGCGCAAACACATCTGCTGCAATATTACCAGCAGGTTGAGGACCACCAGATATAACTACCAAATCTACCTCAGCACCTTTAGTAGCAATTACCTTAATGCTATTTGCATCTACCACTTTGTGTTTCACAGAGAATGCTTTGCCATCGGCAGTAGCCTTCACGCGAACCTTCTTGTCGTTTAAGCGGTGACGTACCACAATAGTATCTCCAGCTTGAAGTTTAAGAGTTTGTTTAAACTCTTTTTGCTTTTTCGCCTTAGGAGCATTTGTAGAACCGTATTTCTTATTTACCTCTTTTAGGTAGTCAGATTTGTTGTATAAAGACTCAAAGTTGAACTTACCATCTGCCTGAATAGTACCTTTACTAATAGCAGTGTTTGCTATCACATCAGTACCCGATAACCATTGATAGTTACCATCATATTTAATATTACCTTGAATCCAGTTTAGAGCAGGAAACTTGTTGAAAGGCACATTCCAAGAGAGTGTAACACGTTGGTTATAATCTTGAGGCGAACCAAGGTGAGACAGGCTATTCCAAACAGAGTCTTTCCAGATTTCATATTCATCTGGATAAAGGTCGCGATTTACACCACCATCATTTTCTGTAATAAGAGAATTGTTGCTAGATGTAAATGTAAGTTTAATATTTTTGGTAATATCCCAAGCAAGGTCAAACTCATTGCTCCACATAAAGTTTTTAGCAAATGTAGGGTCCATTTTTTGATCTGGATTTTCAAAATCCCTAGTCACTTGCTCGTAGTAGTTTCTCACAAAGTTTGTTTTAAATGAGAACAACTTAGGAGCATAATAGAAACCAAAATCGGTAAGCCATTTTAGGTTTTTATTGTTTTCAATAGACTTAATCTTAGCGAATGGTTCCACAGGCTTAGGAGACCAAGAGAATTCGTACTGTCCGTACGCATTGCTATACTGTTCTACCTCGCGAGTGGTGTTTGGATCGCGAGACTCCGTTTGAGAATACGAACCACCAATGGTGAAGTTTGCAGGGTCCCAAGGACGAGGGCCATCCTTACTTGTAATACCCACACGAATGCCAGGCACAGACAAGCTTTGTGTCATTGTCATATCTTGTGCCACATCAAGAATAGAGTCGCGTTGAGCCTTAGTAGAGGTAGCCTCTAAAGCATCTTTAAGCAGGATATCCTTGTCTAGCGGGTTGTATTTAGGGTTTACAATTTCGTGAGAAAGTGAGTAACGCACAGGAATAACAGTATTTGCCTTTTCTGGCAAGAGTTTACCTAGGTCGATACCTGCGTTAACATTGTATTGATAATAATCGTCTTGACGACGTTCTTGCACTTTTTGCTCTATGCCACCATAACCAATGGTTTCTATACGACCAGCTGCATTAAGTGTAATGAAATCTGAAAGAGCAATATCCAAACTAGCACGAGCAGCCACACCACCTTGTTCGTCAAACTCGGTAAGCAGAAGCTCATTTACCCAAATTTCAGCACTCTTAATGTCGCGAGAGCCGTTTCTAATACCAATCATAAACACCTCAATATCGCCTAAACTAGGGTTACCCATAATAGAGACTCTATTATTTGGATTTGCAGGGTCGAGAGTTGAAAACTCAGTTAGGTTGTTCACAGAAGAGTGACTACGATTTTTTTCCTCGTTGCGAGACTTCTTCAAGTTTGTAAGAAGATCGAGAGGAAGTTCTATCTTATTTTCATTTGGCCACACTGCTCTACGGTCTGTGGTGGTATTATTTGAATAAATACCAGAAGGAGTAAGAGTAAGAGGCAGTTCGTATTCGTAATAGTTGCTTTGATAATCTGAACCCATACGGATAAAGAGTTTTAAATCCCTATCACGTAGGTTTGTGTCATCGTCGGTCATAGCCTCTGCATGGACAAACATTTCTAGTTTACCATACTGACGCATATCGTAACCACCAAATTTCTTATACACAGCACGAGAATCTTTTGGGTGAAGATTGTGTACACGAATCACCATAGATTGCTCATTTTCCTGACGCACTTGTTGTTGAGAAGGGTCTATCTCACGAGAAACACCTGGAGGCAACACATAGTTTACAGGTTGTTTGTCGGCATTTTCTTCAATGTTTACAGAAGATGTTTCTATAATAGTGGCATCGTTGTGATAACCCTTTTCAATTTCTTTTTGATAAACACGCCATTCGCCTTTTACAAGTTCCATACTTGCAAAACGAAGGTTTACATCGTGAGTAAAACCAGTTAAGTACATACGCATAAAACGTATAGACTTAAAGCTACGAATGCTACCGTATGCAGTATAATTGTCGGCATCACGTAGTGGAATTTTAAACTGATACCAACGCACTGTACCTGTTTCTCCATTTTTAAGAGTAACAGAAGAAGTAACCATATCGGTAATGTAGTTTTGACCCACATTCATATCCTCTGGACGAAGTGAAACCTTATACTCAAAGTATTTTTCACTATCGTTTAGAGTGTTGTCTATGTTGATGTCTTCGTAGTCTGGTTTGTTTGAAGAGGCTGTGGTATAAGCCTCATTTTCCGATGTGGTTTGAGAGTTGCCCTCAGTGCCATTGTAGTGACGATAACGCTCGAGCACGCCCACCTCAGCATTGTCGTAGTCGGTGCCACGATAGTGGTGGAAGTTGTCACCAGCAGGGTCGTTTAGTGGAGAAAACTTATCCTCCATCATTCTATTTAAAGCATCAGGAGATAGTTTTGCCTTTAGTTTGTTTAAGAATGTTTGATATGTTTCACTTGCAAACTCTTCCTCTGTAGTAAGACCATTAAAACCAGTATCTTGTTTTTTGCGAGCCTCGGCGGTGGCATCAAACGCATACACCACAGATTGTTTTGTAGGCACTTTACCCCAAACAGTATTTACCACAGAGCCCTCGCTCATGTCCACTGGCAAACCATTTTCGTAGAACTTACGACCATCTTTTAGAATATCCTCAGAAAGGCCGAGTTTTCTGGAAATTGCAAACGCATTGGATTTACCGGGCGTACCGATGATCAAACGGTAAGTAGGCTTTAATGTTGCGATATCAAATTCGCAAGAAGCATTGGTAACTCCGTCTGTGTCAATAGCATAAGCTTTTAACTCAGCATAGTGAGTTGTAGCAGCAGAAAG
>CALDPN010000122.1 GCA_937911235.1 uncultured Bacteroidales bacterium
GAGCTGGGTTCAGAACGTCGTGAGACAGTTCGGTCTCTATCTGTTGTGGGCGTTGAGATTTGAGGAGGTCTGACACTAGTACGAGAGGACCGTGTTGGACGAACCGCTGGTTTATCGGTTGTGCCGCCAGGTGCATTGCCGAGTAGCTACGTTCGGAACGGATAAGCGCTGAAAGCATCTAAGCGCGAAGCCAGCTTCAAGATTAGATCTCATTTGAGGGCCGTAGAAGACGACTACGTTGATAGGCTACAAGTGTAAGGGTAGAGATATTTTTAGCTGAGTAGTACTAATAGCCCGAGCTTTCTCTTGGTGGTTTTCTTTCTTAATCTATGAACATTATGTCTACCTTATTTTAGGTGGTTATAGCGTTGGGGTTCCACCTCTTCCCATTCCGAACAGAGAAGTTAAGCCCAATTGCGCCGATGGTACTGCATATTGTGGGAGAGTAGGTAGCTGCCGTTTTTCAGAGAGAAGCTTGCAACAATCAGTTGCAGGCTTCTTTTTTTGTATATATAATCATAATTTTAGAGTGATATTAACTCTAAAAACTAAATTTATGATTAGCATTGAAGCAAAATTCACCCCCGATTCAAGGAATGGGGAGGTAGGAATGATTTACTATTTTATTACTAATGGTACTGAGTCTAGAACTGTTTATTCTGGTTTAACGATTCTTAGGGAGGAATGGAATAGTAAATATGGTGTTACTGCTTTAAGAGCAGAGAGGAGACAATTTATTTTATTCGTGCGTGAATGTATTCGTAATGACATTAGAACTTTCTCTCTCTTGCTCGATACTTCTTATAATTCTACATTTATAGAGGTATATAGTCTGTTTATTGATATGTTGGATATTAAGTATTTGAGTATGTTTATGCGACATGTAATAATACTTATGTATAATCAAGGAAGAATTAGAAGTTTTGAAACGTATGTGTCTGCGCTTAGAAGTTTCTTAAAGTTTAGAAGGCGTCAGGATATACTGCTTTCTGATATAGATTCTAATATTCTTGTTTCATATCAAGTATATCTTAGGGGTAGAGGTCTTATAAAGAATTCTACTTCTTTTTATATTCGAATCCTTAGGTCTGTATATAATAAAGCAATAAAGGAAGAACTTATACCTGAAAAATATCCTTTTAGAGCAGTTTATACGGGGATAGATAAAACGATCAAGAGGGCATTACCATTGCAAAAAATGCGACGAATTAAAAGTATGGATTTAAGTGCAAACAAGGCTCTAGAGTTTGCAAGAGATATGTTTTTGTTTTCTTTCTATACTAGGGGAATGTCGTTTATTGATATGGCTTATTTAAAGAAGACAGACCTAAATGAAGGAATGTTGGTGTATAAGCGTAGAAAAACAGGTCAGAAACTATGTGTTCGTTGTGAATTGTGTACGCATTTTATTATAAGAAAATATACAATTAAAGATTCTCCTTATCTCTTGCCTATTATTAGAAATCTAAATGAGGATAGTAGAATTCAATATAAGAGAATAATGTCGTACGTGAATGCAAGCCTTAGGATTATAGGTAGAGAATTGAAGTTGGAGCATCCTCTAACTATGTATGTGGCTCGACATTCATGGGCTAGTATTGCCTTGGCTAAAAGGGTGCCAGTGTCTGTAATTAGTCAAGGGATGGGACATGATAGCGAACTTACTACTAGAATTTACTTATCGACTTTACAGGCGCATCTAGTAGATAAAGCAAACAGAACAATTATAAAGTGTTTATAATATCAATTTATTTCTAACTTTTTATTAACTTTGCAGTTAAGTTTGAGAATTTTAACATTACAATTTATGGAATGGTTTACAGAACTGCTTACAGGTAATTCTATCGCTCATGCTGTGCTAATATATGCGTTTGTGATAGCAACTGGTGTAATGCTTGGAAAGATAAAAATAGCTGGTATTTCTTTGGGCGTTACGTTTGTTTTGTTCATGGGGATTTTAGTTGGCCACTTCGGTTTTACAGTGGACCATACTGTGATGCATTTTATTAAGGAGTTTGGTTTAATTCTGTTTATCTTCTCTATTGGTTTACAGGTAGGGCCTAGCTTTTTTACTTCTTTTAAAAAGGGAGGAATGCAACTTAATGCCTTAGCAGTACTACTTATACTTTTGGGTATAGGTGTTACACTATCGCTATTCTATGTGTTTAGTGGTGGTATTTCTATTCCAATGTTGGTAGGTATTATGCAGGGTGCGGTTACTAATACTCCAGGTCTGGGTGCTGCACAAGAGGCTTTAAGACAGTTAAGTGAGGCTGGTGAAATTTCTGGACATATTCCTTCTATAGGATTGGGTTATGCTGTTGCGTATCCAATGGGTGTAATTGGAGTTCTTCTTAGTTTTATTATTTTAAGAGGTATTTTCCGTGTAAAATTGGACAAGGAAGAAGAGGCTCTTAAAAAACAAACTGAAACTCCTGAAACTCCTAATTGGATTTCAATTAAACTTACAAATGAGTCTTTAGTGGATTGTACTCTTTCTCAATGCCAAAATATGATTCGTAGACAATTTATTGCTTCACGTTTGTTTAATGGCAAGGAGGTGATTATTCCATCTGAAGAAACACGCTTAAGATTAGGTGATATTTTATCTGTAATTGTTAATGATGCTGATGAAAAGTCTGTTGTGGCATTTATGGGTAAGAAGGTTGACTATGTGTGGGAAGATAGTGAAAATACTATGGTTTCTCGTCGTATAGTAGTAACCCAAAGTAATATTAATGGTAAAACTATTGGCTCTTTAGCGCTTCGTAGTGTTTATGGTGTTAATATTACTCGTGTTCATCGTTCTGGTATTGATCTTTTGGCTAGACCAGAACTTTATCTTCAAGTTGGTGACCGTGTTACAGTAGTAGGTTCTGTAGATGCAATTAAAAAGGTAGAAAAGATATTAGGGAATACTCTAAAACGTCTTAACGAACCACACTTGATAACAATTTTCTTGGGTATTTTTGTTGGTATTTTAGTAGGTAGTATTCCTATTCACTTCCCAAATATGCCAATGCCTGCGAAATTAGGTTTAGCTGGAGGCCCACTTATTGTTGCTATCTTGCTAGGTCGTTTTGGTTATCGTTTAAAACTTATTACTTATACAACACAGAGTGCAAACTTGATGCTTCGTGAAATGGGTATCTCATTATTCTTGGCGAGTGTGGGTATTTCTGCTGGTGCAGAGTTTGTTGATACCGTAGTTTCACCTGATGGGTTACGTTGGATTTTATCTGGTGTACTAATTACTATGATTCCTGCACTTACAGTGGGTATTATTGGTAGACTGCTTAAGATAAATTATTTCACTCTAATTGGTATGATTTCTGGTAGTTGTACTAATCCTCCTGCATTGGCATATTCTAGCTCTATAGCTAATAATGATGCTCCAGCGGTGGCGTATTCTACTGTATATCCTCTAACAATGTTCTTAAGAATTATTTGTGCTCAGTTTATAATTCTTCTATTTGCATAAATATTTATAGAATAATATAAAGATAAGAGGCAGACTAAAAAATCTGCCTCTTATTGTTTTATCCAGCCCAACCCTCTCTATCTAGATTTCTGTATGTTATTGCTTCTGAGATATGATGAATTTCAATGTTTTCACTATTGTCCAAGTCTGCAATTGTACGAGCAAGTTTAAGGATTCTATCGTATGCTCTTGCTGAAAGATTTAGTCTTTTCATTGCATTTTGAATAAGGCTTTTGCTTTCGTTATTTAAAACAGCATATTTTCTAAGAAGTCTTGTATTCATTTGCGCATTGCAATATATGCTTTCTTCTTTTCTATATCTATCTTCTTGTATCTTTCTGGCTTTAATAACTCTTTCTCTAATTGTGCTACTACTTTCTCCTATTGGCTTGTTGCTTAAATCGTCGAAAGGTACAGGCACAATTTCCATGTGTATATCTATACGATCTAGAAGTGGACCAGATATTTTATTTAAGTATCTTTTAACGGCTCCTGGGTGACATACACATTCTTTCTCTGGATGATTATAGTATCCACACGGACATGGATTCATAGAAGCTACAAGCATGAAACTAGCGGGGTATTCTACTGTGTGAGTGGCTCTAGAAATGCATATACTTCTGTCTTCTAGTGGCTGACGCATAACCTCTAGCACCGATCTTTTAAACTCGGGAAGTTCATCAAGATAGAGAACTCCATTGTGGGCTAGGGAAATTTCACCTGGTTGTGGAAATGAACCACCTCCTACGAGCGCAATGTCTGAAATAGTATGGTGAGGGCTTCTAAATGGTCTTCTATCTACTAGTGCTTTGCCTTGTGGGAGAGTTCCTGATACGGAATGTATTTTTGTTGTTTCAAGTGCTTCTGACAGTGAAAGTGGTGGTAAAATAGATGGAAGTCTTTTGGCTAGCATAGACTTACCTGCGCCAGGAGGACCTATAAGAATTATATTGTGTCCGCCAGCGGCAGCTATTTCCATTGCTCTTTTAACTTGTTCTTGGCCTTTAACGTCGGAAAAATCTAAATCATATATTCGATTATCTTCTGAAAGTTCTTCCTCGTGATTGAATTTTATTGGAGTTAATTCTAGTTTTTCTTCAAGGAAATCTACTACTTCTGATATTTTGCTCACTCCGTATATGTCTAAACCATCTACTACTGCTGCTTCTTTTGCATTGGCTAGCGGGAGGATAAAACCTTTATATCCTTCTTTTTTTGCCATTATTGCAATGGGAAGAGCTCCTTTAATAGGTAAAATATTGCCATCTAGTGATAGTTCTCCCATTATTATGTAGTCGTGCAGTTTGTTTGATTCTATTTGTCCGTTGCCTGCGAGCATACCCATAGCTAAAGGAAGATCGTATGCGGAACCTTCTTTTTTTATATCTGCAGGCGCCATATTTATAATGACTTGCTGTCGTGGAAATTTGTATCTATTATGGGTAAGGGCTGATAGTATGCGTTCTCTACTTTCTCGAACTGCACTGTCTGGAAGACCTACTAAGAAGAATTTAATACCTTGTGATACGTTTACCTCGATGGTAACAACGGTCGCGTTGATGCCTTGCACCGCAGCGCCAAAACATTTTACTAACATAAAAAAAAGATTAATAAATAAATGGGGGATAGTAAAAAATTACTATCCCTAGTTGTGTTTAAGTTTTGCTATAATAGTTTCATTACCTACTGTTTCGTCGTCTATATCTACTAGAATTTCAGCATCAAGTGGTAGGTATAAATCTACTCTTGAGCCAAATTTAATGAAGCCTAATTGCTCATTTCTATGGCATTCCATACCTTCTTTTGCGTATGTTACGATTCTACGTGCTAGAGCGCCTGCTACTTGTCTTAAAAGCACAGTTTGTTTGTTTGGAGCTTCAATAAGCACTGTTGAACGTTCGTTTTCTGTGCTAGATTTTGGTAAATATGCAGCCATATAGCGACCTTTTTGGTGTGATGAGTGAAGAATTTTACCTGTAATTGGATACCAATTGGCGTGCATATTGAATGGTGACATAAAAATTGAAACTTGGATTCTTTTTTCGTGAAGAAGCCCATTCTCTTCTGTTGGCTCAATTACTACAATTTTACCATCGGCAGGTGCCACTATATAATTGTCGTCTGCAATGTGTGTTCTTTCTGATATTCTAAAGAAGTATGTAAAGAACGAAAAGAAACCTAATGATACAATAATAGTAACGGTTGTTAATATTACAGCGTTAAATATTAGGTAAATTAACCCATTGATAACGATTAATGCAAGAAATAGCATTAAAAGAAATGAACGACCTTCTTTGTGAATTTTCATGATGCAAGTTCTTTTAAGAATGTTAAGTATATATAGATTACAGGTATAGCAAATAATAAACTGTCAAATCTGTCTAGGATGCCTCCGTGACCTGGCAGGATATTGCCTGAATCTTTAATCTGTACAGTACGTTTTAGTAATGATTCAAATAGGTCTCCGTATGTGCCAAATAGTACTACTAATACTCCAAATACTATCCATTGCCATGCTGGTACATTAGGGAAGAAATACCAGAACACTAATGAACCACCCACTGCAAATAGAGCACCTCCAATAAATCCTTCCCAAGTTTTCTTTGGTGATATACGTTCAAAGAATTTATGTTTTCCTAGTGTCATACCTGTTAGGTATGCGCCAGTGTCTGAAATCCAGATTAAAAAGAATAGTGCAAGAATCCAATGAAAATTGTCTGGTGTTGCAATAAGGTTTAGCATGCTAAATGGTAATGCAACCATAAGTTGACCTAACAGAGCAAACGCTAAATTGTGCATTGGAGCTGTTTTGTTTCTATATAATTCTGCTATTACTAATGCGAAGATATAGAATGCGTATGCAATAATAAGTGTTGCAGTGCCCCAAAATGCCATTTGTATGCAACCTGCATATAATACAATCCCTGCTATGATTAATGCAATGCTAGGAACTTGTATATTTTCGTTTAGGTTCACTAGTTTGTAGAATTCATACAGACCTAGAGCACAAAATATTGAGAAAAGTGCCGATAGGGTGAAATATGACTCTTGAAAATAGATACTAGCTAATATAGACAGAACAAATATTGCTCCTGTGAATGTGCGTTTAAAAAAATTATTCATTGTCGTTAGTTTTAGCTTCTGTTTCTTCTTCTTTCTTATTCTCTTTAGAGAGTTCATCTTGTCGAGAAATCCATGGGCGTTTGCCAAAGATTCTTTCTACATCATCTGCAAAAATAACTTCTTTCTCTACAAGTAAATCTGCTAATTCTTTATGTTGTTCTCTGTGACGAGTAATTAGCTCTATTGCTCGATTGTATTGCTCGTCTACTATTGCTTTTACTTCTTTGTCTATAAGTTCTGCAGTCTTTTCACTGTATGGTTTGGTGAATGAGTAATCGCCTCTAGATGAATCGAAATAACTGATATTTGATAGTTTTTCACTCATGCCATAATAAACTACCATTGAGTATGCCATTTTTGTTGCACGCTCTAGGTCGTTTAAAGCTCCTGTAGAAATAGTAGAAAAACATACTTCTTCTGCGGCACGTCCACCTAATAAAGAACACATTTCATCTAGTAATTGCTCTTTTGTGGTAAGTTGTCTTTCTTCTGGAAGATACCAAGCTGCGCCTAATGCTTTGCCACGTGGTACTATAGTTACTTTAACAAGTGGATTTGCATATTGAAGTAACCAACTTACGGAAGCATGTCCTGCTTCGTGTGTTGCAATTGAATTCTTTTCTGTATTGGTGGTTAATTTGTTTTTTCTTTCAAGACCGCCTATTATTCTATCTACTGCGTCAAGAAAATCTTGTTTTCCAACACTTTCTCTGTTTTTTCTTGCTGCTATAAGTGCTGCTTCATTACAAACATTGGCAATTTCAGCTCCAGAAAATCCTGGAGTTTGTTTTGCAAGGAAATCTATATTAAGACCTTCTTCCAATTTTAGTGGACGTAGGTGAACTTGGAATATCGCTTCTCTTTCGTGTACGTCTGGAAGGTCCACACTAATTTGTCTGTCGAAACGTCCAGCTCTTAATAATGCCTTGTCTAGAATGTCTGCTCTGTTTGTGGCAGCTAGCATGATGATACCGCTGTTTGTACCAAAACCATCCATTTCTGTAAGGAGTTGGTTTAGTGTGCTTTCTCTTTCGTCGTTTGAGTTAAATGATGGACCTTTACCTCTGGCACGACCAATGGCATCTATTTCGTCAATAAAGATGATACATGGCGATTTTTCTTTTGCTTGGCGGAATAGGTCTCTTACTCGTGAGGCTCCTACACCCACAAACATTTCTACAAAGTCTGAACCTGATAGTGAGAAAAATGGAACATTTGCTTCTCCTGCTACTGCTTTGGCTAGTAGGGTTTTACCTGTTCCAGGAGGACCCACCAATAAAGCTCCTTTAGGTATTTTACCTCCAAGTTTAGTAAATTTAGTAGGACTCTTAAGGAATTCTACTATTTCTTGTACTTCTTCTTTTGCTCCTTCTAAGCCTGCAACGTCTTTGAATGTTACTTTTTGTGTTGTTGTATTCTTATCAAAAAGTTGAGCCTTAGATTTTCCTACACTAAAGATGCCGCCACCGGCTCCACCTCCTCCACTCATTCGTCTGAATATAAAAATCCAAAAAACGACTAGTAAAAGAAGAGGTAATGAATTTAGGATTGAATCAAAAAAGTATGTACGATCTTCGTATTTTACTTCAATTTTTTGATCTTGTTTACCTGTTATAAATGTATCGAAACTTTCTGCAGATGGTATGCTAACTTCAAGCAGTGTTTCTTTGCCTATATGTTTATGTGCTTCTGATGCTCCATAAATTTCTATTAGTGCAAGACTGTCATTGGCATTAATAGTAGCTTCTGCTGTTTCTTTGTTTACAACAACTACTTTGCTTATATAGCCTTTTTCTACATATTGTTGAAACTGACTATAAGATACCTCTTTTGAGTCTCCGTTGTCGTCCCAAAATGTTATTCCAATAAGGAATAAACCAATGATTAAATATAACCATGTAAGATTTATCCTTATTTGAGGTTTTTTATTGTTAGGGGTATTTGTTTTTTTATCACTCATAGTTCTGGAATTTCATTTATCTCTGCATCTTCCCAAAGGTGTTCTAAATCGTAGAATGCACGTGGCTCGCGTTGCATTATGTGAACCATGATGTCAGAGTAGTCTGCCACAATCCATTCGCTATTTTCAAATCCTTCCATAGCGATAGGTTTTTCTCCGTAATTTTTTCTTACGTATTCTTTTAGGTTGGTTGCTACGTAGTTTACGTGAGTGTTAGAGTTACCTTCGCAAATAACCATATACTCGCAAATGCAGTTTTCTATTCCTGTTAAATCAACAACTACTATTTTAGAAGCTTTACCATCTTGTAAACCTTCTACAATCATATCAACGAATTTCTTATTTTGTGTCATATTATTCTTTTATTAGTTCTGCAAATATACTGCTTTTTGCAACATTCTCAAAAGCTTGCGCTATAATATCATCATCTTTAAGTGCAATAGGCGTGCCTGCATCGCCAGAATCGCAAATGCCTTGTACTAAAGGGATTTGTCCCAAAAGTTTTAACCCTCTCTTTTCTGCTAGGTTTTTAACACCATCTTTACCAAAGATATAATATTTATTTTCTGGTAGCTCTTTTGGTGTAAACCAAGACATATTTTCTATTAAGCCAATGATAGGTACGTTTACTTTATCGTTTTGGAACATGTCGATACCCTTAATTGCATCTGCTAGAGCTACTTGTTGTGGGGTACTTACCACTACTGCTCCGTCTAGTTTTATTGTGCCCACAATGCTTAAGTGAATATCGCTTGTGCCAGGAGGAAGGTCGATAAGGAAATAGTCTAGTTCGCCCCATGCAGCATCGTTGATTAGTTGTTTAATGGCATTGCTTGCCATAGCTCCACGCCAAACAATTGCAGATTCTGGGTTTACAAAGAAACCAATTGAAAGTATCTTAATGCCATACTTTTCTATTGGCATAATTTTGCCGTTTTCGTCGGCTACTGGTCTAGCGTCTTCTATATTGAACATTTTAGGAATAGAAGGGCCGTAAATGTCTGCATCTAAAAGACCTACTTTATAGCCTGCTTTGCTTAGTGCAATGGCAAGGTTTGCAGATACTGTAGATTTTCCTACGCCACCTTTACCAGATGAAATTGCTAGTTTGCATTTTACTCCTTCAAGTGGCATTGCTTTTGGTGCTTGCACGGGAGCGTTTACAATCACGTCTATATGGCCTTTAATGTCAACGTCTTCGCTTACAAATGTAAGGATCGCTTGTTCACATGCTTTGATTAAAGACTTTGCAAATGGGTCTTGTGGTTTTAACTGTAGTGAAAACCACACAGAGTTTCCATCTATTCTTATGTTGTCTGCCACCATATTTGCACTAACAATGTCTTCGCCAGTGCCAGGGTAGCGTACTTTTTTAAGCGCGTCTATAATTAATTGTGGGTATAGTGTCATTTTGTTTATCCTCTTCTGTTGTAACTTTTATAATTATCTTTTTCTATATCTTCATCTACCTCTACAAATTCTAATCTCTTAGAAAGAATAAATTGAATGTATTTAATAGAAAGTCCACGTTCTAGCCATTGTTTTTCGTAGTGAGTTTTAATTGATAAAATCTCATTGTCCCAACCACTATGGTAAAGATCGTCTGTGCACACATTTACTGTATAGTTATTCTTTTCTACCATTAGTTTTGTATATGTGTAAAGGAATGGACTGTCTGTTTTAAGGTGGATAATACCATCTTCTTTCATGATTTGTTGGTATCTTTCCATAAACGCAGTGCTAGTAAGGCGTTTTCTCACCTTTTTCATTTGTGGGTCAGGAAATGTAATCCAGATTTCGCTCACTTCGTTTTCTGCAAAGAAACTGGTAATCATTTCTATATTTGTGCGTAGGAAAGCTACGTTTTTGTCGCCGTTTAAGAAAGATTTTTTCGCGCCTGTCCACATTCTGGCTCCCTTAATATCTATACCGATAAAATTCTTTTCAGGGAACAGATGTGCTAGTTCAACTGTGTATTCTCCTTTACCACAGCCCAACTCTAAAACTATAGGATTTGAGTTGCCGAAGTATTCGTGCCATTTACCTTTTAGTTTAAAGTCGTTTTCAAGTTCTTTTGCAGGACATTGGAACACGTTTGTGAAGGTTTCCATTTCTGCAAATTTCTGTAATTTATTCTTTCCCATTGTCTACTTTTTCTATGGTTAATCCTAGTGATTCTATTCCTGTTAGTAGGCTGTCTCTCATAGCCTGATAAATTTCAAATGTGTACTGACCTTTTTTGTGAAATTTAATTCCATTCATATAAATGAGTGGCATTTCATAAAGGTAAAAATAATCTTGTCCTAAAGGAAGACCAATATTGTCGTAAAGATAACATTCTAATGTATCTTTGGCGATATTCCCTTCTGGGTCTGTAGAAGAAGTAAATAACCACAAATTTTGATGTTGAACCAGAGAATTGTGTCTAATGTTGAGTAATACGTTATAGTGGTTAATTGTATCTTCTGCGTTAAATGAAAACGAGATAACAGAATCTTGATGCCATGTGCAATCGTCTATGTTGTGGTATTTGTTGTAAACACGAGAATTGTTGCAAGATGACATTAAAAGAATAGCTATTATTGTTAATGAAATAATCTTAACTGTTTTCATTTTTGTGGTCTGTGTTTTTTGTTCTTTTTATTCTTTTTCTTTTTATTGTCGAATCGAGTTAAACTACCTTCGCCTACTGCAGTTGCAAAGTCTAATGGTGTTACTTTGTCTGAGTCACTTGCAATAAGTAGGTCGTCTGGTTTAATGCCTTTCTCGTTTAACTCTATTACTTCTTTTACTCGTTCCAATGGAAGTTCAACTAGATTTTGTGGGCTGTTTGGTGCAGTAGAATATGTCATTTTACGTGCAAAGGTGTCTAGTTTGAAGAAGTAATATTCGTTTTCTTTTGTAGCAAGAACTATGTTTCTGTCTGGGAATTCTTTAAGTGCTTCTATATAGTTTTCTAGCTCAAAATTCAAACAGCATTTAAGTTTTGCGCATTGGCCTGCAAGTTTTTGAGGATTCATTGAAATGTCTTGAACCCTAGCGGCATTGGTGCCCACAGATGTAAATTTGCTTAGGAATGTGGAACAGCAAAGTTCTCTACCGCAAGGACCTGTGCCACCAATGCGACCTGCTTCTTGGCGTGCACCAATTTGTTTCATTTCAATTCTAACTTTAAACTCCTCTGCTAAAACCTTGATTAGTTGTCTAAAGTCAACCCTTTCGTCTGCAATGTAATAGAAAATAGCTTTGTTTCCGTCTCCTTGGTACTCTACATCACCAATCTTCATGTCTAGGTTCAGGTCTTTAGCAATTTTTCTAGTGCGAAGCATTGCATCGTTTTCTTTAGCTTTAGATTCTTCCCATTTTTCTAAATCTGCAGGTTTTGCCTTTCTATATACTCTGCGAACTTCGTTTCTATTTATATCATAGCCATTTTTTCTCATTTGCAGAGCTACTAGATAACCTTGTAGAGTTACAACGCCAATGTCGTGGCCTGGATTAGATTCTACTGCTACAATATCGCCTTTTTCTAGAGTTAAATTATTTGAGTTTAAATAATATCCTTTTCTAGTGTTTTTAAATTGGACTTCCACATATTGGCAAGTCTCATGGTTTACAGGAATATCTGCCAACCAATCATATACGCTTAGCATCTGGTTTGAGCATTTTTTGCTACCAGAAGCAGTGATGCGTGCGTTACCCTTATCTAGTGTATATTCCATTATTTCTTAATTTGAGTCATTAAATTTATTCCTAGGTCGAATAAGACAATTTTTGTGTTTACATTTTGAGAAATGTCCCTGCTTGCCTTTTCGAATAATTCTGTTATATTTTCAATGTTTTCTACGGTTAAAAAGCGTCTAAATTTATCAGAGAATGCTTGTTCTGAATTCGTCATATAATTCAATGAAGAATTTTGCAAATGTGCAATAAAACACTCTCTAGTAATATGTTGTGTGTATGATAAAAAGTCTTTTATGTTTTCTCTGCTTCTGCTAGCCATAGACTCTGTCCAATTTTTCAAGGTCAAGAGATTTTTTGAATAGGCGCAAAGCATTAATGTTCTATAATTGTTTAGATTGTCTTCGCTGTCTTCGCTATTTTGTGATACTTCCAGTGCTTTAACATAATTACCGTTTGCAATGTGGGCAATGTATTGACCTACGTGTTTTGAAAGAGTTTCTTCGTCTATCACAGGCACGTGAACCATTTGTGATCTAGAAATAATTGTAGGTAAGATTGCATCTGGTTGTTCTGAAATAAGTATAAATATAGTGTTTGCAGGTGGTTCTTCAATAAGTTTTAGGAGTTTATTGGCGCATGTCTCGTGCATTTTTTCCGCAAGCCATACAATCATTATTTTATAACCATTTGAATATGATTTAAGACTTAATTTTCTTAATATTTCCTCACTTTCGTTGCTATAAATAAGTCCTTGTTTTTCGTTGCTTATAGTATTTATCCAACCTTTGTATGAGAAATATGGGCTTTCTATTACCTTTTCTCTCCAACTGTCCATAAAATCATTACATACTGTTTTAGAGCCCTCTTTTGTAATAGGGAAAGCAAAATGTAGGTCTGGATGTGTGAGTTTTTGCATCAATCTACAAGAAGGACAAACACCGCAAGAGTCATTTTCTTGTTTGTTTTCGCATTGCAAGTATTGTGCAGTGGCAAGGGCAAGAGCAAGTTTTCCACAACCTTCATTGCCCCACAAAAGCAATGCGTGTGGAATACGACCTTCTTTAACACTACTAATTAATTGTGTTTTAAGATTCTCTTGTCCTATAATCTCTCTAAATAACACTTTATACCTATTCTAAACTACAAAGATAATAAATAAATTTAGGAATTTTGCGATTAAATGATAGTATAATCAAATTATTTTTTTGATAAATAAAAATTTGGAGTTCTCATTTTCAGTACATAACTTTGCAGTAAGTATGAACAAGGTATTTTCCATAATAAAGATATTGACAAACAAGTACTTAATTGTAGTTGTGGTATTCGTTATTGCCATGACTACAACAGAAGAGCATAATGCTTTTCAGGCTATGGAGAATGCTCGTACTATTAAACGTTTAGAAAAAGAACTTGCATTTTATAAAAATAAATCTGCAGAAAATAAAAAACGCCTTGAACAACTAAAAGCAGACAAAGAGCAAATAGAAAAATTTGCTCGCGAAAGATACAGAATGCATGCTCCCAACGAAGATGTATTCGTGGTGGAGTAGTTATCTTCCTATAGGCGGAAAAAAGGCGTCTTCTTGATGTTCTATCTCAAAATTTCCATCCAACGTTGGTATAATAGAAATAATGTCAAATCTTATATCTTTATTAATGTTGTATTTAAAGATATAAGCCTGTGTAGCATTTACTATGCGTTTTATTTTAGTATGGTTTACAGCATCTGACGGATGGCAAAACTTGTCGTTTTTTCGAGTTTTTACCTCTACAACAACAATAAAATCTTTGTTTTCCGCTATAATGTCTAGTTCTATATGACCAACACGCCAGTTTCTATGCCTTATGAAATATCCTTTATTAATAAGAAATGAAGTGGCTAATTCTTCGCCTTTTGATCCAAATTTTTGAAGTTCGTTCATATTTTCCTCTTTAAAAGATTAATTTATTGGGACTTACAAGCACAAAATTAATAAAAATTTCGAGAATATTTGGATTGTATTATAAAAAATGTGTATCTTTGCCGACCTTTTAAAAATTATATATATGTATTTAAGCAAAGAACAAAAAGAAGAAATCTTTGGCAAATACGGAAAGTCTAATACTGACACTGGTTCTCCTGAAAGCCAGATAGCATTATTTTCTACCCGTATTGCTCATTTGACTGAACACTTAAAGTCAAACAAAAAAGATTATAGCACAGAACGTGCTTTAGTAATGTTAGTAGGTAAACGTCGTCGTTTATTAGATTACTTAAAAGAACGCGACATCGAACGTTATCGTAACATTATTCGTGAACTAGGTATCAGAAAATAATCTGATATTCTTAACAAAAAAAAGATGCAAGTTTAAGTTTGCATCTTTTTTTTATTTGTATAGGATTCTACCCTCCTGTTATCCAGCGATATATGTCCATGCCATTAGCATAGAATACAAGTAGGAGTAATATTATTATGCCTATCTGTTGGGCTTTATACATAAATTCTGTGCTAAGTGGTTTTCTTCTTATTATTTCTATTAGTAAAAAGAAAATATGACCACCATCTAGCCCCGGTATAGGTAAGATGTTCATAAATGCCAATACAACAGACATGTAGGCAACAATATTCCAGAAATATACCATATTAAATGAATCTGGGAATAAGCTTACTATACTACCAAACCCACCAACACTTTCAGCTCCTGCCTTAGTGAATAGCATTTTTGTATCACTTGCATATCCAGTCATTTTCTTATAAGCTTTCACTATGCCTGCTGGAAACGACTCCAAGAAACCATATTCCTTTTTTGTTATATTATAAAATTCGTAATATGGTGTTAGGTATGTGCCAATCTTGCCATTGGCATCTGGAGTGATTTTAACTTCTTTGTATTCTCCATTTCTGTGTAAACCTAGAACTATTTCTGTTAGTGGATATTTTGCTAGAACTGGCGAAAACTCACTAACAAAGGTAAGATTTTCTCCATTAATACTAACTAGACTATCCCCAGCTTGTAGCCCTGCTAGTTCCGCAGGAGTAACAGGTATAATCTCTTTTACAACAAATGGTGTTCTAAAATTTGCGAAACCTTCTTTGGAAGTTATAAGTTCTTCCATAAAGTTTTCTGAAATGTTTACCTTAACAGTATCTGTGCCTCTTAATACATAAACATCTTTTGCATTAAGAATAAGTCTCATTGCCTCTTCGCTCAGTGTTTCAAGTTTTGTCTCGTCTGCCTGAAGAATAATGTCGCCATCTTTAAAACCTTGTTTTAGAGCAATGGAAGAGAATTCCATACCATATTTAGCATCTTGAAGAGAAATATATTCTTCGCCTTTTG
>CALDPN010000123.1 GCA_937911235.1 uncultured Bacteroidales bacterium
GGGTTGTCGCGGTGACGTTTACAAAGTGGAGACATTTCTATTGGATAGTCGGTAATGAATGTTGGTTGAATATAGTTTCCTTCACATTTTTCGCCGAAGATTTCGTCGATAAGTTTACCTTTACCCATAGAGTCGTCTACTTCGATATGTAGTTGTTTACATACGTCGCGAAGTTGTGCTTCGTCCATGCCAGTAATGTCTATGCCTGTGAAGTCTTTGATGGCTTCGGTCATAGTTTTGCGAGCAAATGGAGCTTTAAAACTGATGATATTGTCACCCATTTTCACTTCTGTGGTGCCATTTACATCAAGACAGATTTTTTCTAACATCTTTTCTGTAAATTCCATCATCCATTTGTAGTCTTTGTATGAAACATAAATTTCCATACAAGTGAATTCTGGGTTGTGAGTTTTGTCCATACCTTCGTTGCGGAAGTTTTTAGAAAACTCATAAACGCCTTCAAAACCACCTACGATAAGACGTTTTAGGTAAAGTTCGTTGGCAATACGAAGATATAATGGAATATCAAGTGCATTGTGGTGAGTGATGAATGGACGAGCAGATGCACCACCAGGGATTGATTGAAGCACTGGGGTTTCTACTTCCATATAACCATTTGAGTTGAAGTATTCACGCATAGAGGTATATACCTTGTTACGTTTTACGAAAATGTCTTTAACACCTTCGTTTACAACAAGGTCCACATAACGTTGACGGAAACGAAGTTCTGGGTCTTCAAATGCGTCGTGCACGTTGCCATCTTTATCTGTTTTCACGATAGGAAGTGGACGAAGTGCTTTAGAAAGCACTGTAAGTTCTGATACGTGAATTGAAATTTCACCTGTTTGGGTGCGGAAAACATAACCTTTCACACCGATGAAGTCACCTATATCTAGAAGTTTTTTGAAGACAGTGTTGTACATGTCTTTATTTTCTCCTGGACATATTTCGTCGCGAGAGATATATAATTGGATTCTACCAGTAGAATCTTTTAACTCAGCAAAAGATGCTTTACCCATAATACGGCGGCTCATAAGACGACCTGCCATACTTACTTCGCGTTTTTCTTCTTCACTAAAGTTTGCTTTTACTTCTTCTACGTGTGCATTTACCACATATTCTGCAGCTGGATATGGTTCGATACCCATTTCACGCATTGTAGCAAGACTTTGTCTGCGAAATAACTCTTGATCATTAAGTTCGTGGCTCATAATGTATATTGATTATGTTATTATTCTGAAAATGTCATTAAATATTGTTTGATAAACTCGTCTATATCACCGTCCATAACACCTTGAACATCTGATGTTTGATAGTTTGTTCTATGGTCTTTTACACGACGGTCGTCGAATACATAACTACGTATTTGTGAACCCCACTCAATTTTCTTTTTACCTGCTTCAATTTTTGCTTTTTCGGCATTGCGGTGTTGAAGCTCACGGTCGTAAAGTTGAGAACGAAGAAGACGAAGTGCGTTTTCTTTGTTTTTTGGTTGGTCTCGAGTTTCTGTATTCTCAATTAAGATTTCTTCTTCCTCACCGGTGTAAGGGTCTTTGTACATATAACGAAGGCGAACACCAGATTCTACCTTGTTTACGTTTTGTCCACCCGCTCCACCAGAACGGAAAGTTTCCCATGTAATTGCTGATTGCACTACTTCTACCTCTATGGTATCATCAACTAGAGGCACAACGAACACAGATGAGAAAGAAGTCATTCTCTTGCCTTGTGCGTTGTATGGCGAAACACGCACCAAGCGGTGCACGCCGTTTTCGCTTTTAAGATAGCCGTATGCCATGTCACCCTCAATTTTTAGTGTTGCAGTTTTAATACCTGCTTCATCACCCTCTTGATAGTTTTCCATGGTCCATTTGTATCCGTTACGTTCGCAGTAACGTTGGTACATTCTTAAAAGCATTGATGCCCAGTCTTGAGATTCGGTACCACCTGCACCTGAAACAATCTTAAGTACTGCGCCTAAATTATCTTCTTCAGAAGAAAGCATATTTCGCATTTCTATTGCCTCTAAAAGAGACATTACATTTGCGTATGCAGCATCAACTTCCTCTTCTGATACAATTTCTTCTTTATAAAAATCGAAGGCTAAAGTAAGTTCTTCTGTAGCCTCTTTTACAGCATTATATCCATCTACCCATTTTTTTAGGTCTTTAATCTTCTTCATTTGGGCTTCTGCAGCCTTGTTATCGTTCCAAAAATCTGGGTCTTGAGTACGAATCTCTTCTTCCTCTATCTGAATTAACTTGCTGTCAATGTCAAAGATACCTCCTCAACGCTTGCTCGCGTTCTTGTGTCTCTTTTAATTGTTCAATAGTAATCATCTCATTTTACAATTTATCTTGCAAAGATAATAAAAAATTAGGAATTTTTGTGCAAGCGAGAGGAGAATAAATTTATTTATTATCCCGAGCGCAGCCAAAAATCACGAAATGCGAAGCATTGAGTAGTTAGGAGTTAGGAGTTAGGAATTTTTGAACAATGTATAAATTTACTTATTCTCTCTGTTATTAATGCTTTATATTTTTCTTTAAACTCATCGTTAAGGAAAGATATATCTATCAACTCAAACCATTTCTCTTTATGCGAAATCATCTTTGAGATAATTTTATTGATAACAGTATCACTTATGCCAGACATAGACATTGCTTCTACAAAAGAATCTCTACTGAAATTTACTATTGGTGTATCAAACACTCCTGCACCTATTAGTGGCATTGCCAATTCATCTCTATCTGCTTCAAATACTAGTTTTACAGATAGTAAGTCGTACGCAGGCGAAAGCTGATAACCAATACCCTCATACTCAAGCAAAGAGAAATTCTTGCAATGCATGTCTGAGTTTCCTGTTATCCAAGAGAATAAAACTATCTCCCAAAAACGTTGAACATCTAGCATTGAAGATACAGAATATTTCTTTATCACCTCAGCAAGCTGAATATACGCTCCGCGATATTTATGTTCTGTAAGTCTATTACTTAATTGGCACATATCAAGCATTGACAGTTTTCCTCCATCCTTCTTTCTATCAACCCTACGGGTAATGTATGCTAGCTCGCCGTCGTCCATTTTTATTAGACCATGCTTAACGGTTTCTATTCCACATATTTCTGCCAAACGCATAGTTAAATCTTCAACCTCTGGCATAAACTGATATGTAGGACTTTGAGGTTTTAGAATGAAATTTCCCCACAAACCAACAATAGTTAATTTATTTGGTTCATTTTTACCTCCTCTGTTTATATCTAAAGCCAACTTTGGTTGCACACCTGTTATAGCTGTGCTTTTTTCTATAATCTGAAGAGCTAAATCTTCTATATTACTTCTATTATATGGTAATATAGGAGCTTGCTTTGTTCCAAAAAGTTTCAATGCACAAGCAGGATGATAATGCAACTTATCATCATCCAACTCTTTATAACAATATAAACATCTATTCTTCATAATTACTAACAGTTATATTGCCTATGCAATCTTTGCAACAAGTAATTAATAATTTCATTCTATCTCTTGGGTTAATTTTCCAGTTTTTGTCAATAATATCCAATAACCAACCCTCTGGAATAAGCCCATCAAACACTGGGAAAAGAAATTCCTTTTCAAATTCCTCTTCCTGAAGTGGCATTGTTGGACTTAATGCTTTTGCGTCTTCTCTTTTAAGATAATCTGAGTCGTACTTAAAAAAGTATCCGTCGGAATTCTCCACAAGAATGCCACAAAAAATATTGTTTAAATATATCTTTGCCTTATTCATTTATTTTCTTAGGATATAATGTTTCACCAAAAAGTTCTAATACTTGATTTACTTTGTTTAGTTGAACAGTAGGTTTACCATTTTCTAACTCTCTAATAAATCTTATGCCCACACCTGTTCTATCGGCTAGTTCTATTTGAGTTAGCCTAAAAAGTTTTCTCTTTTGTTTGATATATTCACCTATCATACTACTTATTTTAATCCCGTACGGGTATAATATTTATCTCAATCTCAAAATATAAACCCTTTCGGGTACAAATATAGTAACTTTTTTTCTATTTTACACCCTATCGGGTTGATTTTTTTGTGATTATAGTAAAAAAACAACCACACCTGAGGGATCAAGTGCGGTTGCGGGGTAAGATAATTATTAAATCATTAAACTTTATGCACTAATTTTGCAAGTAAAGTAATTTTAATTGTCAAATACTGGGCGAATAACTAGACCATAGCTGCGATAATCGCTATTTATTTGCACGTCGTCTGATACAAAAGACAAGAAATACATATTACTTGAAAAGACTGTATCAAGTGAACTACTCATATACCTACCTGTTGTTTCTGATTCAATCGTGTTTGTATCTTCGCGATAGCCAGTAGCTGGCAAGAAAATGCTATTACCATTTGGACCAACTACAGTGAAACCTGCAACTCCATTTTTGGTTTCCCATGCCCAAGAACATTGAGTACGCAACTCTTCAAGTTCTTCTTTGGTTGGTGTACGCCACGCACTACCCCAGTGCATATGAGCAGCATCATCTTCCATATCTAATACTGTTTTGTTGTCAACTGTACCAAATTCTGAACTTACACAATATTTTGTAAGACTTTTATAGTCTTTATTGCACCATTTGTAAGTTTCCCAGTTACAATTCTCATTTTGATGAAATTCACCCCAAGCAAAATAGTAACCAAAATCTTCTGGGTTGATTGCACCAACATTTATTGTTGACCATTTCACAGAAAGGCCCAAATCTACCACATTTTCAGGTAGTGTTTCATTTTCGCAACTTACCAATGTAAGTGCAAATAAAGAACTTAATAAATAAAGTATTTTTTTCATAATAAGATATTTTTATTATTTAGGTAATACAGCGCGAACAGAACAGCCAACGTATTCATTCATAGAACTCACTTCTACCGTACCTACATTCATGTACAAACCATACGTAAAACTTATAAAATCCTTATAATCAGAAGATATACTCCAATAATATCCTGCCTCACCTACCTTATTTGATTGATCATATTGTTTATTACCTGCATACGGCAAGAAAATACTATTACCATTTGGACCTGTTACATTAAAACCAGGGGTTCCAGAAATCTTCATATAGTCCCATGAACATCTATCACGAAGCTCTTCAAATTCAGTTCTGGTAGGAATGCGCCAATTACCACCCCAATTAACATGGGCAGCATCGTATGAAGGAGTTAAATCTGAACCCGCCCATATATAATAATTATCTTGTCTATATTCAGACTTGGTTTCTGTTTCGCCCCATGCATAATAGTTTCCGTATGATTCTGGCCTTGCTGCACCTATGTTAGTGGTTGCCCACATCACAGAAAGTCCCAAATCTACATATTCGTGACTATCTTCATGATCACTAGGGTCTTCACCTTCTCCTTCTGAGCCTCCTTCGCCTTCTCCTTCTGAACCTCCTTCGTCATCAGAACCTTCATTAGCAGGAAGTGTTGTAAATTCTTTAATTTGTCCAAACTCCCTTTGAATACCGTTTAGGACAAGGTATGCACAATAATAGTACTTAGTATCTGGAGACAAACTGGTTATCTCTACTTCGTATTCTTTACCATTCATATAAGAAGCAAATTCCTCATTGCCATTGCGAAAATTCATATCTTCTAAATAGGTAGAATACATCACACCAAAATTAACAGAGTTGTATTTTGAAATGTCCACATTTACAGACGCTTCAATTAATGCTGATTCGTCTGTAATATTGATTACTTGCCCTGTTCTCACTTTTGCAGATGTAGCAGGTTCTTTTTCCTCACAACCCACCAATGCCACCGCAAATAAAAAGCTTATTAAATAAAGTATTTTTTTCATGACTTTTCTCTTTTATAAAATCAATTGTCTTTTACTAAACGAACAGAGAAACCGTAGCCGCGACCGGTGGAGTGCATGCCCGATCTGTCTGAGCTGACGCCAAGGTACCACGCACCGCCGAGGAACTCAGTGGCAGACCAATAGCCACCGCCGTATTGCATCTTGCTGATACCGGAATCGTAGCGGTAGCCCGCAGCAGGAAAAAATACTGCACCCGAAGCCTCTAATTTAGTCCAATCTGAAGCACTGAAAGTTTGGTAAGCTGCATAATATTCTGTTCCGTAATTATCATGGAAACCAGATTTAAAAGTTAACCCACTTGGGCAAGCCCAACCATCAGGAAGAAGAATCAAACCATTTACACCATTAACTTGTGCCACACCGATTAATTTTTCATAATTAGGACGCTCATTGCGAAGATAATACCATTCGTCATAAGTTAATGTACGCCATGTATTAGGAGCATCACTACCTATTTTATTTACACCCCAATCTACGAAGGTTTGGTAATCATCATTATCTTTACTTGTATTTGTAGGATTATTACCAGTACCCCAACCAAAAAAATCAATCCAACCATTGTAGGTCTCACTTATATTATCGTCACCTATATAATCCAATTGAGAAGGAGCAAAGCGCCACTTATCATTGGCAGGATGATATTGCAAGTTACCAGGAGAGAAAGTTACAGTTTTATTTTCAGCAACTGAGAACATAAAGGTTGTTTCTGGTTCTCCTGTACCTTCCAAAGTTGTAAACTCTTTTACATCGCCCAATAGTATTTGCAAAGTGTTTAGCATCACATAGGCGCGGTAATAATACTTGGTCTCAGCTTTTAAGTCGGTAACTTCTACTTTAAACTCGTTACCTATCAATACCAAACCATTTTTTGATGGTGCTGTAAAATCATCAAGTTCTTCTGCCTTGGTAGAATACAACACACCAAATATAAGTTCCTCGTAGTCTATAATATCTACATTTACCATACCTTTTAGCGTAGCAGATGTAGAGGTAATATTTTCTGCCACACCTGTTTCTACCTTAGAAGGTGTATCTGGTGTTGGAGGGGTTGGAGGTTCTTTTTCCTCGCAACCCACCAATGCCACCGCAAATAAAAAGCTTATTAAATAAAGTATTTTTTTCATGATATTATTTCTTTATCTTGATTAATCGTAAAAGTCAAATTTATACTCCATTTCGGTATTTGGCAGTTTATATGTTTTTGTTGGGTCATCTACCCGAGTACTATTTGTCGTAACTTTAGTGCAAGCCAATTTGTCTATACATGTACCAGAATCCCTATATTCTCCACCATCCGCATAATGGTGAACATAAATTTGACAAGTCAATTGAGCATAATATGTAACGTCTCCTACTTTATCGTTTACTACTTTTGCTCTAAATTTTGGTTTATCGTACCCAATTAGGTTACAATCACTTGATTTCTTTCCTTCTGATATGTAATACTTATAACCTGTTTCATCGTGAGTGGTTGACGTACCATATTTCACAGAAAAGTCAAAAGATATTCCATAATATGAATTATAAATGACAGCATCTGAGGTTATTTTCTTACCCAACACATCCGCTTCTACAGCGAATGTATCATAATACTTATCACCATAAGCTAAATCTGTTCCTTTAATCACTACATTTGTATTACCTTCAGTGAAGGTATGGTAATTTTTAGTTTTAGGAGTACATTTACTATATTTAAGCAAACCTTCAAGAGGAGTATAATCTTTAATATTTGATTTAAAACTAGACTCATTTATAGTAGTCTTCTTGCCTGGGTAACCATAAATGGTTGAAATTGTTGGACTATAAGATGCAGGGATTACGTGAACCATACCAGTCCAACCTTTCCCATCGCAATTAGCTTGTAATGTATAGTCACCTTTTGCAGAACTAGAGACATATAATTTGTATACATCACCTACTTTTTTAACTTGTACGTTTGAGTTGTCTGATGTAAAGGTCACATTATTAGCAAGACTGGCATTTTCTGGATAAACAGACACTGTAAATTCTATATCCTGACCACTTTCGTATGCCGTTTCTGCATAGTCCGAAGCAGAAGAAGGTGCCCAAAAGCAATAATAACCACTTATACTTTTTACATTAGATGAAACAGAAATACTTTTTACTGCTATCTTAGTTATTTTAATTGCTCGTGTTTTTACCACACCATTGCTTTCGGCTGTTATGGAAACATAACCTGTTTGATCTTTTGCGGTAAGGGTGCAAGTACCGTTGGTTTTGTTCACCGAAATAGTTGCCATAGAAGTATTGTCTATAGACCATTTAATATCACCATAGGAAGCTCCACTTGGCTCTAAGTTTTTGATTGAAAGGGTAATAGATTTATTAATTGCAACTTCTGTGGCAGATGCGCTCAACTCAAATCCTGTAATTGGAGGAAATTCGCTCACTGTAATGGTAGATGTGCCTACTACCCCATCTACTTTTGCAGAAATAGTAGCAGAACCTAAACCTTTGGCTGTAACGATACCGTTTTCATCTACACTCGCCACACTGCTATTTGAACTACTCCAAGTTATTTCTGGATATGTTACTTCGGCAGGAGTTGTAAGAACCTTCAACAGACAAGTATCGTTTAATACCAAGGTTTTAGAAGTAGGATTTATTGCTACAGTTTGAGGTTTAACGTATAACACCTTTACTTGTGCTGAAGCACTTTTGCCATCTACAGTTACTGTAATAGTTGCAGAGCCATCGCCTTTACCTGTAACTATACCTGTTTCTGCATCTACTTCCACAATACTTGGATTTGAACTGCTCCATGTGCGTTTTGGTTGGCTAATATCTACTGGAGTAGTAGTTGCGGTAAGTTGCAAAGTAGTATTCAAGCCTACTTCTGGATTTTTTTGGTCAATAACAACCTTTTCGGCATGAATCATTTTTACACTGATGTCTATTTCTTTTTTAACATCACCTCCTCTTACCACAATAGTGGTTTCACCCTCGCCTTTTGGAGTGATAATTACTTGTTTGCCATCACGTTTGGCTTCGGCAATAGATTTATCTTTAGAACTTACTGTGATACCTTCTGCACCTACAGTAGATGGTTTTATATCGGTAATATCTACACTAACGGCATTGTCTCCGTATGGTACATCCAACACCTCTGGCAAAGCCTCGCCATTGTATTTTAGATTAAATTTGGTAATCACCGCTTTTAAAACTTCTACCTCTATAGAAGCAGTTTTGCCATGTACTGTGGCAGTAACTGTGGTATGGCCTTCTTTTACACCAGTTACAGAACCCCACTCGCTCACTCTCGCAATGGTTTCATCGGCGCTACTAAAATAAACGGTAGCTGTATCGCCCACTTGCTCTGGCAAAACAGTATAGTAAAGATACTTGCTTTCGCCTACGGGTACTTCAACAGAAGTATCATCAAAGGTAATACTTTCTGCAAGTGGAAAAATCTCTTCTTTTTTACATGCTATCACAGCCACTAGCAAGCAAACAAGAAATGGAATAATCTTTTTCATAATCTCAAAAATTAAAACAAGAGTGATGGTGGTTTTTTACACGCCCCTCACTCTTGTATGCTATTTAATACGTTTAACTATTAAAAATAGTAGTGGAATGAAATGTTCACGCCAATGTTTTCGGTGCCGTATAGCACGTAGGTGCTACCTGGACTAACCAAGTCATTGTATTGAGCCACTTCACCATGATATTTATCATATCCTTCGTAAATAGTGTAGGTTTGTGGTTGGAATGCCACCATAATAGGGGTAAGTTCTACGGTTGCGCCTATTGAAACGTTTTTCATAAAGAACCATTCCAAACCTAAGTTTGCATAGATACCAATACCATGGCTAACACCTACATTGTATTGTTTTACAGGACGACCATAGTCCATCCATGTACAACCACTTGACGCAAATTCGTTGATATTTTTGTCGATTTTTTCCATTGTGGTTGGGTGTTGGTTGGCTTCGGTGATTTGGTTGCCGTATGCGAAATTTACTTCGCCACCACCAAATGAATACATCAAACCAAAACCACCTACAAAACGTAAGTTTTTACCTGCATTGAACTCTAGACCTGCGGTAATACCACCACCTTTATAGTCTAACATCACAGCATCGGCTACTTGAGCTTCAGACATTGGGTTTAAAGCCATAGCTTTGTCGTCATTTACATATTCACGATAGTTTACATAGCCACCGCTAAAACCAATGCTAGCTTTGAACGCCATGTGTTCTTTTGCTTGGTATTTGTACGAAATAGACACCATTGGTTGTTGTGCTAAAATGTACATTTGATTTGGTTTCGCTTCGGCACCTTTGATAATACCATCTTCAGTTTCTGTGCCATACAAAAATTGACCTACACTAGAAAATGAAGCGGCACTACCACCTTGGGCAGCTGCTACTGGGTTAAAATTGACACCGATGGCACTGCTTCCCACTTCTGGTGTATAGACTTTAGCCTCTTTTTCTGTTTGTGCCATGGCACCCATAGACAAGGCGCATAATAGCGAAACAGTTATTACTTTTATCTTGTTCATAATAATACTCTTTAAATGTTGATAAAAACAGATTCGCTATTAAGGATTGAAGTGATATGGGTCGTTTGTAGCACCTACTCTTTTACCAATTAGGTCCACGTAAACAGTTTCACCATACACCATTTGTAGTTTGGCTTCACCTTTGTAAGTAAGCATTACTTTTTTAATGTCTGCATCATCTGGTTTCATTTCTGCATCGTAGTTTTCTTGTTGGAACATACAAATAGCTACACAAGATACCATTTTTCCGGCTGGTGCAGGAATAGTTGCTTCAAATTTTCCACCCTTAACTGGAACTGTAACATACATTACGTTATTTGTTGGTTCAGCACCTAGACCAGTTACTACTGCCACTCCAATAGTTACATTGGCTTTGCCTTCAAAAAGAGCATTGCCCTCTGGAGTCATGGTATCATCAAGTTTTGGATAATATACATAGCCTGCAAGGGTTGTACCTTTTAAGTCGCTAGTTTCTAGCGCTGTTGGTTCTACTTTTTCGCAAGATGCGAATCCCATTAACATAGCTGCAAGAGCAGCAAAAAAACTTAACTTTTTCATTTTTTTATTTATTTTATTGATTAATATTTATTCTAAACACAAAAAGTCGCTATCCTGCATATTTACAGAACAGCGACTTTATATAAAATCACAGCAAATATTACATACGCGGCGCGCAATGTATGTATGTATGTATGTATGTATGTATGTATGTATGTATGTATGAACTAGATACTAGCTCATGCATAGAAAAACCATTGTTAATATGTAATAAATTGTTACGCATACGTTGCAAATATAATAAAGATAGATGATTTTTAAAAATTTTTAAGAAAATATTTTACTAAACAGACGACACGGACATAGCACGCTATGTCCCTACATATATATAATATAAAAAGGAGCTAACTTTTTAGGTTAGCTCCTTTGTATGGAAATTTGGTTTAAATCTTATTTTTTAATCCAAACGTATTGAGAAAGTGGTTCAACAGTAACTTTGTTTACGCCTGCTTTCACTTTGGTTGTTTTGTTTTTAGATTTTACACCTTTAATATTGATAGCATCAGATGTTCCTACTAGTTGCCATTTACCTTTTGGTAGTTCAACATTTTCGAAGTCGATAGGTTCGTGACCTGCGTTGATAAGAACTAGTACTTTGTCGTCTACTAAGTAACCAAGTGCGCTTTCTGGTTCTGGAAGGAACCATTTGTAGTAACCTTCTGGAACTGCTTCACCTTGACGGAATACTTTACCGTATTCTGATTTACGGAATGTATTCCAACCACGCCAGAATTTGTACATATTGTCGTAGTCGTTGAAGTTGGTACCTGTTGGCTTTTGACCTACTTGTTCCCAAACAAATGTGTTTGCTGTACGGTGGTTGTAGGTGTCGCGGTAGCCGTGCATATAAGCGTTGTAACCTGCTTTTGTGGTACGAACTTCTTCACGAAGTGGAGCGTGTGCTTTACTACGCATAATTTCAGAACCACCGTGAGTTACGATAGGTCCAAGTGTGGTGTAAAGAAGTGTAACAGCAATTTTGTATTCGTTTTCGTATACAGAGTCGCGACCATCGAAGTTGCGGCCAAATTGGTCTGCAAGTGCGAAGTTGTCGTGAATATCTAGATAAGAAATACCGCTGTTTGGATTTTTGTCGTCTTTGCAAGTACAGGTTAAACCACGCATTACGCCTTCGCGTTCGTCGTATTTACCACCAGCCCAGCCACGGTCGTTTTTAGGGTCAACCAATTGGAATACAGGGCCTTTGTATGAGCTACGAGACTCGTCTTGGAAGTAGCAAATTGGTGAATCTTCTTTGTACCAGTCCCAATCTGGATTTGCTTCGTAGTCTGGGTCGTTTGATGCAATCCATGGTTCGCCATAAACGATTTTGTCACGACCAATTGCGTACCAGAATGCTGTTAGAGTTTGTTGGTCCATTTGACCAGCGATGTCTACACGTACACCGTCGATACCAAATTCGTCGATGAAGTATTTAACTTGGTCTATTAACCAACGTTGAGTCATTGGACGGTTTTCAGTTTTTACCTCATTACCGTATGCACCAATGTGTTCAAAGTTTTTGGTACGATAGTAGTATTGTTTGTCGAAACCGTTGAAGTTGAACAAGAATTGTTTACCATCCATATCTTCAGCAGTGTGGTTTGGCACGATGTCGATAATCACGGCAATACCTTTGTCGTGGAATGCTTGAACTAGGTCGCGCATATCGTCGCGTTCTGAACCAAGTTCTGCACCTTTTACGCGATAGCGAGATTCTACTGCCATAGCAAATGAAGTACGATAGCCCCATTGATAGTTTTCGTGAGCGATACCTTGCTCAATCATGTATGGGTCGTCTTTGAATGATTCGTACCAGTCGTCTGTTGGGAAGTGTAGGTATTCTTGTACTGGCATTAAGTGAACTACGTTGATGCCAAGGTCTACAAGATAGTCGAAACCTACTTTTTCGCCATTTTTGTTTTTAAGACCTGGAGTAATCATACCACGGATAGTACCTTTTAAGCTATCTGGCAATGGTAGATTGTCGGTGAAGTCTTGTACGTGTACTTCGTATGAAATCACGTCTTCCATTTTTGGAATACCACCTTTAAGTGGAGTAGCTGCTTTAGTTCTGTGCCAGATACGGCATTTGCCAAATGTATCGTCGCTTACACGAGCGTATGGGTCGTTGATATGTTCTGGACGTGTTTCATAGAAGAAGTTACCTGGATCGGTAGAACCATGTACTGTGAAATCATAGTAAACACCGTGCAAATCTTCGTTGATAATTGTTTCCCAAACACCATCTTGGTCAACTTTCATATCAAATGTTTGATAAGCCTCAGTGTCGTTTGCACCTTTGTAAAGGTATAGTTTAACTAACTCCGCACGTGGAGCGAATACACGAATAGAAGTAACACCATTATCGATGTTCGCACCCAATTCTTTGGTAGAATACACTTCACGGAACCAACCGTCGTATGAACAAGCTGCTCTAAGTTTTTGTGAAGGAATTTCTAGGTAGTAAACACGACGAATGTCAAGGTCTTTTTCTGGAACGATAAGTGTAGTGGTAGATTCGTTTGGAAGTACACCTACTACTTTGATTTCGTTGCCTTGAGCATCTTTAATGATGTAGTCTGCAGGGTCGAAAGAACGTTTAACACCAGAAATGGTAGCCCAAATAAGGTTGCTTTTGCGGATTTCTGCAGTAAGACCTGCTACTACACGGTCCATTTCGTAAATAAGGTTGCCACCTTTTACGTTTGGAGATTGGTCTGTTGGGTCTAACCATTGACCTTCATTGTTGATGCGGAATTTGAAACCAGTGTTTGGTTTAATCACGCTTTCGTCAATGTTGTCGAAAGTAAGCATCCATTGTTCGCCTACTTTTTTAAGTTCCCACTCTCCTACTTCTGTAGAAGCGTCCCAACCACGAAAATCACCTGTTACGAACACGCGTTCTGGACGCACTCCGTAGATGTTTTCGTCGAAGATGAAGGTTACCTTATCACTAAAGATAGCATAACCTCGTTTGGCTTGGTCGCCAGTGTAAGATTGAGCAAACACGCTCACTAGCGAAGCCATTGCCAAGAAGACAATTAAACTGAATTTTTTCATAAATTGATTATTGTTGTTAATGATAATATTCACAAAAGACAAATTTAAGTATTTTGATTGAGAAACACAATAGTTTACAAAGAAAAAAGACTGACATTGCTGTCAGTCTTTTATTCTATTTCCCTAATATTTCGTTTAAAGGTGGGATTTCTAGGCAAATTACTTGCCTTGGTGTACTGTAAGTTGTGGGAATGGGAACTCAATACCCTCTTTATTGAATGTTTCGTACACTATTTTGTTCATATCGAAGAATACTCCCCAATAGTCTGCGCTCTTCACCCATGCACGTACAGTGATGTTTACACTGCTATCTGCTAATGCTCCTAATGCGATGAAGTGAGCAGGGTCTTTAAGAATACGAGAGTCTGCAGCGATAAGTTTTTCGATAACTGCTTTTACTTTTTCGTAGTCTGTACCATAATCTACACCAAAGCTCCAATCTACACGACGAAGGTCTTGTGTGCTATAGTTTTTAATAACATTGCTGCTTAGAGGACCGTTAGGTATGAAAATAGTTTGGTTGTCTGGAGTAGTAAGTACGGTGTGGAAAATTTGGATGTCAGTTACCGTACCTGCTGCACCCGTTGAGGCTTCAATATAGTCGCCTACTTTGTAAGGACGAAATACGAGGATGATGACACCACCGGCAAAGTTCGACAAGTTGCCCGAAAGAGCCATACCGACTGCTACACCGACAGATGCCAAGAGAGCGGCAAAACTGGTCAATTCAATACCCAATTTACCAATTACTGCAAGAAACAGCAGGACTAATAAGGTGATGTTTACGATGCTCTTCAAGAAGCTCTGGATGCTGGCATCTACCTTGCGCTTTTGAAGCATGGTGGCAAATAGCTTGTTTGCCCAATTGATGAGGAATTTACCGATGATGAAGATGATAAGGGCGGCAAGGATTCTGCCTCCCAAGTCAATGCTGGCATTCAATGCTTTAGCAATGAATTCATTGACCATTTCGCTTGTAATCGTTGTTGAAAACATAATACCTAATTTAAAACAGTTTGTAATAAAATTGTTGTAGTCTATTCTTCCAACCAACCCTTTCCTTGACGTACAATCTCTGCTTCGCCTTCTGTGCAATTCACTATGGTGGAAGGCTCAACGCCACCAATGCCTCCATCGATGATGATGTCTGCTTCGCCTCCGAATTTCTCGGCGATGAGTTCGGGAGTGGTGATGTATTCTATATCCTCGCCATCTTCCAGTGGGAGGGTGGTGGTGAGAATCGGTGCATCCAGCAATTGGCAGATTTCTCGAATGACGGCATGGTCAGGCACACGGATGCCTACTTCCTTGCGGTTCTTGAAAATCTTTGGAAGTCGGCTACCTGTGTTCAGGATAAAGGTGAATGCCCCCGGCAGGTTTCGCTTCATCAGCTTGAAGGTGTTGTTATCCACTTTGGCATATTCGCTGATGTTGCTCAAGTCGTAACAGATAATCGAGAGATTATGCTTGCGCGGGTCGATGCCCTTGAACTTGCAGATGCGTTCCACAGCACGTTCCTTCAAGGCGTGGCAACCGATGGCATACATCGTGTCGGT
>CALDPN010000124.1 GCA_937911235.1 uncultured Bacteroidales bacterium
AAGGAGGTTATGCTATCCCAGCATTCAACTTCAACAACATGGAACAAATGCAAGCTATCATCACTGCTTGTGCTGAACAAAAATCTCCAGTTATCCTTCAAGTATCTTCTGGTGCGCGTAAATACGCTAACCAAACTTTACTTCGCTACATGGCTCAAGGTGCTGTAGAATTTGCTAAAGAACTAGGTTGGGAAAAACCACAAATCGCTCTTCACTTAGACCACGGTAACTCTTTCGAGTTATGCAAAAGCTGTGTAGACATGGGCTTCTCTTCAGTTATGATCGACGGTTCTCACCTTCCATACGAAGAAAACGTAGCTCTAACAAAACAAGTTGTTGAATACGCTCACCAATTTGGTGTAACTGTAGAAGGCGAACTTGGTGTATTAGCTGGTGTAGAAGACGACGTAGTAGCTGAACACAGCAACTATACTCAACCAGAAGAAGTTATCGACTTCGTAACACGCACAGGTTGTGACTCTCTAGCTATCTCTATAGGTACTTCTCACGGTGCTAACAAATTCACTCCAGAACAATGTACTCGTGACGAAAACGGTATCTTAATCCCACCTCCATTACGTTTCGACATCCTTAAAGAAATTGAAGAAAAACTTCCTGGATTCCCAATCGTACTTCACGGTTCTTCTTCAGTTCCACAAGAATACGTTAAAATCATCAACGAAAACGGTGGTAAACTAAAAGACGCTGTAGGTATTCCAGAAGAACAACTTCGTAAAGCTGCTGCTTCTGCAGTTTGCAAAATCAACATCGACTCTGACGGTCGTTTAGCTATGACTGCTGCTGTACGTCAATTCTTCAACACAGACCCAGACAAATTTGACCCACGTCAATATCTAGGACCTGCTCGTGAAGAACTTAAAAAACTTTATACTCATAAAGTTGTTAATGTACTAGGTTCTGCAGGCAAAGCCTAATCCGGAAGATTTTTAAGGGTGCTTTTGTCGTTGCCCTTGTCCTCACAATCCTCGAGTACCTATGTACACTCCGGTTGTTCGGACTTCGGGACGCCTAAAAATCCCTCCATAAAAATCATCCTCAAGGATAAATAAAAAACGGATAGTTTCATTTTGAAATTATCCGTTTTGTTTTTACTTATAATTTTAAAGCAAATTAATGCACATAACTTTCAATTTGAAAGTTTGCGAAATTTATTTATACAAAGACACCTATTTATTAAGGTATCAAGTAGTTTTTAGTTACCTTTGCATTCGTAAAATTAGAACGGACGCATTTACGTCCCTACGCAAATAAATTAAATTTCTAAACATATATTATTATGAACGCAAAAAACGTAGTAGAAAACTTAAAAAAACGTTTTCCAAATGAACCTGAGTACATCCAAGCTGTACAAGAAGTGTTAGAAACTATCGAAGATGTTTACAACCAACATCCAGAATTCGAAAAAGCTAACTTAATCGAAAGACTTTGTATTCCAGATCGTATCTTTACATTCCGTGTTTCATGGGTAGATGATAAAGGTAACGTTCAAACAAATATGGCATACCGTGTTCAACACAACATGGCTATCGGTCCTTACAAAGGTGGTATCCGTTTCCACTCTTCTGTAAACCCTTCAATCCTAAAATTCTTAGCGTTTGAACAAACATTCAAAAACGCTCTTACTACTCTTCCAATGGGTGGTGGTAAAGGTGGTTCAGACTTCTCTCCACGTGGTAAATCAAACAACGAAGTTATGCGCTTCTGCCAAGCTTACCTACTAGAACTTTCTAAACACATCGGTCCTGACACCGACATCCCTGCTGGTGACATAGGTGTAGGTGCTCGTGAAGTAGGTTACATGTTCGGTATGTATCGTAAACTTTCTGGCGAATTCACAGGTACTTTCACTGGTAAAGGTCTAGAATTCGGTGGTTCTCTAATCCGTCCTGAAGCTACTGGTTACGGTAACATCTATTTCTTAAATAGCATGCTTAAAACTCGTAACATCGACATCGCTGGCAAACGCTGCTTAGTATCAGGTTCTGGTAACGTAGCACAATATACCTGCGAAAAACTTCTTCAACTAGGTGCAATTCCATTGACTCTATCAGATTCTAACGGTTACATCTACGATCCAGAAGGTATCACATTCGAAAAACTTGAATACGTAAAAGAACTTAAAAACGTTCAACGTGGTCGTATCAAAGAATACGCTGAAAAATATGGTTGCAAATATGTAGAAGGTGCTCGTCCATGGGGTGAAGTTGCTGACATCGCTCTTCCATGTGCTACTCAAAACGAACTTAACGGTGACGACGCTAAAACTCTTCTTGCAAACGGCGTAATCGCTGTATCTGAAGGTGCAAACATGCCTTCTACTCCAGAAGCTGTTGAAGCATTCCAAGCTGCTAAAATCCTTTACGCTCCTGGTAAAGCTTCTAACGCTGGTGGTGTTGCTACCTCTGGTCTAGAAATGAGCCAAAACTCTGGTCGTATCAGCTGGAGCCGCGAAGAAGTTGACGCTAAACTTCAAAGCATTATGGCTAACATCCACGAAAACTGCGTGAAATACGGTACTGAAGAAGATGGTTACATCAACTACGTTAAAGGTGCTAACATCGCAGGCTTCATGAAAGTTGCTAAAGCTATGATGGCTCAAGGTATCATCTAATCTTAGATAAACCTAAAACAAAAATAAAAACTAACCGATTAATCGGAGTTAATTCGATTAATCGGTTATTACGCATATAAAAATAACATTCTGTAACCCCAAAAAGGTTACAAAAAAGACAAATAAAATGAATAAAATAATCAGTAAAGAGCATTTCTCAGAAAATGTAGTAAAATTAGAGATCGAAGCTCCTCTAATAGCTAAATCACGCAGAGCTGGTCACTTCGTGATCGTACGCGTAGGTGAAAAAGGCGAACGTATTCCTCTAACCATAGCTGGTTCAGATTTAGAAAAAGGAACTATCACACTAGTAGTTCAAAAAATGGGTGTATCTTCTACCAAATTATGTAACCTAAACGTAGGTGACTATGTAACTGACGTGGTTGGTCCTCTTGGTAAAGCTACTCATATTGAAAACTTCGGTACAGTTGTTTGTGCATGTGGTGGTGTAGGTACAGCTCCAATGCTTCCTATCGTTGAAGCACTTAAAAAAGCAGGTAACAAAGTAATCTCTGTGCTTGCAGCTCGTACAAAAGACCTTATCATCCTAGAAGAAGAAATGAGAAAATTCTCTGACGAAGTTATCATTATGACAGACGACGGTTCTTACGGTACTCAAGGTCTTGTTACCAATGGTGTAGAAAGCGTAATCAACCGCGAAAAAGTGGATATGTGTGTGACTATCGGTCCTGCTATCATGATGAAATTCGTTTCTTTACTAACTAAAAAATACGAAATCCCTACTGTAGCATCTCTTAACACTATCATGGTGGACGGTACTGGTATGTGCGGCGCTTGCCGTGTAACTGTGGGCGACGAAACAAAATTCGTTTGCGTTGACGGTCCAGAATTTGATGCACACCAAGTAAATTTCGACGAAATGATGATGCGTCTAGGTGCATATCGCGAACAAGAACAAGCCGCTATGGCTGCATATATTAACTCTTTAAAATAATTATTTAGAGATGGAAAATTTAACAGATAGAAGTGCAGCTTGGCGTGACGAGCTTCGCAAATCAATGAAAAATAAAGAACGCACCGAGATTGCGCGCGTTAAAATGAATGAGCTTGATGGTGAATATCGTAGCCACAACTCAGAAGAAGTAAACCAAGGCTTAACAGTAGAACAAGCATTAATGGAAGCTAAACGTTGTTTAGACTGTCCAAATCCTAGCTGTATGCAAGGTTGTCCGGTTAGCATCAACATTCCTTCTTTCGTAAAAAATATTGAACGCGGCGAATTCTTAGCAGCTGCTAAAGTTCTTAAACAAACTTCTGCTCTTCCAGCAGTTTGTGGTCGTGTTTGTCCTCAAGAAAAACAATGCGAAAGCCAATGTATCCACATTAAAATGGGTAAAGCTCCAGTGGCTATCGGTTACCTAGAACGTTTCGCAGCAGACTACGAACGTGAAAGCGGTAACATCGCTGTGCCAGAAATCGCTGCTAAAAACGGTAAAAAAGTAGCAGTTGTTGGTTCAGGTCCTGCTGGTCTTTCTTTCGCTGGTGATATGGCTAAACTTGGTTACGACGTAACTGTATTTGAAGCTCTTCACGAAATTGGTGGTGTGTTGAAATATGGTATTCCAGAATTCCGTCTTCCAAACAATATCGTCGACGTAGAAATCAACAACCTAGAAAAAATGGGTGTTACCTTCGTTAAAGACTGTATCGTAGGTAAAACTATCAGCTTCGATGATATTAAAGAACAAGGTTTCGAAGGTATGTTTGTTGCTTCTGGTGCTGGTCTTCCAAACTTCATGAACATCAAAGGTGAAAACTTAATTGGTATTATGTCTTCTAACGAATACCTAACACGTGTAAACCTTATGAGCGCTGCAAAAGACGACTTCGATACTCCAGTACTTAAAGGTAAACGTGTGGCTGTTATCGGTGGTGGTAACACTGCTATGGACTCTGTTCGTACAGCTAAACGTCTTGGTGCTGAACTTGCTATGATTGTTTATCGCCGTAGCGAAGAAGAAATGCCTGCTCGTGTAGAAGAAGTTAAACACGCTAAAGAAGAAGGCGTTGAATTCCGTACACTTCACAACCCAATCGAATATATCGGTGACGAAAAAGGTCGTGTTAAACAAATGTTACTACAAAAAATGGAACTAGGTGAAGCTGATGCTTCTGGTCGTAGAAAACCAGTTGCTATCGAAGGCGCTACCGAACTTATCGACGTTGACACAGTAATCGTGAGTGTTGGTGTATCTCCAAACCCACTTATCCCTAGCTCAATCGACGGTTTAGATGTATCTCGCAAAGGTACTATCGTAGTAAACGACGATATGCAAAGTTCTATTCCAATGATTTTCGCAGGTGGCGACATCGTGCGTGGTGGTGCTACTGTTATCCTTGCTATGGGTGACGGTCGTAAAGCAGCTGCATCAATGCACGAATATTTAAGTAAATAATATGATTAAAGTTGCAATTATCGGATACGGCAATATTGGCAAATTTGCTTTACAAGCCGTTCTAGCTGCTCCAGATATGGAACTTGTAGGTGTAGTTCGTAGAGACGCATCTAATGTTCCTGCTGAGCTAGCTAATATAAAAGTGGTTTCTAATATAGATGACCTAGGCAAAGTAGAAGTGGCTATTCTTTGTGGCCCAAGTAGAAGTATTCCAGAAACTTCTGCTACCCTACTTGCAAAAGGCATCTGCACTGTGGATAGCTATGATATTCACGGAGATATTTGGGAAGTTAGCCAAAAGCTAGATGCAGTGGCTAAAGCAAATAACTCTGCTGCTATCATATCTGCAGGTTGGGACCCAGGTTCAGACTCTGTAATCCGTGCTTTACTTAAAGCTATGGCTCCAAAAGGTCTAACCTACACAAACTTTGGCCCTGGTATGAGTATGGGACACTCAGTTGTAGCTCGTAGCAAAGAAGGCGTGAAAAACGCACTTTCTATGACAATTCCTCTAGGCACTAGCGTACACCGCCGCATGGTTTATGTAGAACTAGAAGAAGGTGCTTCTCTAGAAGCTGTAACTGCTGCTATCAAGAGCGACTCTTACTTTAGCCACGATGAAACACACGTTATTCAAGTGCCATGCGTAGATGACCTTCAAGATATGGGTCATGGCGTGCTTATTGAACGCAAAGGTGTTTCTGGTAGCACTCAAAGCCAACGTTTCGCATTCACAATGACAATCAACAACCCTGCTCTTACTAGCCAAATCCTAGTAAGCTGTGCTCGTGCTGTTGTGAAACAACGCCCAGGTGCATATACTCTTCCAGAGATTGCTCCTATGGATATGCTTTATGGCAGTCGTGAAGCGTTGATTCGTGAATTAGTATAATTTAATTTTTAATGAGGCGTTATTCCTTAGGAGTTAAAAAAAAAGCCTTCGGCAAAACTCCTAAGTAATAACCCTCATTAAAAACTCTGAAAACTAAATACCCTAAAAAAATGAATATCTATGCATAGATATTCATTTTTTTTTGTATTTTTGCAACCGAATTTTAACTACATTAATCAAAATGGACGATTATCATCCGGAAAATACTAATTTTTAAGAATGGAGAGTAGGTTTCTCTATTCTTAAACTAAAGATAGGAGAACACCTATATGAGAACATTTTTAAAAAATGGTGCCGGAATGGTTCCATGCAACAAATGGGAACCTAACTGCTGGGTTAACGTTGTAAAACCAACCACACAAGACAAAGCATATCTTATCAACACCCTTGATGTGCCTTTGGCGTTCTACGAAGACATTGAGGACGTTGACGAACGTCCACGTGTGGAAGTAGAAGATGGCTGGTGCCTTGTGCTTATGCGTATTCCATACAAAGTACACAATGCTAGCGGTACATTCTCTACCGTGCCACTTGGTATCATCTTTAAAGACGATATTTTTGTGTCAGTTTGCTTCCACCAAACAGACATTATTCCAGATTTTATCCAATACACAAAAAGAAAAAACATTCATAAGACAGATAATATAAACTTTGTCTTTAGACTACTTCTTTCTTCTAGTATCTGGTTTCTAAAATATCTAAAGAGCATTAACGCACAAATTAAAGCTGCAGAAAGGGAACTTGAAATCTCTGTGGACAACGACGATTTGAAGACACTTTCAAACTTAGACCGCACATTGGTCTACTTTACCTCTGCGCTTCGTGGCAACGAAATTCTTACTCATAAACTAAAAAATATGAGAGGAATTAAAGAGGTTTACGACCCAGACCTTGTGGAAGACGTGGAAATTGAGTCTAAACAAGCGCTTGAAACCACAAACATTTATGCTACTATTTTGAATAGTACACTAGAAACATACGCTACCGTGATTTCAAACAACTTGAATATGGTGATGAAACGACTTACAAGTATCAACGTTATTCTGATGTTGCCTACACTGATAGCAAGTTTCTTTGGTATGAACCTTGAAATTGGATCTACTATTTTCAACTGGTGGTTCTACACAGCAGTGTTTGTTTCACTAGTATTAACAGCATTTAGTGTTCTATTCTTCTTCAAGAAGAAATGGTTCTAAACTATTATCATACTTATTAGATGAACGCTTTTTACACTATACTTTTACTTGTTTTTTCTAATATTTTTATGACCTTCGCTTGGTATGGTCATTTAAAATTGCAACAAATGAAAGTCCTATCAGACAATACACCACTTTATGTGGTGATATTGCTTTCTTGGCTACTTGCTCTGGCTGAATATAGCTTTCAAGTGCCAGCAAACCGCATAGGATTTATAGAAAACGGAGGCACCTTCACTCTTATGCAACTAAAAGTAATTCAAGAGGTTATCTCCATTACAGTGTTCACTATTTTTACTATGTTTCTATTTAAAGGCGAAACTATTCATTGGAATCACATAGCAGCATTTGGTTGCTTGATTCTTGCTGTTTATTTCGTTTTTATGGATTAATATTTTCCTCATGAAGCCACTTGCAGAAAGACTACGTCCTAGCACACTTGCAGACTACATCGGCCAAAAACATTTGGTGGGTGAAGGTGCTGTGCTTCGACAAATGATTGAGTCTGGCAACTTGGCTTCTTTTATTCTTTGGGGCCCTCCTGGAGTGGGTAAAACCACACTAGCTCAAATCATTGCATCGCAAAGCAACCGCTCATTCTACAGCCTTAGTGCTGTGAGTTCATCTGTAAAAGATGTGCGCGATGTGATAGAAACTGCCGAAAAGACCAAACTTTTCAACCCTAAAGCCCCTATCCTTTTCATCGACGAAATTCACCGCTTTAGCAAATCGCAACAAGACTCACTTCTTGCAGCAGTGGAAAAAGGCACATTCGTGCTTATCGGTGCCACCACAGAAAATCCTTCGTTTGAAGTGATTTCTCCTCTACTTTCTCGTTGCAGAATCTATGTGCTTAAACCACTAGAAGAAGCAGACCTTAAGTTTCTTATACATAAAGCACTTACCGAAGACGAGTATCTAAAAACTAAAAAAGTGGAGTTTGTAGAATACGATTCACTTCTACTTTACTCTGGAGGTGATGCTAGAAAACTTCTTAGTGCACTAGAACTTGTGCTTAGCACCGAAGAGAGCGATGAGATAAAGGTGACTAACGAGATGGTGAAGGCGAAACTTCAAGCAAACCTTCTTGCCTACGACAAACAAGGCGAAATGCATTATGATATCATTTCTGCGTTTATTAAATCTATTCGCGGGAGCGACCCAGATGCTGCGCTTTATTGGCTTGCTCGCATGATAGATGGTGGCGAAGACCCTAAATTCATTGCTCGCAGGCTAATCATTTCTGCCGCAGAAGATATTGGTCTTGCAAACCCAAATGCATTACTACTTGCAAACACTTGTTTCGACGCAGTGCATAAAATTGGTTTCCCAGAGGCTAGAATTATACTTTCTGAGGTAACTATTTACCTTGCCACATCGGCTAAAAGTAACTCGGCATACCTTGCCATTGGCGATGCCCTTGCAGAAGTGCAAAAATCTGGAAATTTGCCAGTGCCACTTGATATAAGAAATGCTCCTACCAAACTCATGAAGAGTCTTGGCTACGGCAAACACTATAAATATCCGCACGACTATCCAAACCACTATGTGGAACAACAATATTTGCCAGACGAACTTAAGGGTAGAAAATTTTGGACCCCGCAAACAAACGAATCGGAAACCCGCATAGTAAACGGACTTAATGCCAGAAAAAAAAGATGATTTTCAGTTAAACCGAAAATCATCTTTTTTATTTAGAAGGCAAGCGTAACGACGAAGAAACCTTTTTATTAAACTATTTCTCGTAGCTTTGGAATTGTAATACATACGCTACACCAAGCAAGTGATAATAAGCGTCTATTGAGTGTGAAAACTCATAATAGAAACCTAAAATATTGTTTTTGTCCACTACCCAGTCTAAACCTACACCGTATGCAAAAGTATCAACGTATGTGGTAGGATTTTTCACCAACGGACTATACATTTCGATGTATGCGTATGGATAAAGTGGAGTATTTGGAATCTCACCATCTAAACGTAGTCTTGAACGTAGTAAATAGTTGTAAGACATACTTGTCATACTGTATGTCATTTGAAATCTTTCGCGAACAGAAACTGTTAGATAATCGTTGATTTTTACGTTTGGTGTAACCATCAATTTAAGTCTGTGACGCATTTCAGCCCCGTAAAGATATTGAAACTCGTATGCACCTAGTAGCGCAATTCTTGGGTGTGGCTTGTAATTAAGACCTATTGAGGTGTAAGACATATCCACAAGTGGAGCCTCAGGAATACCTGTTCCATTTAGATAAAACTCCTCACCCACAAATAATGTAAGATTTTTAAGTGGACTATACTCTATATAAAAATCTACCTCACCTATTAGTTCTTGTGGTTTTTCTACAGAGCGCGCTTTGTATGATCTTTCTAGTTCCACCGCAAAAGCAGATACTAAAGACACTGCAAGCGCAAGAGCAAATAATGCTAATCTTTTAAAATTCATTGTTTATTCGTTAATATTTTATTTTCTGCTCACAAAGATACAGAAAATTACCGAAATCTTAAAATTTATTAACGCTACCAAAGCCAAGTTATTTAAATGCAATTTACACTCATTTGCAGGTGATACATTTTGTGAGTAAAAAACATTCTATCTCCTACCCTGCGAAAACCTATTCTACTATATAGTTCTTCCGCCTTAGGATTTTCTACATCCACTATTAGCCCTACGTTTGTATGCCCTAGAGCAAAAGCTTTCTTGCACATTGCATCGATAAGTTTTTGAGCAATGCCCATGCCCCTAAACTCTGATTTTACACCTAAAGAGTCTAGGTAAAATTCTCCCGCATTAGTTTCATCTGCAATCTCTGGAACAAAGCCTGTATGATTGGAAATTATATCCCAAGTTGCTTTGCGAAGTGGTTCCAGCTGTCCCCCGTCATATCCCACTATAGCCCCAGCTAGCTTACCACTTACCGTTTCTGCAACCAAGGCATTTTGAAAACTATATTGAGTACCAGTAGCTGCACATACCTCTGTCAAAACTTTTAAATAATTGTCTCCACCGCAGTTTCTTTTTACCATTTCGTCGTCGCGAATAGCCATCACCACCACTTGCGCCAAAAACTCTGCATCATCTGGCATCGCATGTCTTATTATTATTTGTTCCATAGGGATTTTATTTTTTACCAAATAAAAGGAATTACCTTGTATTTTACCTTTTGCTTGTATTCTTTATATCCTTTTAGACCTTCGGTCAACACTTTTTCTTCGTTTTTTATTCTAATATGAATTATCGGAATATAAAGAAGCATAATGAGAAACGACCATGGCGAAGCCAACACAAGTGGCATCACAGAAAACAACAAAAGAGTTGCAGCATACATAGGATGACGAACGATGCCATATAGTCCAGTGCTGATAACTTGTTGATTTTCTTGCACTTCTATTGTGCGCGACAAATAGGCATTTTCTCTTAACACCTCAGCATACAAGGCATACGCAAACAAAAATACAACACTTGCCACTGCCACTACCCACCATGGTAGCACACACCAACCATATCTAAAATTAAGCCCTGCCACCACAAAATTTGCCACAAAAAGTAGACCCGACAACGCCACTACCCACTTCTGCTCTTGCTCCTTTTCATTGGCATTTAGGCGTTTGCTAAGCAGTTCTGGATTCTTTACAAGCATCACCACTCCCATTATTGCCATAGGTACAAAAAGTACACCCAACATTACCCACGCCTGATAAAACTGCCACGTTCCCGCAGGCACAAACAACATCACCGCCAGCATCGCAAACCCCGCCAGCATTTTAAACATCGCTTTTATAAAAAGATTTGTTTTCATTTTGCTTTTCTATTTCAACCTTTTCTTGATTACTGCAGGATTGCCTGCTACCATTACATCGTCGGGAATATCTTTGGTAACCACACTACCTGCTGCCACAATCACTCTATTGCCAATGGTTACGCCAGGGCAAACAGTTACATTTCCACCCAACCAACAATCCTCACCAATATGAATGGCATAACCTGTTTCCACAGGCTCACGTCGCTCAATATAATCGATAGGATGATTTGGCGTAAACAGTTTGCAACCAGGACCCAACATTGTATGCTTGCCAATATAAATGCCACCACTATCTAGAAACTCGCAATTTCTATTGATAAACACACGCTCCGCCAAATGTATAGGCCAACCATGGTCGCAATAAAACGGTGGTATCACAAGCGCCGCTTCACTTGCATTGGGCATAAGTTCCTTCATTGCCTTCACAGCAGTCTCTCTATCCTCTAGGGGCGATGTTTGATTAAATTTTGCAGAAGCCAACGCCGCATGGCGCCAACTCTCTTGATACTCCGGCGCATCACAATTGTACAGCACATTTGCCGTCATTTTTTCTAGTTCTGTCATGGGATTTCGTTTTATTTTCTTGTATTTGGAATTTCACTTCAATTTCTTACCGTCACTGAAGGCGTTACCGATGGTTTTGCCAAGGGCTGTGGCAACATCCACGATTTTGGTTTAAATGTTTTCATCTATTCAAATATTTATTCTTACAAATTTAACCTTATTTAGCGATAATAACAAGTTTTCAAGGGCAATAATACCACATATTAATACGTTGTTTTTAAACTTATACTTAATTTTGTTGGTCAAAGTAATAGTAAAAAAAAAACAGATATATCATGAAAAGAAAATTAGTTTTATTTACAGCATTTGTTGCGCTGATGGGTATTTTTACAGTGCAAGCACAAGACATTCACAACAGACCTTGCATTGATGTAAGCGGAAAGGCAGAAATGTTTATTGAACCAGATGAAATTATCCTAAGTATTGTGATTAACGAAAAGGATTATTCAAAGAAAACCACACTAGAAAATCTTGAAAAAGATATGATTAAGGCGCTTAAAGGCGTGGGCATCGACACCAAAAAAGACCTTACAGTAGTGGACATTTCTAGCGACATTCTTCACTATAAATTTAAGAAAAACGAAGTAAAGTTAAGTAAAACTTACAGACTTAAAACCTCATCTGCAAAAGAGGCTACAAAGGCACTTATTGCTCTTGAAGAAGTGGGAATTTCTGAGATAAACATTGCACAAGTGAAATGCACCAAGATTGAAGATTATAAAAATGAAACTCGTGCCATGGCAATGAAAGACGCTCACAGAAAGGCAAAACTATTGACCGATGCTATAAATCAACCTCTTGGCAAAGCAATTTATATTACAGAAAATGATTTCACTAACGTGCGCAACTACCCTCGCCTAATGATGAGCAAAGCCGCAGGCCCGCAAGAAGAAGCCTTTATAGATGGCGAAATGCCAGACATCAATTTTGAAAAAATAAAAGTAGAAAGCAGAGTGCAAGTGAAATTCGAATTGAAATAAAATTAGGTTTATAAAAATAGAGGTAACCCAATATGAAATGAGCCCCGAAAGTTTTATATCTAACTTTCGGGGCTTTTTATGATTACATTTCCCTCAACCTTATCGTAGCATCTACATACGAACACTCTCCCTTTATATACGGTGCATAAAGCTCCTCCACATCGCGTCCGTGCAGCACCTTGCACTTGCCACACAGTTCACAATTGTGCATACACTCCCACTGCTGCAGCACATATTCCCTGCGCTCCTGCTCCGTAGACTCCCCTATTTTTGGTGGTAATTGCATTATTAATGTTATTTATAACAAAGTTAATTATTTATTTTAGAAAATCATAATCAACTCATTTGTCTTTTATTACACAATCCAACCTTACAGTGCGTTTTATTTGTTGTTTTTATTATTTTACAACTTTATGATTGCATTATTTGTATATATAAAAATTTAAATATATCTTTGCAACATCAAACGTAACTCATCAAATAATAATTATGATTTCAATATCAGAAGTAGAAACATTTCTTAATCAATTTCAAACGAAGATGAAAATCTTTGGCATTATCTATCGCGACGACAGAGGTAAAAACCAAAAAGCGTTAGAAGAATTAGAGATTATACCATCTTACAGAAAAGTGATTATTGAAAGCCTTAAATCAGAAGATTATGTAGAAGGTCCTATTATAGACCAACTAAACAAGTTAGGTGAAATGTGGGTCTTTGGCAAAGACATAAAAGGCAAAGAGGTTTATATAAAGATTATGCTAGGTGGTGTAAACTACCAAACTATTTGTATATCATTTCATATAGCTGAACATCCATTATCATACCCGTTTAAAATTTAAGGAGAATAATTTATGAAAAGTCCATTTACAGGAAAAGAAATGAAACGCACATGGAAAAAACGTACATGGGAGTTTCGTGGAGAAAAATATGAATATATGCATACAGGATGGGTATGTGAAGATACTGGCGAACGTTTCACTACAGATGAGTCAGATACTGCTGCATATATACAAGTAACCAATCAATATAGAGCAAAATACGGCATTCCATACACTGATGAAATTGTAGAAATCCGTAATAGATATGGTTTAAGTGCTGCTAAGATATCACAACTTCTTGGCATCGGCATTAATCAATATCGCAAATACGAGCAAGGAGAAGTGCCTAGTGTGTCTAATGGCAGACTAATCCGCTCTATTATGAATCCAAAGGTAATGTTAGATATGATAGAAAGTTCTAAAGGCGAGCTACAAGAACAAGAATACAAAAAACTAACACAGCGTTTGGAAAAGATAATAGAAAACAATCTTGACTACAAGATGCAACAATACGAAACAAAACGTATTTTTTCTAGTAGCAGAAGCGCAGACAATGGTTATGCTAGCATCTCTTTAAAAAAACTAAAGAACATAATGATTGCCATATTGGAGCGTAGTGAGGATGTATGGTGCACAAAAATGAATAAATTATTGTTCTATGTAGATTTCTTATCATACAGAGAACGTGGCATGGCAATGACAGGTTTAACATACAGAGCAATTGATTTCGGTCCTGTACCAGAAAGATGGGATAAAGTTTATAGTCAGTTTGACGAGATACAACAAGAACTACAACATATTGGAGAGTACGAAGGTACTATTCTTCGTTCAACTTCAAAAATAGAAGATGATGTTCTAACTAATGAGGAACTTAATATAATCAATATTGTTTGCAATAGATTTGGTTCTTTCTCTTCTCGAGAAATCTCAAAAATAAGCCACGAAGAATCTGCTTGGAAAAACCACCACCAAAATTTAGAGAGAATCCCCTTTATCGAAGCATTCAATCTAATCTATTTATAAACCTGTTCTTTAAGCGTTTCGATAAGGGTTTGCATCATTGTGATGTTGAGATAATGATATTATCCTTTGAGCAACTTCTTCTGGATAATCTACTAGTAATTGTCCGTGATTTAATTTAGGGAAAACTTTTACATTTACTTGTGGAAACAATGTCTTTAGATGTTTCACCTGTGGTGCGGCAACGAAAGCCTCTTTTGTTCCATGCCAATAATAAATTTGTTTTCCGGAGATACTGTTTAATCGTGTGGTATAAACAGATTTATAACCATCAATTACAGCACATTTACCTGAGAATGGGTAAATCTTTTTGCATTCGTCAAACAACACATCGTAATAATGTGAGTTAAAAACACGTCGCCAAAAAGACGTATGCTTATAACAACTCCACACATTAAACGCTTGCAAATGCGCTAGCGGACTAACCAACCACTTAGGCAGAGGTAATAACGGAGCTGCATCCATAATGGCATAATCAATAGTAACATCGTTTTTCTCCATTACATGCGATAAAATTTTACCTCCCAAAGAAAGTCCATACGCCACAGAAATATGTGAGGCGAAATTATCTTTTATATAATTGCTCAATTGCTCAGCCTGATCTAGTACACTTGTAAACTTTGTTTGTTCACCAATGGTAAAACCATCTACTTGCACCGCAACAATTGTGAATTTATCCTCGAGCAACTTAATTAACGGCAAAAATATTTCATAAGACACACCCAGTCCTGGCACCAACACCAGCACCGGTTTCCCCTTCTGTCCAAATTGCTTAAAGTTCATAGTCTAAAAATTCAACATTTTTCTACGGAAATCTAATGCTAAATAATACTCACGTTTAAGTTCTCTTGTATATATACTTCACATTGTCTCATAAAATCAATCTTTTAGTTTTGTTACTAATGTTAATCCCAAAACATTACAAATAGACAATAGAGTATTCACAATATACTGTGATTTTTACTACAAAAGTAGTAATTAAATGATTAAAAGCACAGAAAATCACAATATAGTGTGATTTCTTTGCACATCTATTATCATATTATATCTCATTTTGCACATTATATTTCATCAATATTTTGTGCAAATTCACATAGAACATACCTGTTAGTCAAATGGTTATTCACAAAAAACTCGCTGCACAGACACAATTTTTGTTGCGAATGAGTAGCGAGTAATGGAGTTTAAGAAGGAGTGGTTTACCCTTTGATGTAATCTAAAATCTGTTCAGCGTGAATTTTAGTTTTGATTTCTTTTGGAGTGAAGATTTTCTCTATGATGCCTTCTTCGTTTACAAGGTAAGTGGTGCGAAGCGTGCCAATGGTACGGCGTCCGCATGCAACCTTTTCGCCCCAACAACCAAGAGTTTGCAAAAGCGTGGTATCGGTGTCAGCAATAAGAGGAAAGTCTAGCCCTTGTGCATCAGCAAATTTCTTTTGCGCAGCCTCTTTGTCTTTGCTCACCCCTATTATCTCGTATCCTGCCGCAGCAAGCTCTGCCTTATGCGCCTGAAGCGAACAAGCCTCAGCGGTGCAACCCGGCGTACTCGCCTTTGGATAACTATAAAGCACTATCTTTTTGCCTTTGTAATCGGCACTTTTTATTTCATTTCCGTTTTGGTCCTTACCCAAAATTTCAGGAATTCTATCACCTATGTTCATAATGTTTTGTTTTTAATAATTTACCACGTAAAAGTATATAAATTCTATAATTATAAAAAATGAACCTGTCGGAATTTCCGACAAGTTCACTTTATTTAACGTAAAACGCAATATAAGAGTGAATTTAAAAGGAGAATTTTTAGGCTACCTTTATGCGATGCCAAATAACTCAATCTCAAATATCAACGTTGACCCTCCAGGAATGCCCGGTTGAGAAAATTTACCATAGCCAAGTTCTGCAGGAATGTAAATCTCCCACTTGTCGCCTACGCACATTTGCCCAATGGCAATAATCCAACCCTCGATAAGTTCGCTAAGGCGAAACGCCACAGGCACACCCGCACGAGAAGAGTCGAACTTTTTACCATTTATTGTCCAACCTGTGTAATGCACAGTTACAATGCTGCGAGGCGTAGGATGTTTACCATCGTTGTTGCCAGAGTTTAGCACCTTATAATAAATACCCTTTGGCAGAGCCTTCACACCATCCTCTTTAGCCTTTTCCAAAAGCCAATCCTTATTCGCCTTTATATATTCTTGTTTTCCCATATTTTACTAATTCTAATATTAAATATCTTTGCCGAAAGGCCAAAGTGCAAACTTCGCCATTTTGAAATGTTGCATTCCGAAAGGAACACCTACAATGGTTACACACAAAAGAAGTCCGAACAACAGATGACCGACGCAAGTTGCCAAACCACCGAATATCCACCAGATAATATTCATAGGTACACTAATACATCCTATTGAACCTTGACTTTCGCTCACCGTTGAACCAAATGGCCACAGACATAAAATTCCCAATTTAAGTGTCTGAATACCCAGAGGAATACCGATTATAGTAACCATCAACGCCAAAGAACCTGCGAAATAACCAAGCGCACATTCGAGTCCGCCAAAAATGAGCCACAATAAATTACCAATAAATTTCATAATTATCAAACATTTATCTTTCCTATATCAGATTCAAATATACAAACTATTTCCCATTACTGCAACAGCACTCCCCTGCTCCCGAATGCAGACAACATTCATAAAACATTATCTTTCAATACATTACACTCACATACAACAAATATTTATAATCAACAATTTGAATACAAAGAACCAAACACTCTCTACAATTGTTATTATAAAAATACTCACAGCATCCCA
>CALDPN010000125.1 GCA_937911235.1 uncultured Bacteroidales bacterium
GTCTGAGAATGTACCTGCACCACCTTCGCCAAACTGAACATTTGAGGTTTCGTCGAGAATTCTGTTTGTAAAAAAGTTATTGACAACCCAAATTAAATATTGTATATGAAGATAATGGAAACAAAAACTTAGATAATACATCATATATTAAATACTTATTGTTAGGGTGTTTCTCAACTAAACAATGCCAAGCAACTTCTCCACTGTTTTCTTTTACTAACATTTGAATCTTAAGCCAAGCTTTATCTAAGATAAATATCTCAGGCTCAGCTAACTTATTAGCTTCGACAACTTTGTCGACAGTTTCTTTTAATGATAGACTTACATTGATAGTGTCAGAGTTAAAGTGTTCTGTTGCTAAGAATTTTTCCTCTAACATTTTAAGTAAGTCACTACGCATAGGTGATATATCTATAAATCTTTTACTCATCTTTTATACCTCTTTCTTTTAATTCTTTTCTACAAGTTAATATAAAATCTTCTACTGTAAATTTTATTATTGCTTTAAATTTCCATGCAATTTCTAAACCAAAATAACGTCTTAAAACTCTAACTATTAATTGTGAATAAGTATAAAAACCAGGACGTGCATATTGTTTTAATTTAGATACACTAAATGTTTTTATTTCCTTTCTTATTTCTTTTCTTCGTGTTCTCATTTCGTGTCTAGTTCTTGGATTTTCTACTGCATATTCTAGCTTAGGCATTTTCTTCTACCTCCTCTACTGCTTCTGCAATATCTTCATCTACTTCTACAGGTTCTTCAACCTTTTCTGCTTTGAACTTTTCATATAATTCTACGATTGAATACATATTGTCTTCGTATTCTATACATTGTATATTATTATCTATTAAGATTGGAAACATATATTGCATACATTGATTCATAACTGCACCGTCTGTTAAGTTCCAGTTCTTTAATGGATTCATTAAAGTTTCTATCATAGTTATTAAGTCTCTACTTCTTTGTGCTTTACCTATCTCTACCTTATGTGTTCCTTGACAATCGTAATGTTCTATGTGTGGGTTGTATCCTGCTTTAACATCACGCATTAAATCTATAAAGTGACTGGCTCTTACATTGTCTCTGTTTCTATATCTCCAGTTAAATGAATCAGGTTCTACTTGGAAGTAACCTTGCATCCAGTATGTTGCTTCTTGATTTATAAGTACAGTCTCAAAGAAGAATCTTATATACTTTCTATATACACTACCTACTCCATTGTTATCAAAGATATTATTTATGTTCTTATATAATACTTCAGCGTAGTCTGGGTCCCACATACTAAGTGGTGTTCTAGTTGATAAACATAATGCACCATAGTCTTCTTGTACATCGAATACGTATGGGTGTTTAACTACATATTCTAATTGGTC
>CALDPN010000126.1 GCA_937911235.1 uncultured Bacteroidales bacterium
TTTCAGGAATCATCTCATCGCTAATTACGTATAGCATTGCGCCTCCGGCAAAGGCAAGCATTACGGGTAGCATAACAAGTGAAATAGCTCCTAAACCATATCCAATCCATACTCCGATAATTTCAAGCAAGCCGATAGAAAGCGAGATAAAGAATGTACGCCATCGGCTTACGCCTGCTAGTAGTAGAGGCGAAATTACCACCATACCTTCTGGAATATTTTGCAGTGCAAGACCAAATGTAACGCTCCATGCTGCATCGTCTGTACTACTATTGAACCCTACACCTGCAGCAATGCCTTCAGGTAGTTTGTGTATGGCAATGGCAAGCACAAAAAGTAGGATTTTATTTAAGTGTTTGTTGTTTACATGGTCTTCGGTTTCTAGGCCTGTAAGTTTGTGAAGGTGTGGTGTAATGTGGTCGAGTAGGTTTAAGAATATAGCACCAAGTGTTACACCTATTGCCACTTGCCACCAGTTTGATGTGCCTGCCATTTCTGTCGCTGGCAAAATAAGACCTACTACAGATGCTGCAAGCATAATGCCCGCACAAAATCCCATAATAAGGTCGTTCCATTTATGGCTTAGTCCTTTAAATAAAAGTCCAATAACAGAACCAAAAACAGAGGCTAGGCATAGGCCGATAGCTGATATCCAAACTGATTGCATAGTGTATGTTTAAAAAGAGAGGCTGACGCAATGTCAACCTCTTGTTAGTTTTATCCTAAATAACTTTTTAGTAATTTGCTACGTGCGCTACTTTTTAATCTTCTGATAGCTTTTTCTTTAATCTGACGAACACGTTCGCGAGTTAAACCAAATTTATCTCCGATTTCTTCTAGTGTCATTTCTTGGCAACCAATACCGAAGAAACAAACGATGATTTTCTTTTCTCTTTCGCTTAGAGTGTTTAGGGCTCTATCAATTTCTTTAGAAAGTGATTCGTTCATAAGTTCGCGGTCTGCGATAGGAGATTCTTCGTTTACAAGTACGTCTAGCAAACTATTGTCTTCGCCTTCTACGAATGGAGCATCCACTGAAATGTGACGACCAGATACTTTTAAAGTGTCTGCAATTTTGTCAACAGGAATGTCTAGTTCTTCAGAAAGTTCTTTTGGTGAAGGGCGACGTTCGTGTTCTTGTTCGAAACGAGAAAATGCCTTGTTGATTTTGTTTAACGAACCTACTTGGTTGAGTGGAAGACGTACAATACGTGATTGTTCAGCTAATGCTTGAAGAATAGATTGACGAATCCACCATACAGCGTAAGAGATAAACTTAAAACCACGAGTTTCATCAAATTTCTCTGCAGCTTTGATAAGACCTAAGTTGCCTTCGTTGATAAGGTCTGGAAGACTTAAACCTTGATTTTGATATTGTTTTGCTACAGAAACAACGAAACGTAAGTTGGCACGAACCAATTTGTCTAATGCGCGGCGGTCACCTTTCCTTATCTGTTGAGCCAGTTCTACTTCTTCTTCTACGACAATAAGGCCTTCACGACCAATTTCTTGAAGATACTTATCTAAGGAAGCACTTTCACGATTAGTAATGGATTTTACGATTTTAAGCTGTCTCATATCTAATATAAATAGTTTTCGGGCAAATAAAGTGCAAATATAGTAAAAACTTATGTTATTTTCAAAATGAAACTAAAAAAATAAATTGATTTTTTTGAATTGATTATTAAAAAGTAGTATCTTCGCAGTCTTAAAAAATATTAGTGCGACGGTTTGTCGCTGGTTTAGTCTTTCGGGGCTAAAAAAGAGGAAAGTCCGGGCAATACAGGACACCGTGTTTCTTAATGTGGAAGCTATCCGCGAGGGTAGGTATGTGAAGAAGAAAATAACCGCCCGTTGAGGGTAAGGGTGAGAAGGCGGGGTAAGAGCCCACCGCTTGCATGGCAACATGTAGGGTCTGTTCACACCACGGATTGCAAGACCAAGTATACTGACGCATGTAGGGCTGTCCGTCCGATGTCAGGGGGTAGGTTGCTAGAGACTATTCGTGAGGATAGTAGTAGATAAATGACAAACACCTTTGGTTACAAAGGCACAGAACCCGGCTTATAGGCGCACTAAAAAATTAGGGCAACACTTCTATTGGAGTGCTGCCCTTTATTATTAAGGTGTATTTAGTTTTATTTTAAAACTGCTAAAGCTTCTTTGATGCGAGTGAATGCTTTAACTAGGTTTTCGTCAGATGTAGCATAAGACATACGGATACATTCAGGGCTGCCGAATGCGCCACCACCTACGCAAGCTACGTGACCTTCTTCTAGTAAGTACATTGCTAGGTCTGCAGCGTCGTTGATAACTTTGCCGTTAGGAGCAACTTTACCAAAGAATGAGCTACATTTTGGGAATACATAGAATGCACCTTTTGGTTCGTTTACTTGAAGGCCTGGAATGTCTTTTAGCATATCAAGAACTAGGTTTCTTCTGCGTTCGAATGCTGCACGCATATCAGCGATGCATTGTTGGCTACCAGTGTAAGCTGCTTCTGCTGCTTTTTGAGCCACTGAGCATGGGCCAGAAGTGTATTGACCTTGAAGTTTGTTGCAAGCTTTAGCAATCCAAAGTGGAGCAGCAATCCAACCAATACGCCAACCTGTCATAGCGTAAGCTTTAGAAATACCGTTGATGATAACCACGCGGTCGCGGATTTCTTCAAATTGAGCGATGCTTTCGTGTTTGCCAATGTAGTTGATGTGTTCGTAGATTTCGTCTGCGATTACATATACATTTGGATATTTAGCTAGCACTGCTGCTAGTGCTTGAAGTTCTTCTTTAGAATAAACACTACCTGTTGGGTTTGAAGGAGAACAAAGGATAAGAGCTTTAGTCTTAGGAGTAATTGCTGCTTCTAGTTGTTCAGGAGTGATTTTGAAATCTTGTTCAATGCCAGCTTCAACGATAACGTTAGTACCTTCTGCAAGTTTAACCATTTCTACGTAGCTTACCCAATATGGAGCAGGGATGATAACTTCGTCACCTTTGTCAACAAGGCAAAGAATAGCGTTACATACAGATTGTTTAGCACCGCCAGAGCAAACGATTTGAGCAGCTGTATAGTCTAAACCATTTTCATTTTTTAGTTTAGCTACGATAGCATTGCGAAGTGCTGGGTAACCTGGCACTGGAGAGTAGAAAGAGAAGTTGTTATCTACTGCTTCCTTAGCTGCTTGTTTTATATGATCTGGTGTGAAAAAGTCTGGCTCACCCACACTTAAATTAATCACATCTATGCCTTGTGCTTTAAGTTCAGCACTTTTTTGAGACATAGCCAAGGTTTCTGACTCTGATAGAGCGTTTAATCTGTTAGATAGTTGGTTCATTTTATTTAAAATACAAAAATTTGTGCAAAGATAATATAATTTTTTCGTCTTTTCAATAGTTATAGCATACCTTTTGTGCTTGGAAGCTCATATTTGTAAATGTCTCTTTTAATAGCCATTTTCAGTGCTCTGGCCAATGCTTTAAATATGCCTTCTATTTTGTGGTGTTCGTTGTCGCCTTCTGCTTTAATGTTTAGGTTCATTTTTGCCGAATCACTAAGCGATTTAAAGAAGTGAAGGAACATTTCTGTTGGCATTTCGCCTATTTTCTCACGTTTAAATTCTGCGTCCCATACGAGCCATGCACGACCACCAAAGTCTAGTACTGCACTGCATAAGCAGTCGTCCATAGGAAGGCTATAACCATAACGTTCAATGCCTCTTTTGTTGCCTAAGGCAATGTAAAGTGCTTCGCCAAGTGCAATAGCTGTGTCTTCTATGGTGTGGTGTTCGTCCACGTATGTGTCGCCTACTACTTTAATGTCTAAGTCGATGCCGCCGTGTTTTGCAATTTGTTCTAGCATATGGTCAAAGAAACCTAAACCTGTGCTAATGTTAGCTTTGCCGTTGCCGTCTAGGTTTATGGCAATGTTGATGTCAGTTTCTTTTGTTTTGCGAGCAACAGTGGCTTTGCGTTCGCCTGCGAAAAGGAACTCTGCTATTTCATCCCACTTTTCAGCTTCAAATGTAGCGTTAGAATTGCCTTTTTCTGCAGTGATTAAAATAGATTTAGAACCTAGGTTTTCAGCTAGTTTCACATCCGTTAGGCGGTCGCCAATTACGTAACTATTTTCTAAATCATAGCTTCCGTCCATATATGCGGTAAGCATACCTGTGCCAGGCTTGCGAGTGGCAAGACCTTCGTGTGGATACGATTTGTCTATATGGATAGCAGAAAATGTAATGCCTTCTCCTTCAAGTACTTCAAGCATTTTGTTTTGAACAGAGTCAAACACTTCTTGAGGATAGTTTTCTGTGCCAAGACCGTCTTGGTTTGTAACCATCACTAGTTCAAAGTCTAAGTTTTTAGCAATGAAATAAAGGTTGCGAATCACTCCTGGTAGGAATGTCATTTCTTCTAAGCTATTAACTTGTTCGGTAATAGGTGGTTCTATAATAATAGTGCCGTCGCGGTCTATAAAAAGTGCTTTCTTTTTCATGCTAAAGATGTTAGTGCTTTTAAAAGTTCTTTATTGTCTTGAGCAGTGCCAATGGTTATGCGTAAGCAGTTTTCGCAAAGTGTTACGCTATTTCTGTTGCGCACAATTATGCCTTTGTCTACTAGTTGTTTGTAGCGTAGGTTTGCATCGTCTACTTTTACTAATATAAAGTTGGCATTTGAAGGATAGATATGTTTAACGATAGATAGTTGTTCAAGTTCTTCTATCATTAGTGTGCGTTGAGAAAGGATTTCTTTTACCCAGTTGTTTTTCACTTCCACTTGGTCTAGTTTTTCTAGAATAAGTTTTTGGGTAAGGATGTTGATGTTGTATGGGTATTTAACTTTGTTGAAGAATGAAATAATTTCTTCAGAAGCAAACGCCATACCGCAACGTGCAGCAGCTAGTCCCCATGCCTTAGAGAAGGTTTGAAGAATAACCATTTTAGGATATTTGCTTAGTTTTGAAATCCAACTGCCTTTATCTGAAAAGTCTATATAAGCCTCGTCAATCACCACAATGCCGTCAAATCCTTTAAGAATTTTTTCTATTTCTGTGGCATTAAGTAGGTTTGCTGTTGGGTTGTTTGGTGAACAAAGGAAAATAACCTTTGAGTTTTCGTCGGTAGCCGCAAGTACCTTATCTGCGTTAAGTGAATAATCGGCTTCAAGGTTTACTTGTCTGTATTCTACATTGTTGATGTCGGCACACACACCATACATGCCGTATGTAGGGTTAATAGCTACAACGTTATCTATTTTGGGTTCGCAGAATACTCTAAAAATAAGGTCGATAGGTTCGTCGCTACCTACGCCAAGCATAATTTGGCTAGGTTTCACGTATTTTAGTTCTGCTATTTTTTCTTTCACAGCCCATTGAAGTGGGTCTGGATAGCGGTTGTATAATGTGTTAAATGGATTCTCATTCGCATCTAAATATGCTTTAGCCTCTCCCTTAAATTCATCCCTAGCACATGAGTATGGTTTAAGATTCCAAATGTTTTCTCTTACGAGTTCTTTTAATTGTTTCATTCTTTATTTGCTGTTATGTAATAATTAAAATTCAAATAGTATGGGTTGTAATCCTTGTCTTTAGAATATGTGCTCTTAAGTGTAAGGCACACAGGAATCTTTTGTTTTTCGTCTTCTTTGGTACGTTTTGGAATTAAAAACAGAGTAAAATGCATTGTTTTTATGCCAGAATTAAAAGTGTATATACCTTCTTTGGTATTGGTGTATAGTGGATTACAATATTGCAAAAAATCATTCTCATTTGCAATAGAATCTTTTGTATATTCTCTGTCAAGTTCTACTTGGAAGTATTCTAAGTCTTCTGTAAAACCATAAAGTTCCATTTCAATTTTAAGCGTATCACCTACTGGTACAGGATTATCTGCTGTATTTGTGATAGGAGTGGAGTTTATGGCAAGTCCGTATGTTTGAATATGAGGACTTCTGGTAGGATCTCCTATGCAAGAGGTAAGAATAGTAGTGGCTACGATAAATAATATAAGTTTTAAACTTTTCATTTGTTTTCAATTAGAATTTAATGAGCAAAGATAGTAAAAACGGCTGAAATAATGTATAAATAATTGCAAAGTATTTTGTAATTTTGTGCAAATTTTAAAACATAATTGTAATGAAATTTACAAAAGAAAGTGTAGATAAATATTTATGTGAAAAAAACTTTGCTTCTTGGACTCCTAAAGCGGTGTTTTTTGATATGGATGGGGTGATTTTCGACTCAATGCCTCGTCATGCAAGAGCATGGAGTGAAGCAATGGCACTTGAAGGCCTGCCTTTTTCTGAATATGAGGTTTACCTGCAAGAGGGTAGAACAGGTTCTGGCACTGTTACCGATGTATATTTAGCTCACGGCAGAAGTGTGCCTACCGAAGAAGATATCAAACGCATTTATGCCAATAAAAGTCGCATTTTCGACTCTATGGGCGAGCCTATCCCTATGCGTGGTATGGCTGAGGTGCTTGATAAAGTGAAATCTTTAGGACTTGAAATTTATATTGTAACAGGCTCAGGACAAGCGAGTTTGCTTGATACTCTAAATCATTATTTCCCAAATACTTTCTGCAAGGAGAAAATGGTTACTGCCTACGATGTAAAAAAAGGAAAACCAGATCCAGAACCATACTTAATGGCACTTGAAAAAGCTGGTCTTCAGCCAAATGAGGCAATGGTAGTGGAAAATGCTCCTCTTGGAGTGCGTTCTGCAAAAGGTGCAGGTATTTTTACTGTTGCCGTTAACACTGGTATCCTTAAAGACGAAGACCTTTGGGCTGCAGGAGCCGATGTGGTACTACCCGATATGGCAGCGTTGCTAGGAAAATTATAAATAACTATATAAACCTATTAATTATGAAAAAACTATTTTATTGTGTATTGACTTGCTTACCATTCTTTCTGGTAGGTTGTAAAGAGAAAGGACCTGATGCTCCTAAGTATGTAGATTTAGGACTTTCTGTGAAATGGGCTACTTGCAATGTGGGTGCAAAAACTCCAGAAGATCTAGGTAAATATTATTCTTGGGGTGAAACAGAATCTAAAGAATTTTATGATTGGACTACTTACAAATGGTGCGAAGGAGAAGAAAATACTCAAACAAAGTATTGTACGAGTATATTCTATGGTGATGTGGATAATAAATTTGTCTTAGAACTTTCTGATGACGCTGCAAACGTGAAACTAGGTGGCAATTGGCGCATTCCTACAACAGAAGAATTTGAAGAACTAAGTAATAAATGTTTGTGGGTATGGACTTCTGAAAATGGAGTGTTTGGTTATAAAGTGATAAGTACTATAAATGCAAATAGCATTTTCTTGCCAGCAACAGGTTATATAAAGGGAGTGAAACATAATGACCTTTACTCAGCTTGTTACTATTGGTCAAACCAAGTGCACAAGTTAACTCCTTTTGATGCTTATGCTTTATATGTCTCTAAAGATGGTGACACCTCTTGGAGCAGAACCGACCGCTATTATGGCGTAACCATACGTCCTGTGTATATTGAGTAATAAAATTTACTGAAAAAGAAAAGGGGTTGACTTTTAGAAGTCAGCCCCTTTATTTGTTGTGTTACTCGATCTTTAGTTTAGGGATTAATAGCATACCAGGGATAGTGCAAAGGCACACCCAGATAAAGAATTGATTGTATCCTAGAAGTTCTTGAATATATCCTGCTATCATGCCAGGAAGCATCATACCCAATGCCATAAAACCGGTGCAAAGTGCGTAGTGAGCAGTTTGGTAAGGTCCTTTTGATACTTGAATTAGGTATAGCATAAAGGCGGTGAAACCAAAACCATAACCCAGTTGCTCAATTGCAATGCAAGAGGTTACAACCCAAATGTTTTCTGGAAGAGCGTATGCCAAATATACGTATGCAAGGTTTGGTATGTTCATTGACAAGACCATAGGCCAAATCCACTTCTTCAATCCGTGTTTTGCAGCAACAATGCCACCAATAATACCTCCAAGTAGTAGGGCGATTACTCCAATTGTGCCATAAATTAATCCTACAGTTTCTGTGTTAATGCCAAGTCCCATAGCATCAGGGCTATCAAGTAGGAAAGGTGAGGCAATTTTGGTAAGTTGAGCTTCGCCAAGACGATATAGCAAAATGAAGGCAAGTGATACCAAGATTCCTTTTTTCTTGAAAAAAGAGCTGAAAAGTTCTTTTAGGTTGCGGTCGCTACTTGCTGTGTCGCTTTGTGGTTTTGGAAGTATAAAATAGTGGTAAATACCTAGAATTATCATAATAATAGCGCATAAACCAAATACATACGACCAAGCAGTAGCAGCGTTGCCTGTCTGGTTGATAAGATAACCGGCAAGCATAACTAACACTCCCTGACCAAAAATGTTTGAAAGTCTATAGAAAATATTTCTAATACCAACAAATAGCGATTGGTCTTTTTCGTTTAGTCCTAGCATGTAAAAACCATCTGCTGCAATATCGTGCGTAGCAGAACTAAATGCCATTAGATAGAAAAAGGCAAGTGATGTTTGAAAGAAATAAGTGGTTGGGAGTGAAAATGCAATACCAGCAAGTCCCACGCTAAGAAGTAGTTGCATGCTGTAAATCCACCAACGTTTGGTTTTTATAAGGTCCACCATCGGGCTCCAAAATGGTTTTATTACCCAAGGAAGATAAAGCCAACTTGTGTAAAATGCTATTTCTGCATTGCCAATGCCAAGATTTTTGTAAAGTATAACCGAAACGGTCATTACAAGTACGTATGGGAATCCTTCTGCTAAATAAAGACTTGGAATCCAAGCCCATGGGTTTCTATAATTGTTCATATAATATTGTATTTGGATAATAATGTGCTAAAATCTCTTTGTATGTGTAGCCTTTTTCTGCCATTACGGCAGCGCCAATTTGACAAAGACCCACTCCGTGCCCCCAACCTGCTCCGTGCAAGGTGAACGTGTCGCCTTCTTTTTCAACTACAAATGCAGAACTGTATAAATGGCTGTTTGAAAGCCATTTACGTATTTCTAGTTCTTTACCAATGATGATACTTTCGTTTTCTCCTACTATTTTTAGTTCGTAAATTCTGCCCGAAACTCCTCGTTTTAAAGGAATTAAGTCTATGATTTTGCCCAATTGCGATGCGTGACGTGCCACCAATGCGGTAAGCTCTTCTTGACTATAAACCACTTTCCAACGATAAAAATCTATGGTTTCTTGGTCGTAATCATTCAAAACTTGGCTCAAAATCTTTTTGTCATTGGTGTTGCAAAAGGCGTCGGGGTTGCTCATAATCCACTTTCTTGCGCCCTCTTCGGTGGTAAGGTCTAGGGATTGTTTTGTTGATATCGTTTCCTCAATCTGACCCTTCGACAGGCTCAGGGACCGATTGGCATCGTTATCTTCCACCTTCACCAAATAATCAAAGTGCGTATCTTCCCAACAAGTTTCAAACTCCTCAGTTACTCCTCCGCAACACTTGTAAAAACGAGCATCGCAAATCTTGTAGTCAGAGTTAGGAGTTAGGAGTGAGGAGTTAGGAGTTGGATTTTCTTTGTATGCCAAAATTAATCCTTTCGTTTCTTGCACCGCTTTTATAGCATTTTTGTGGTCTTTGGCACGTAGTCCTTGGTAGCGTTGGCAGTGATCATCTGCGCACACATCAAACCCATCGTGAGGTTCGCTCCCATACCAACAAATGCGTTTCCCCTCGCTTTCTTGGCATGCAAAAGCACTCCCCTCAAGTGAACGCTGAATTTTGCATAGTGCCCAACTGCGTGATATAACTGCATGAGCCTTAAGTAGTTCCATGTGTGATGTGGCACTCATCTCAGAAGAAATCACGCTTTGCAAGTAATCTTCAATATCCAATACATTTACAGCAGTAAGTTCCCCATTTTTTGCTTTCATCACCTCCAAACTGCCCTTAAATGTCTGAGTCTCATTCCTTTCCCAATGAAAATCAATGCCAATAGTCACATCCATTAGCGAAAAACTGCAATCTTCGCTCATTGGAATGTACCAACCAGCCTCGCAGATTTCCTTTTCTCCACTTATCACTTCCTCTCCGTGCTTGTACTCCCCATGGAATACCGCCCGAATCCTCTCTCTTGTATATATTCCAACACGTATGTTATTCATCTTGATTTCTTTAATATATTTTTTTGAGTGTATTTTAGTTTATAAAATCACTCAAACCTGAAATCTGTTTAAATATATCAACAATCACCTCCTTCGTGATTTTTTCAAAATCTTCTTCGCGCGCAGCTATTAGGTGACCGGTCATGTCGATGGCGCCAGGACTCATCATTAGGCGGTCTTCGCCTTCGCTGAAAAACTGACGTGGGCGATGTGTGATGCGTGGGAAAATAGTAAATACCCATTCATCATTTTTGTATTCACAAAATAGGTTTGTGTGACTTGCAGGAAGTTCACCTTCGCGTTGCAGCAACTCTAATTGCGCATTTACTTTTGCTTCTAACTCTTCCGCATTGCTAGAACGAAGAACAATTTTTTCAATCACTCCAGTCATTGGAGTTTCTACGGCGTATGGGAAATAATCCTTGTTTACAAGTTGAAAATGCATGTGGTCTGGTGCAGATGCGCCAGATTTTGAGCCATTGAATAGTGCTATAAAGTCTGAATATTGCTTTGCTAAATCTAGGAAATCACGCACTTTACCTTCAATGCTTTGAGGCTCATGAATTTTAGAAACCACAGTGAAATGTTCATTGCAAATAGGGAAAGGGTTGATGCAAATTTCATATTTTTCTTTAAAATCTATAGCAACTTGTCCTTCTATTCGGTTTTTAGGGCATAGAAAACAGGGTCTTTCTGCGATACTTTTAGCATCAAGTTTTGCAAGTGACGACACCGCGCGTGCAGGATTAAAATGTACGTAAATTTTATATCCGTCAAACTCAAACTCTTTGTTTTTAATTTGCTTAAGCTTCTCATAATTTGCCTTAGCCACTGGCACCTTTTCAAGTTGTTCCTGTAAGAATATATGTAAGTTCATAGTTTTAAATTATTTTAATTATAAAGTTATTTTAAAGTGGGGATTTTTAGACTTGTGCAGCCTGAGCAACCGGAGTTTACTAGACGTAAATGAGGATTGTGAAGGCAAACAAGGCGAGAAAATCAACCTTTAAAATACTTTATACTCCTAGTATTATATCAGATGATATATTAAGTTTACTACAAATCTCGCGACCTATTTTTAGGGTAGGTTCACATTTGCCTGTTAGGTATTCACTAACGCGAGATGGACTTACGCCAATGAGTTTAGCTAGCGCACCTTGAGTTAAATTCATTTGAGCCATGCGTAGTTTCATAACTTCTGGCAATGTTGGTCTGCCAATATTGAAATTTTCTTCAGAATAGTCTGATACTAAACCAGATAGTAGCTCTAATTCAATTTTTCTGCCACCGTATTCAGCAGAGTCTTCACCAACTACTTGCAACAACTCCTCAACTCGGTTCACAGCCCAATTGTATTGCTCTATGTTTTCTATTTTACTCATATAATTGTTTATTGTTTTATTAATCACATTCTGCGTGCTTGGTTTACGGACAATGCACGCATTGTCCCTACACAACTCCTAACTTTCTTACGTACACAAACTTCCCTATAAACATAATCTCTATGTTTAGAAATTTGCCATTTATATTATAATGAAAAATAGCAGTTTGTTTATCTTTTACTTCCACATTATCAAAATCGGTAGTAATGTCATCTATACAATTCCATTCTGCCTTTTTTATTTTGTCAGTCCAATCTTGAATAGCAACTCTCATTTTAGGGTGCTTTTCAATGAAATCAACAAGTGGTTTTTCTGTAAATATTTGCATTGTTTCAATTTTCTACAAATATACAACTAAATTCTGAAATGCAAAATAAAATTCTAGAAAATAGATATAAAAAAAAAAATAAAATTTTTATCTTTGCAGTATGAAAACAAAAATGAATAATAAACAAAAGATATTTTTGGTTCTATTTATAGCGATTTTTTGCTCATTAATATCGATGTGTAAAAAAGGCTACGAACCAACACATATAGCGGGTGTTAAAATAGAAGACCCTGTTACGCTCAACAATGAAAATGAACAAATTTTGAAGCATTATGCTAT
>CALDPN010000127.1 GCA_937911235.1 uncultured Bacteroidales bacterium
CTTGTCTTCGAAATCCTCATTTACGTTTAGTAAACTCCGGTTTCTCAGACTTCGGAACGCCTAAAAATATCTCCTTTAAATGAACTCTTATAAACAAACGAGGTTTTGTCACTGGCAAAACCTCGTTTATTTTATAGTAAGAATTTAATGTACTTAAACAGTGTGTATGGCATGTAGCGGAATGGGACGTCGAGCCATGTTGGGGTGTAGACTACGGTGCGTTTGTGAGAGAACGCTGCGAAGCTGTCTTTGCCGTGGTAGCAACCAAGACCAGAATTTCCTACGCCACCAAATGGAGAGTTCTCGTTGGCAATGTGCATAATGGTATCGTTAAGGCATGCTCCACCAGAGCTGCACATTTTAATTGCATTCCATGCTCTCTTGTTGTTTCCGAAGTAATAAAACGCTAGTGGTTTTGGACGTGAGTTTACAAGAGCAAGAGCCTCATTATAATCTTCAAATTCTATAACAGGAAGGATAGGACCAAAGATTTCATTGCTCATTACAGGAGAGTCTAGGTCTGTAACTTTAAGTAGAGTAGGCTCTATGTAACGATCTTTCTCGTCGGTGTTTCCACCAAGTAAAATTTCGCCATCTTTTAAATACGAAGATACTCGGTTAAATTCTTTGGAATTTACCATTCGCACAAAGTGGGCGCTTGATTTCACGCTTTCGCCGTGCATCTTCTTTAAGTTTGCTTCAAAGCGTTTTACAAACTCCTCTGTTTGGCTTTTGTGTATTAAAACATAGTCTGGAGCAATGCAAGTTTGACCAGAGTTTAATGTCTTTCCCCATGAGATACGACGTGCTGCCATTTCTATATTTGCTGTGTCGTCTATTATGCAAGGGCTCTTTCCGCCAAGTTCCAACACCACAGGAGTAAGGTTTTTGGCAGCTGCTGTCATCACAGTTTTACCAAGTGAAGGACTACCTGTGAAGAAGATTGTGTCAAACTTAAGTTCAAGTAATTGACCATTCACTTCTCTGTTGCCTTGTACCACTGCAATGTATGATTCGTCGAATGTTTCTTTAATCATTTGCTCCAGTACAGTAGAAACTGTTTCCACGTATGGTGATGGTTTTAGTATTGCTGTGCAACCTGCAGAAATAGCACCTACTAGTGGGTTTAAAAGTAGTTGAACAGGGTAGTTCCATGGTGCTATGATTAAACTATTTCCAAGTGGTTCTTGTACTTGGTATGTGCTAGAAGGGAATAATTTCAATGGAGTTTTAATGTATCTTTTTTTGCTCCAAGAGCTCACGTGGCGTATGTGGTTTTTTATTTCACCTAGTACGATGCTTATTTCTGTTAGATACGCTTCTTCATAACTTTTATGAAGGTCTTTGTAAAGTGCTTCGCTTAGTGGTTTTTCCCATTTAATGATTGCTGAATAAAGCTTTTTCAGCATTGCTTTACGAAATTTAATGTCGTAAGTAGCGCGGGTAGCAAAGAATTGCTGTTGTAGGGAGTGAATTTCTTTGATTTTTGAGAAATCAGTATTTATCATAGTTCTTACATTTAAAAAGAGGAATCTTATTAAGGGGTTAAGATTCCTCTTTTGATTTATAATAATTGTTTTACTTACTTTAAATTATTATGTAATAAGTAGCGTTCCGCCTCAATAGCAGCTTTGCAACCACTACCAGCAGAGGTGATAGCTTGGCGGTAGATAGGGTCGGCTACGTCGCCTGCTGCATAAACACCTTCTACACTAGTAGAAGCAGAATTGTTTTTGGTTACAATATAACCTTGTTCGTCAGTTTCAATGTAGTCAGCAAACACTTTTGAGTTTGGTTGGTGTCCAATAGCTAGGAAGAAACCATCGATGTCGATGTGTACGTTTTCTTCTGTTTCTTCGCCTTTGTTTTTCACTAGGTCTGCGCCGTCTAGGTCAAATTTACCTGTTAAACCAAGGGTTTGATGTTTAAACAAAACAGTGATGTTTTCTTTATTAAGCACTCTTTCTTGCATTACTTGAGAAGCACGAAGCACGTCGCGACGCACAATCAAATAAACTTGTTTACATAGGGTAGAAAGGTAAAGAGCCTCTTCACAAGCTGTGTCGCCACCAC
>CALDPN010000128.1 GCA_937911235.1 uncultured Bacteroidales bacterium
TTCAATAATTTGAGATATAGAATGATTTAAAATTTTTATTTTCCCTTTTTTTGCAATTAAACAAAGTTCTGCATTACCTCTTGTATAATGCCCCATACCTAAATGGTTTTTACCCTTTTTTGTTTTCTTAATCCAAGTAAAACCACAAGTTTTATACTCAAAGCCCCAAGCCTTAATAACTTCAAAAACACTAGGCAATAATGGCATTGTTACCCATATAAATAAAATGCAGTTACTGTCAGCTATTTCTTTTATTGGTAAGTTTTTAATGTCTTGAAGTGTCATAGTGTTATAGAAGGCTTCTGCTCCTCTAATTGCTCCGTGTACACCTTGCATAACCATTTTATCGTTATATTTCCAAGGTGGATCAGCATAAATAATATTATATTTTTTCATAATTTCTCCTATGGTCTTGTTGATAAAAAAGATACTATAGTAGCTGTGCTTAATAATGCTAATATGACTTGATTTTGAGATAAAAAATAAAAAGGTGTTATGATAATAGATAAAATTACAAATAAAATTAGTATATGAATTATTCGTAAAGCAATTTCTTTTAATAAGTGTTGAATATTCATTTAATTTTTCCTTTCTAAGCCCTTGCCAAAGGGGGCAAGCTTCCCTTTGGACTTTTGTAATAAAATAAAGACTATCACTTATTTGGCTTGCCGTAATACTTAGGGCTTTAATTTATTTTGTGAGACATAGCCCTTGCCAGAGGGGGCGAGCTGTCCCTCTGGGCTTGTTGTGGAATACTTAATTTTTATTGGCTCACCGTAATACTTAGGGCTAAAATAGTTTTAATTGTGCCTTTGCGTTTTCTAATCTTTCAACGCTTGCTTTGTAATAATCCTCGTCTTTTTCTATACATATAAACCTGCGGTTAAGGTTATGGCTAGCTACTGCAGTTGTGCCACTACCGCTGAAACAATCAAGAATTAAGTCGTTTTCGTTGCTATAATCTCTTAATATCATTTCAAATAGTTTTAAAGGTTTTTGCGTTGGGTGTGCTTCTTGTGGTTCTTTACTATCTCTAATAAAACCATCCCAGCGTAAACTATAAACTTTTGTGTTTTTATCAAAAGAAGTCCAAGCAATCTCTGCATCTGCAAAAGTTCTATCTGGTAAACCTTCCCTTTTATACCAAATAATCATACATCCGGTATTTTCTAAATTTTCAATAAAATAATTACCGCCAAATATTATTTGATTTTTACTTACTCTTTTAATTTCCTTAAAATATTCTATTGAGGGTATTTCATTATCCCAATCGCATTTTTTGCATTCTTTAACCTTACCTCTAAAACTACCACCACCTACAGAGCCTTTTATTCCTATCCCATACGGTGGGTCTGTTAGCACCAAATCAATACACTTATCAGGCAATTGTTTTAATACATCCATACAATCAGCGTGTATTATCTTGTTTATATATTGCTCCATCCTCAACCTTCTTTCTTATTGCTTCGCCTTGGTCGTGTAAGGCTTCTAATAAAAAATCCACCTCTTTGGTGGATTCTGATTTAAATATTACTTTGTATAAGTCCGCTAGTGCGGTTATAAATTTTCTTTTCTTATCCATTTGCTCTATCTCCTGTTGGTTGTTATTGATTTAAAATATCTGTTATTGTTTGTTTTTCATAGTCTGTTAAATAATCCCAAATATTATTTATTAAGTTTGCATAGCACTCTGTTTCTGTAGAGCCTTGCCCCTCAAAACCAGTTATAAAACCCTCTATGCCTTGATGATTGCAAATAATGCCATAATTAAAATCTGTTAAACCTACATCAATTGCGTTTAATAGGTTTTTAATTTTTTCTTTTTTATCTTTTGAAAAACAAAAATTTACATTTGCTTTATTATACATTTTTTCAACTTCTAACATCACTCCACCTCACATTCGCTGATTTTTTGTAGGATTAACTTACATATATCACGAGTTGGTATTTCTTCATCTTCAACTTCGCAATCGTCAAAATATTTGCACTCATAACAACCGTCAGCATTATGGCATTTACAGATTTCTGCAATCTCTTTTATCTCGGTAAGGGTTTTGTAAAGTTTGTTACAATCTTCTTTATTGCCACAAATACCACAAGTGTAGATATTGCATTTTTTCTTTAACTCATCATTCTCTGCTTTGAGTTGGTCGAGTTCATTTATCAGTCTATCATTATCCATTACAAGTTTTTCTACTTCTTTAACTTGTTGCTCGTTGCTTTCAATGTATATTTTCAACTCCTCGCATTCTTGCTCTTTTGCTTTAAGTTCTTCTTTAACATCACCGTTTTCTAATCTTAATAATGTTTTATCCATATTGTTTTTTATTGCTATTTCAAATTTTTCTTTTAATATTTTATTCTCTGCTTTGAGTTCTTCTATCGCTTCTCTCATATCGCATTGTAGAATCTCGTTATCTGCTATTTGACAGTTTGCTCTAGTAAGTTCTGCTTTGAGTTCTGCATTTATCTCTTTACCTTCTTCTGCTTCCATTTTGTAGGCTTCGCATTCTTGCTCTTTGCGTAGTAATTTTTCTTTTAAAATGTTAATTGTTTTGTTCTTTTTTAAAATTCTTTTTGTGTAACAGTTATTTCTTTCAGAGCATAAATATTGGCTTTTAAAAGCTGTGCATTTTCCATTATCAGCACAATATCTAGTACACTCACTCACATCTACGCCATCTATTATTATCTGTTTATCTGTCATTCTCCCATATCCTCCATATACACACTTAATTCTGTTCTAACAGCGTTTATTCCAAACACTTTGCACATTTCAAAAATACCGTCTAAATATCCTATGGAATAATCGCATTTTTCATCATAATAAGTGTGTAAGTCGTAAATGAGTTGTCTTATTTCTTTTATCTGTTTATTTATCATTGTTGCTCCTATTCATACATTTTTGCTTCATTTATATATTTTGAATAAATCAAACTCCAATTTTCTAAGTTTTCTTCATATTTATCTTTATTATTTTTTAAATTTTCTATAGTTATAGTTTCGCTAAAACCATCAGGGTAAATAATAGTTGCTATTGAATGCCCCATTCTTTTATGCAAAAAAGAAATAACATAATGCCTTAAAATTCCTCTTTCAGAAATATAAGAAAAAACATCGCCAATTTTTAAATTATCTAGTTCTTTATAACAAAGCCCATTACTATTAGAAGTTTTAACATCTGTCATTGTTACCTGCTTTCAATCCTCTTTTAAAAATTTTGTAAGACTTTCTTGTATATTTAAATATTTTTCTCTAAAATTTGGATTAATAATCCCGCAAATATAATCCATAAACCAAACAAGTGGCATTAATAAAACCCATTTAATCATTAGTTTCCCTCCTCAAATAGTGTGCGTACTTGGTGTTTGATTTCTCTAGCTGTTTGTTGATAATCACTATCACAAGTAACACAAGTAGAAAATTTATTATATGTTTCTATTAGTTGTTTTAAAGTGTTATCTTTTAATTCCTGTATATTAGTAGGATAGCCAAATAAATCTTCATTGTGCATATTTATTAGTATCAACTCCAACAATATACTGTCAGTGATTTGTGGTTTTTGCATTATCCTCGCATCACATTCTTTTGTAACTGCTTGTTTTGGACACTTACTATTAAATTTGCCAACATCATTAATAGGACAATTACAATCGTGATAACAACAATATGGCATTGGCTCAATCCCAAATGTATCAAAAAACTGTTTCTCTAGTTTGTTATTCATCTTTAAACCCCCAATGTATAAATCCTGCTATAATTGCTGTCACTACTAACATTCCTAATAAATCTTCCATTACTTATCCTTTCTATACCTCTCACAAGTTGCTTCAAAAAATTCCGCTATATCAGGGTTAAGAATCCTTTCTTTTACTTCCTCATAATGGTTATAATTAGACCAGTAACCGCAATCAGTATTAAAACACTCATTACAGTTATAGATTTCTTGGTCTTTATAAAAAACCATTGGCTCGCATAAATATCTTCGCATTTTAAAGCTCCTTATTGTTATATTCGTGCCAATATTCGCATTCGTTATTATCGCAAATTTCGCAATTATAAGTGTAATCCATCGAGTAACCGTCTGGCTCGTATGCTCTTTCTGCTTTAATTATTGTAGGCTCACAACCACAACAAGCTTCATCTCTTGCTCGTTCATATTCTGCCTCTGCTCGTCTATACATTATTTCTTGTAAATAGTCCATCATTCCTCCTATGGTAAACATTCTGCATATTCGTTCCAAGCACCTAAATATAAGCTTTCAAATGCTTCTCTGTTTTTATTTAACAAATTTTGTACTTCTTCTTCTGCACGTTTTTCAGGAGATTTCTGCATAAAAAAAGGGATTTGTACTCCAGTTTCTTGTAAATCCCTAAAATGATTAGTCATTTTTGCTTGTAATATTGTTGCTTTATGTATTTTCACATAAATTTTAAATTCATCTTCTAAGCTTAGCTCTCGCATACATAATCCTCCCACTCTATAGCTTTAATGTTATATAAGCTAAAATGTTTTTTAAGTTTTTCTGCTTCTTTTACTCTGTTACGAATCCAAAGCAAAGTATAAAGTGTGTTTAATAAATCTCTTGTTAAAAAGAATCTTGCGTTTATGCCTGTACTTAATTTATTAACTTTAAACTTGTTAAACTTATAATTGCTCATATAAACATATAAAGTTTGTATGTTCATTGATGTTATTATTTTTGATAATTCTTTTACTGATGTTGTTTCCATAATTGCTCCTGTCTTCTACATTGTTTGCAAATTCTCTTTTGTCCTTCAAATTCGCTAACTGGTTTTATTTCGTTACACCTCGTACAAGCTCTATATCTTACTTTTGCAAACTTTCTAGGCTTTGTAGGAGTATTAAAATAAGTGTTTGGTGCGCCAGCATTTTGTCTTAAAAGATAATCCCAAACCTCTTGTTCGTCTGGTGATAATCTCAAATAAACATTTATAAAATCTCTTAGATAACTTACTGCGTTCCATTCTTTTATAGGTTGCTCACGCTCGGACATAATCTTGCAAACTCCTTTATTCTCTCGGTGTAGTGTTTAACTATTAGCTCTTTTTGAGTTGATACTTGTTTCTTTTGTAGGATTGAACTTATTTTATTTTCAAGGGTACGTGAACTATAACCCAAATAGTGCGCTATATCTCTTGTGCGCATACCCTGATTTACTAATAAATCGTAAATCTCTTGCTCACTCGTTGTTAATTGAATCATAATAGCCTGCTCTCCATAATTTGCGGTTGAAAAGTAACTTGTGTTTTTCTATCCCATAGCGTTTAAAAAATGTATCCTCTCCCATAGCGTGTAAATCATAGTGCATTTTGCTAGGCATTAAAATTAACTTTTGCAGATGTTCTACACGCTCGTAAAACTTTGGGTTTGTTTTTCTCACATTCTGTTTAATAAAGTGATGACATTGGATATCAGGACTCCACGCTGTAGGCTCTGGAATAGGTCGTATTGTACCCAGTTGATATAAGAAGCAAGGGTATTTGCTTAAATCGTCTTTAATTGTCATTTTCTCTCCTTTATGCAAAGTTCAATAATATCGCCAACTATTTCCGTAATTGCAAACATTGCCCAAAATGGGTGATGGCAATACCAGTCAAAAATATACGACATTGTCAAGCCTTCAAAATTTAAATCTGAATAAAATAAAATACAAAGTAATGTTATACCCATTATTCTATACCCTCGAGCTTTTTAACAAAGTAAGCTTTGTATCTAACTGTATGTGTTTCTGTTTTACCTTCTCCGTTGTACTCTTTGCGTGTACTTGTGCGCCATTCGTCTAAAATATCTTCAATACCGTATTTTTTCTTAAGATATGCGCTATCTCTAATATCCCTAATAACAGCGTGCGGTGCAGATATATAAAGTGTTCTGCTTATATCAAGTGCGCTTGCACCTTCTTTATCTCTTATCTTTAAAAAGTTTATAACTCTCTCTGTTTGACTCATTAGCTTGCCCTCCTATAAGTTTTTTAAATCTTCTAAAATTTGTTGAGGCGTGCGCCAAAACTCTTCTTTGTAAAACGTTATTTCTTTCTCTAACTCGATAATAAATTGTTCTAATCCCTTAGTTTTACCTTTTAGTATTTCTTCAATTTCTTGTTCATAATCGTCAAGATTAATCTCTGCTTCTACCGTTATATAGTGACTCATTAGCTTGCCCTCCATAAAATATCTTTATCAAGTTGCTCTATTGTTTTAATCCCTGTCCAATGGTTAGGGACTATAATAAATTCGTACTCTATGCCGTTAAGCATACGTTTAACTATTTCACCTTCTCGACCTGATAGCCTTTGTTCTATCACTATACCTACTGGTAAAGCATCAAGAATATCAGGGAGGCTAGGAAAAGATTTATAGCGGTAAGTTCTTTGTAAATGCCTTATAATCTTCTCATAATCGTAAGTTTCACCAGTTTTAAGTGTTTCACGTTGGATTATTTCAGCATAAGAAGCAATACATTTTTCGGTTTTCTCTTCTCCTGCGCCCATAGGATAAAAAAGCTCTAGTTCTCGTAAAAAATCGAATATTTTCATAACTAGATATCTCCATATTTTTCCGCTAACCTATCCCATACATCTTGCTTAGTGTCTTCACTAACAAACTTGTTAGGGTTCTTTTTGCGGTAGTTGTAATAACTCTTTAGCCGTTCAAAGTGTGCATTAGGTAAGTCTGCCGTGTAAGGTCGCTCTTTCCCTACCTCGATATTCACCGAGAATGAATTTATAAGCTCATTTAGCATCTTTTCACTAGCACACATAGCTAGTAGCGTTTCGTGTTGTCCTTTAACTAGACAAACGTTATTGTATTCTCCTAGTATAACTACATCTTCAACTGGCTCTTGTGTAAGCTTAGTTGGTCTACCTGATCCTTTTCTATTTCCACCCCAGTTATTTTTATATTTTTTACAAATTATTGTTTTATTTAATATATTTAATACTGATTTAGATAATATAGATATAGATTTAGATAATGATATAGATATAGATATATATGTGTTTTCAAGTTGATTATCAAGTTGATTTTTTTGATTTTTAACAAAAGAGTTTAAAACAGCCATATAGAGAACGTTTCCACGCTCTTCTAAGGGTAGCTGATTTATTAACTCAATCTGTTCTAAAAATATACTACAAGACAAATTTTTATCATTCTGTAATTCATCTTGAAAATCATCTTGAATATCAACTTGATTATCAAGTTGATTATTTTTCATCTTCTTGCACCTCTTGAAAAGGAGGATAAATTATTAAGCATTTATCATTTTGTTTAAGCATTCCTATTAAATCTTCTACTTGATAATAATCTAATATTAATTGTTGTGCATCACAAGGAATTTCCTCCAACTGACTACATAAAAGAACTGGATATTTATCTTTCATTTTTAATTCTCCTTCCTAAAACGGGATAATTTCTTCATCACCAAATTTAACTATTTCACCTTCTGTTTCTTCTGTTGTTTTCTTTGAATAATACTCATTAATAACTGCGTATAATTTATCGTTTTTCTTACTGCGTTTAATTGTCACATTGATAAATCTATCGTTATTAATTGGGTTATCCATAACCTGTGATACATCAATGCTCATATTTACTATTGCATCACCATTATCAAATCTTTTTTCATTAAGTTTAATTCCTTTAGCAAATTCCATAGTTTATTTTCTCCTTTATGTTTGTGACTAACTCGCCAGTTAAGTTATACTTGATAACCGACTGAACAGCGCTTATATGCGCTTTATAAGCTTCTAAAACAGCTTCCCAACCTTTGTAAGCTCCTCTAGAAGTGTTTAGTTGCTCGATATAATATTGAGCTTCTTCTGCGTACTGTGTAGCAAGAAGTTTTACTAATTTATTCTCAAAAGAAGCTTTATCATCCTTTAAGCCTGACATATAAAGTAGGCTTGTAAGTTTGTTTAAAGCTTCTGAATAACTAGCCCTCTCTTTCTTGTACTCAAACGCATACTCTTTGAACTGTTTAGCAAGTTGCTCTAGTTCGTTAGCATACGTTAAACTATCCATTCTCTACCCCTTCAAACATCTTTTTTGCGTTTCTGATAGCCTTATACTGTTCCTGCGCTCTTTGTCTTAGCTTCTCTGGCTCATTAACCTTGTCTTTGTTTTCTTCATAGAAGTTTTTGATTAGGTCTAGGTCTGTTAGCTTAGCTAGAGAAATGTATATTTGTGAGTCGTTTAGTTTTTCTTTTTTGACTTCTTTATCGTGGGTATTAGTTGCATCCGCATCTTTTGTATCATCAATAGCAAACAAACCATTTAAAGCGTATTTACGAGCGTATGAGCTAGATGCTCCAGTTACTTGCGAGCCGTCTTGCCCTTTCTTTGTTTCTTCTTCTCTAGCAAAAGCACTTGTAGAAGCAATTAGCTTACATTCTTTATCAAATAAATTTGCAGTAGCTTTGACATAAAATCTATGTTCAATAGCAATTATTTCATCATTTATAATTAACGATAATTCATTTTCTTTGAGCAAAGGCTTAACTGCTTCTAAAATATCTTCAGCACTTCTATACATATAATTACCAAAAGAGTTTTTTTGATTTTTGGGTGCTTTTAATTTTTGTTGTATATTTATCAAGCGCAACATAATTCTTCCTTTCTCCTGATAGCTTCTTCAAGGTTTCTAAATCTATATGTTTTATTTTTAAAAGTAAATGTATATTTAGCTAAAAGCCCTTTAGTACTTTTGTCTAAATATATTCCATATTGGTTAGTATCTTTATTTTTATATTTAGTAATATTGTTAATATTTTCAGACCGAGAAACTTCTCTTAAATTACTAATTCTGTTATCAGTTCTTATTCTATTTATATGGTCTAATTCTTTTTCTGGGAAATGACCATAAAATAAAAACCAAGCTAATCTATGAGCTTTAAATTGGCGAGTTTTAATCTTAATAATTAAATAACCATCTTTATCAAAACTACCATTGCTATTTTTTCTGTCATTTCTGGTTATTAAACCAGTTTCTGGATTATAAAAAAAGTGTTTTTGAATATAAGAATATAATTCTTCTAATCGTTTCATTACGCCTCCCTTATTTGTCTATTAAATTCATCTTTAATAAATCTAATGTAATCTCCATACTGCATTTCGATTGCATCCCATAGTTGATTTGTTAAATCAACTTCTTCAATTCTTTCTAAATCCATAACAATCACCTTTCTTTAAAATGCTGGAAATCTCCAGCCTCTGTAACATAAAAACTCGTCTGGCTCATAAAATCGTTCTAGAGCCAATGACATTTCAAAATTTGTGTAATCCATATCATAGTTTTTAGGTTCTTCTCGTTTGGGTTCTTCTATTTCATCCCAAAACTCTTGAAGCCCTTCAGCTTCTACTAAGTTAAAAGCCATTATTGAATCACCTCCAATGGTGGCATTGATGGTATCATTTCCTGTATACAGATTCTTTTGTTTAGTCTTTCTGATTGAATCTGTAAGCTGATAATGTCAAAGCTTGCTACGTTAAAGCAAATGAAACCCAACACCATAACTAATAAAATCTTTTTGTAATCAATTCTCTTTAAAATTTCCATAACTCTTTCTCCTTATATTGATTGTGTACTTTGTTTTAAAAAAAATGGGGCTTGGAAGAGAGATAGCCCCGTGTGTTGTAA
>CALDPN010000129.1 GCA_937911235.1 uncultured Bacteroidales bacterium
CGCCTCTTGAAACGCCTCTACAATAGATTTTTCTCTGTAAGCTCTATCGGCATCATCCGCTGTAGCTCTAGTAATTATGAGCGGAAGAGAATACGACGTTAAATTTGCCTGAGCGTATGCACTATCATAACTAATTAGATTTTTTCTCGCTTGTAGAAGTGGTGTTGTATTTCTTTCATATCCATTTAAAGACAAATGGTCGTAACGCGCAGCCTCTCCTATTACTAAAATATACAATGGGTTATCGCCGTTTGCCTGTGGCTTTATTCCAAAAGAGAATGTAGACACCTGTTCTTCAAGCTTTTTTTGATAATTTTGTTTGCTTACAATGTCTGCCAGTCCTAAATACAGGTTGTATGGATATATTTTATAAAGTTTTATATAGCAGAATTGCACTGCATTAGACATTTCGTTTAATATAGAACGATTTTTATGTCTTGTTTTACCATAGATTGTAAAAACAGTTACACCTGTTACAACTGCCAACACTGCACTAATAAGTATTACCTTTCTTAGTTTTTTAGGTACTAGATATTGATTTTCTACCTTAAATGCCAATACAAAATAAAGCACATATAACACCCCTACCACTATACATAATGGCCACAATGAAACAAGTAATTCTGTGGCTTCGCCAATATCGGTGCGCAAAATATTTTGCAAAAACGCAGACGAAGTGGATTGTTTATTTAAGTATAAACTAGCAATATCTATTGGGAAGAATAAAAAATTGAAAATCCCTTGAATTAGGAAATATGCTCTAGCCTTAAGAAAAAGTGCTGGTAGCAACAATAACAATAGCACAACCCATAGGTATGCAACCTTTTTTAATATTGAATATTCTAAATCTACCGCTACACAAAGCGAATAAAAAATAGGAAGAAGCAACAAAGTAAAAAGCACGCAAATGCCTACCATGTTTAATACTTTAGATTTCATAATAAAAACGAAGAATAGAATAAAACAGATATAAAAAAGAAAAGGGGCTTATTCAGCCCCTTTGAGCGAAAAACGGGATTCGAACCCGCGACCCTAACCTTGGCAAGGTTATGCTCTACCAACTGAGCTATTTTCGCATTTGCACCTTCAGGAGTTTGTCAACCGTTGTTGTTTCCCTCAATTGCGATGCAAAGATATGACATATTTTTGGTCTGTGCAAATTTTTCTGAAGAATTTTTCAAAAAAAGTGCATTTTTTTTGATTTTTCCCTAACAAAGCCTGTTTTTATAGTCTTCGTAGCCAAATTTGCGCCACATTTCAAATGTGCCGTCCATTTTTAAGATACCTACACTTGGGTGAGAAACTCCATTAAAATATGTAGTTTTTACCATTGTATAGTGAATCATATCTTCAAAAATGATTCTATCCCCTACTTTTAGTTCATTTTCAAAAGACCAACTGCCATAATAATCGCCAGAAAGGCAACTATTACCACCCATTCTGTAAGTTGGTTTACCTTCAACCTCATCTGTAGCACCAATAATTGCTGGTTTGTATGGCATTTCTAAGCAGTCTGGCATGTGACAAGCAAAAGAAACGTCGAGCATAGCAGTTTTTACACCTGCATTTTCTACTATATCTTGTACTGTTGACACAAGCACACCTGTACGCCAAGCAAAAGCACTACCTGGTTCAAGGATAATTTGCAAATTTGGGTGGCGCATTTTAAAATCATTTAAAATAGAAATTAAATGCTCCACATTATAACCCTCACTAGTCATAAGATGTCCGCCACCAAAGTTTAACCACTTCACTTGAGGCAAGAAATCGCCAAACTTATCCTCCACTGCTTTCATAAGACCTTCTAAGTCGTACGAGGTAGATTCACAAAGTGTGTGCACGTGCAGTCCTTCTAGCCCTTCTGGTAGCACATCCCCTAGTTGAGCACGTGTTACGCCAAGACGTGAGCCTGGTACACATGGATTGTAAAGATCTGTTTCCACCACAGAAAACTCAGGATTGATACGAAGTCCAGGAGAAAATGGTTTCTCTTTGATAACTTCTGCAGTAACATACTTTTTATAATGTGAAACAGAGTTGAAGGTAATATGGCTACTATAAGATGCTATTTCTGCAAACTCGCTTTCGGCATACACAGGAGCGTAGGTATGAGCTTTACTACCCATTTCTTCAAACGCTAGGCGTGCCTCGCAAAGCGAACTTGCTGTAGAGCAAGGTATATACTCGCGCACTATAGGAAATGCTTTCCAAGTGGCAAATGCTTTAAAAGCAAGGATAATTTCTATCCCTGCTTTTTCTTTTACTGATTTTATCAACTCCAAGTTTCTGCGAAGAAGTTTTTCTTCTAAAACATAACAAGGAGATGGTATTTTGCTGTAATCCATTATAATTCTAAATCACCATCAATAATTTCGTGCCATGGAAGACCGCTTTCTGCCACTTTTTTCATAAATGGATCTGGGTCAAATTCTTCCACGTTGAACACACCAGCACCAGACCATTGTCCGGTTAAGAACATATAAGCACCAGTCATAGCAGGCACACCTGTGGTGTAGCTAACGCCTTGCATACCAGTTTCTTCATATGCTGCTTTGTGTGAACAGTTGTTGTAAACATAATATGTTCTTTCTTTTCCATCTTTAATACCACGAATGCGGCAACCAATTGAAGTCCAACCATCGTAGTTTTCACCTAAATCTTGTGGATTTGGAAGCACAGCTTTAAGGAATTGAATTGGAACAATCTTCATTCCGTTATAATCAATCTCATCGATACGTGCCATACCAATATTTTGGATAACACGAAGGTGAGTTAAATATTCTTGACCAAATGTCATCCAGAAACGAGCACGTTTAATGGTTGGGAAGTTTTTAACAAGAGACTCTAACTCTTCGTGATATAGAAGATAAGATTCTTTTGGACCAATTTCTGGATAGTTGATTGGTTGGTGAATTTCTAAAGAACCAGTTTCTACCCACTCGCCATTTTCGTAGAAACGACCTTTTTGGGTAATTTCACGAATGTTGATTTCTGGGTTGAAGTTGGTAGCAAATGCGTGGTGGGGATCACCAGCGTTGCAGTCAACGATGTCTAAATAGTGAATTTCATCAAAATAATGTTTAGCAGCGTATGCTGTATAAACACCTGTTTGACCTGGGTCGAAACCACAACCTAAGATAGCTGTTAGACCAGCTTCTTTAAATTTATCTTGGTATGCCCATTGCCAAGAGTATTCAAATTTAGCTTCATCTAGTGGTTCGTAGTTTGCAGTATCTAGATAGTTACAACCTGCTTCAAGACACGCATCCATAATGGTTAGGTCTTGATATGGAAGAGCCACATTGATAACTAATTTTGGTTGAAACTCTTTGAATAGAGCTACTAATTCAGGAACATTATCAGCATCTACTTTTGCTGTTTTAATTTCCACACCATAACGTTTTTTTACATCTTCTGCCACAACATCGCACTTAGATTTTGTACGACTTGCTAACATAATTTCTGTAAAAACTTCAGTGTTTTGTGCCAATTTGTGCACAACTACGGTGCCTACACCGCCTGCTCCGATAACTAATACTTTAGACATATTATTCTGTTTGACGTTGTTGATAAACTTCTCTTGCTAACTCTTGCATATCTGTAGTGGTATCTTGTTCGTCCACTATTTCTACACCAATCATAGTTTCGATGACATCTTCCATTGTAACTACACCGCGAAGACCACCGTATTCGTCTACAATAATGGAAATATGTTCACGCACGCTCAACATTTTTTCCCAAATGGTAAATACAGATTCATCTTCTGGGAAAGAAAGTATTGGACGTTTAATTTCTGACAATTTTATATCAAATTGGTCTTCTGAAAGTTCTTCTAAGATAATATCCTTAAGCACATAGCCTGTTACGTTGTCTTTGTCTTCCTTGAAAATAGGAATACGTGAAAAACGCCAGTCATTAGCGTCGTAAAATTCTTTTAGGCTCATGCTTTCATCTGCCATTTCAAGCACAATTTTTGGAGTCATTATCTCCTTGGCTTTCACATTTGATAGTTTTAGGCAAGATTTTATAATTCTGCTTTCAGATTCTTTAAACACACCTTCGTCGGTACCCATATCCACCATAGCAGATACTTCTTCACGAGAAACTGTTACTGCATTATCCTTTTCTTTTGAAGAAAACAATTTTGTAATAAGTTCTGAAAGGATAACAAAAGGATATGTAATGTAGATTAAAAACTTAATAACACCTGCTGATGGCAATGCCAATGAACGCCATGAGTTTGAGCCTATAGTTTTAGGGATAATCTCTGAGAATATCAAAATAAGCAAGGTTAAAACCACAGATGCAATACCAAACCATTCGTCACCCCAAATGCGAGTAACCTCTGCACCTACACCTGCAGAACCAATAGTATGTGCTATAGTATTTAATGATAGAATAGCCCCTACAGGTCTATCAACATTATTTTTAAGTTCTTTAAGTAAAGAAGCTGATTTTCTTCCTTCTTGCTCTTTCGCAGTAATGAAAGACATAGGAGTAGAAAGCAAAACAGCCTCAAGAATGGAACACAAAAAAGAAATAGCTAATGCTCCAAAAAGATATATAAATATCATTATCATCTACTACAAATAATTTCTATTTTGCAAAGATAATAATAAAATTACAATTTCTATACAATAAAATAAGAGGCAACCAAAATATTTTTTGATTGCCTCTTTATTTATAATTCTATTCTATTTAAAATTAATCGTCCCATTCAGAGTTTTTCTTCTTGGTTGGGATATTGAATGAAAGCATAATTTCGTGAGATGTCCATGCCACATCGCTAAGTTTACCCACGTTTAAGTCGAATGAGTAACCTACACGAAGCCATTCCCATTCAAGACCTACGTTTACGTATGGAGTAGCAAGGGTACGATAACCGATACCTGCCCAGAACATTTTTCCGAAGAAACCTGTTACGTTCACGTCCACCACGTGAGATTGACCTGTGTAGTAGTAAGAAGCCGCAGGAGCTAGCTTAACTTTTTCTGTTACAGGAATGAAACCACGAGCATAGATATGATAAGTAGGTGTAGAAGATAGAGATGTTAGATCTTCTTCTTTAATAAAGAAACCTGGAATGTGGTTGATAGCAGCACCTGCCATGAAGTATGGCATAGAGTACTCAATACCGAAGCTAGCATCGAAGCTACCTTTACATGTGTATTTATCATAAAAACCATCACCACGCTCATCTTCATCTACAAGAATGTGTTTTGCAGGGTCGAATGTTTTAATTACAGCACCTACGCCCACACCTAAAGATAATAAGTGTTTGTTTTCGAAATTTAAGTGATAAGCATACACACCTCTCACTTGGATTTGGTTATATGCAATACCAGAACCGTCGTATGAGAATGTAAGACCCACACCTGAGTTTGCTTTATCAAAGTATCCGTGTACGTTTAATAAAGTAGAGAATGGAGCACCATCTGCGCCCGCATATTGAAAACGGTTTAGTGAGAATATGTTCACATTTTCGTCGTTACCTGTACCAGCAGGGTTCACTGCAATACGAGAAAACAACTGTTCTGTAAGCACAAAGTCATTTTGTGCAAAAGCTATTGTAGCACTAGCCACTAAAGCTGATAGTAATACGATAATCTTTTTCATAGTCTATTATTTTCTCTTATTGTTAAAGTTTTGTAGGTAATCTTCATATTCTTGTTTCTTAGCTTCATTACGAGCATCGATAGCAGCATCTTCTTCCTTAGCAGATTTAGCCTCATCGGTAGTTTCATCATATTGCTCAATTTCACCAGCTGTTTCGTCTAAGATAATACGTACTTCTACACGACGGTTTTGTGCGTGTTCTTCTTCTGTTTGTGCATTAGGCACTTGAAGACGACGTTTACCATAACCTACTGCTTCTAACACAGTTGGATCATAGTTTTCTCTTGAGATAAGAAGTTCTCTAATAGTATCTGCACGACGTTGTGATAGTTTGTCGTTGTATTCATGAGAACCACGTGCGTCGGTGTAACCTGAGATTTCGAAACGACAGTCTGGGAAGTTGCGCATTTCTGTGGCTAGACGATGTAAGTCTTTATAGAACTCTTCATTTAAGATATCGCGGTCGAAATCAAATAGGAAGAATACCCAGTAGAAACGACGTTTCTTTTCTTCGTATGTTGGTTCTGGATCTGGTTCTGCTGGAATTTCGTGGAATAGATAAATATCAGTATTTCCATTTCTGTCTGAAATAAGCATTGGAACGCTGTCGTAAACAAACATATTGTAGTTTTCGCCACCTGCATTGTATGGTTCTGGCATAAGAACTGGTTCATTCCATGTAGAATCTGCTGCGGTAGAAGAGTAAACTGCCATAGCGCCACCTCTTGAGCTAGATACATACATTAATGTATCGCCAAGGATTTGCACCCAGTCTTCGTCTGCTTTTGAGTTTAAACCTTCTGCTGCAACTGGTTCTTTCCAGATTCTTTCTTCTTCGTTTTCAATATCTACATAGTAAATATCACGACCACCTTTTACACCTTCCATTGTGGTACTAAAGTAAACACGGTCGTTGTTTTTAGCCATTGCTGGGTTGTAGAAACCTTGTAAGTATGGAAGACGATAGTTCCAACCTGCACTTTGTACGAAGTTTTGTCCTGTACGTGATTTTGTTGTACCGCGAATTCTCATACGTGTACCTGGTTGCCAAACACCGTTTTTATCACAGATACTTTCGTATAGATAATCACTCTTATAGTCTTTGTTATATTGGCTATAATATATACGATTACGTTTTTTGTCGTATGCCACAAGACCATTTACTTTAATTTTAGAGAAGTCTTTACATACTTGTGGGTTGTCTAGTTCTCCAAGTGTGTCTAGTTTTGTAACATAAACAGTTTCTCCTCGCAAGAAGATAAATGTGCTATCCTTGTATGGAGATAGTGCAAATTCTTTTTCTTCTGTACTACTTATAGTAGGATCGAAGGTGTAGCCTTCTGCATACTTTTCGCTAATAGCTGCCATTGCAGATATTGAACATAATGCTAGAAAAGCAGTTAGTAGTTTTTTCATATCTATCTAATTTTATGTTATTTACATTAATATTTGAATACTTCAATTGTTCCTTTTTTAACGTTTCCATCTGGAAGTTGTACTACATAATAGTAAACACCTGGAGCTGCCACTTCTTTACTTCCGTTCATTGAACCATTTATAGAACCATTCCAACCATTTGGACCTTCATAAATCTTTGTTCCGAAACGTGTAAAGATTTGAGTGTAGAAATTAGGGTCCATATCTTGAACGAATGTATCATTTCTACCATCTTGTACGTATGGAGTAAATACTGTTGGCCATTTAACTGCTACATGAGCAGTAGCTGACGAGGTTCCACAATCACCTTGATATACTAATTTATATTCAGAGTTTAAGTATGGTTTGTAGGTTGTTGCATCGGCAGATACTTTTACATCATTTACATATAAATCATATTTTGCATCATCTGGGGTAACAGTGAATCCTGGCATTGCACCAATAACCACCTCTGCAGATGCTGGAGAAATTGCTAACGAAGGTACCGCTTCTTTTTGAGAAATTACCACAGGTTTAGCCTCTGATGGCACATTTTCGCAATAATCATCACTTTGCACTGTAACATACACAGTGTGTGGATTTTGTTTATATGCTTCATCTAAAACAAAATATTTGAATGTTTCGCCATATGCATATATTCTGCTTAATGATTCATCTGCATACCATGTAAGTTTCACATTTGTTTGTTCTTCTGCAAAGTCTGCTTTTGCAAGCAATACTAATTCTGCATTAGGACATACCAAAGTGTCATTTGCAATAATATTTGCAGCAGTTGCATTACCTTTGATTGTTACATATACTGAATCTTGTGCTTCGCAATAGTTGTTTGAAGCTGACTGAATTTCGTCTTGAGATGCAGTTATATAGTATTTTGTTTTACCAATTTCAGAAGCATCAAATTCAGTCACCTCAGCGCCAGTTTCATCTTTAAATATTAGATATTTATAAACATCAGCATTTCCTACCAATGAAGATAGAGCTATAACTTCACCTTCTTTTGCACATTCTTTATAATTATTTACTACTGGAGCAGCTGTAATAGATTTTACACGATATCTTACCACAATAGTATCACTTGGGCAAGAACCTGCTGGATTGCTATATAGTTTAACAGAATCTTCTTGTACTACATCTGCATAGAAGAATGCTTCTTCTGCTGGAATTATTTTATCATCCATTGTTAGCCATACTAAACCTGATTTATCGGTTGGTTGAGCAACAAGTTCATTGAAGAAGAATTTATCTTGTGAAACCGCTGTTTTACACATATTATATGCATATATTTCACCATCACGGTTTAGGACTGGTGTTTCTGAGTGACCTGTCACATCGATAGAAACTTCACCTTGTGCTATTCTTTCACAAAGAATACCATCTGCAAATGATTCTGTAATCTTAACAGTTACTTTTTGAGCACCTTGGCTTGGTAAATATGGATTACCTGTTGCTTGTAGATATAATTCACTTACATTTAGAACCATTACGTTAGTTCCTTGTTCTGGCACAAATGGAATACCTTGTAAAACAACATCATTATTTACAAGAATATCCAAAGATACAGAAGAAGAAATATTGTTTGAGGTTAATTTCAATTCTGGGAAAATCATATCCTCTGAGTAACAAATACTTGTTGGTTCACCTTCTAATAATATTAGTTGACTTTCTTGACATTCAAGGTTTACAGAAAGTGTATTAGAAGAGAATACTACCATAGGATCTGCTCCTGGGGTATATCTTCCATCTTGAACACCACTCATAACATCATCGTTGCATGTACCGCCGACTTTCTCACTTACAACAGCTTGAAGTTGCATTGGGGCAATATTTCTGCTTCCATCATCTGCTATCTCTATTAGCATTGAGCCATTTACTGAATTTTTTGCCACATAATAATTGCCATTATCATCTAGCATTTCTGCGATAAAGTTGTATTTACCATTTTTATCAATACCAAATAGCATTAAACAAGGATCTGAGATAGAACCAAAGTTTACTTTTGGAACACGAACAGAGATTTCTTCATCTACACTAGTAAATGTGTATGAATCTGCTTGAATATCAGAAAATTCCACAGAAATAGTAGGAGAACATAAGTCTAGGCTAATATCGTCAATAAGTAGGTCATTACCATCACCTGTTGAACCGTTGTTTTTAATTACAACTCTAAATTCACCTTCTATATCTGTGATTTTCCAACTAGTTTCAAATCTTTTCCAATTATCTTTAAATTCTACTTGAGATTCTATATTTGCAACTGGTTTCCAAGTAGTTTCGCCAGTTTTCTTGAACTCAATTATCAACTCTGTATCGATAGGTTTGAATGTTACATTTGGTTTGCTTTCTACTGCCGCAGATGCCATATAAGCAGAGAAAGTAAGCACAGCACCTTCTGAGAAATCTTTTGTTTCATCTGGAGTTAAGATTCTAGAGAATGCCACTCCTGGTTCTTTGAAGTTAATTAAAAGCATACCACCAAAAGGAGGATTTGCGCCACCTTTGTTTTGAGTATGATCTCTAAATCCACGGAACCATCTATCATTTTGGTCGTTTTTGATTCTTTGTTCTATACAAGAGATATTTGTTCCACATTCTTCTTGTCCGCCAGCACCATAGCCACAATATAATGGTTCGGTTACAATCGCATATTGACCATCATTAATTTTATAAGGAGCTTCAACAAAATCATAACCAGTAACCATTGCATCATATTTCATACGGCTACCCGCTCCTAATAATGTTTTCAATTTAGAATCATCGTCAAAAGTGATTTTAAACAGATTTGAACCTTTTGTACCTTCACCACAAGTTTGGAATACATTTATTTTAATAGTTGATTCTGCAAAACCAGCTTCAGACGTTTTTTTGCGTTTAACGCGGAAGTATGTTGTAACCATAGGCACAGCATCACCTTTTAAGGTATATCCACCATTTAGAGCACCCGGAATTAGGGTAAAATTAGTTCCATCAGTAGATTTATACCACATATATTCTCCTGTTGTTGAATTATCAGTTTCTACTTTTAATGTTAATTCTGTTGGTGCATTTGCTGTATCGTAATCTGTTTTAGATGCAGTTAAAGTGAACATTTGAGCTTTTGTTGCTACCGCCCAGTATTTATTAGAAGAAGAATTTACGTAAAATCTAATAGGTTCTTGATAACCTGTTGACAGAGTAACTTGCAGATTATTATCGCCAGTCATCTTAGTTGTTGAGACACCTACATTTTTAGAAGCATCTTCAGATGAATTATTATATAGATTTTGAGATGCATCAGACCAGTTGTTTTGTGTAGTAAATTTGAATTGTCTACTTGCAAATAATCCGTCGTAATAGTATTCACCATTTGAGCCTGCAGTCATTGCCACGAAAATAGGATTTCCATTTGCATCATTCCAACCTTGTGCTGCATCACCAATAATGTATAACGAAGAAGTAGTTGTACCACCACCTACTGCAGTAATAGTTACTGTATTTGAAGAAGGATTATATTCAAATACACATTGGGCACCTTTAGTTGGAGAACCAACTAATTCTGGAGTTCCAAACCATTGTGCGCCATTGTCATTTGCAGAGGTATGAACATTTACTCCACCACCACCATAGGCTGCAGTTACCTTATTATTTCCATCTAATTGTTTCCATTCCCAATTACCACCACCCCATGGGTGTTTCATGTAATACGCACCAAATGCACTGCTGCTCACACCTACAAGCATAAGTAATAATGCAAAAACGCGCATTAAATTTTTTAGTTTTTTCATAGTATTTGATTTGTTAATTTAAGTTCTTTCTTAATCTATTATTTATAGCATCAAAAAGGCGTAACTATGCCTACGTATAACAATTTACAAATATAATTTTATTTTGAGAAACAAACAAAAAAAAATCCTCATTTCTACCTAGAAATGAGGATTTTAGGTTTATTTGTTAAATTTTATGCACAACGTTTGCAGAAATGTGCATAAAATTTACACTCTATTCATAAGATTGCATATTAATCTACTTTTACAATTTCGATTGTTCCTTTCTTAACTTGGCCGTTTGGAAGCAATACTGAGTAGTAGTAAACGCCTGGCACCGCTGTTTCTTTGCCGTCGTTCATTGCACCATTTATAGAGCCATCCCAACCGTCAGGACCTTCGTAAATTTTGGTATAGAAACGGTTGAACACGATAATATTCATACCTTTTGCAAATGTGTCATTTAGACCATTTCCGTTGTGAGGAGTGAAGGCTGTTGGCCAAATTGCCTCTACATCAACTTCTTTTTTAGGTGAATTACAACGACCTACTGCTTGTACACTATATTTTTCATTTAGGTAAAGTTGTTCGGTAAGTTCTAATTCGTCTGTTGCTTGTACAACTTCATCGCCACGATACCAAACATATTCATCTACTGGGGTATCGCTTAGTGGCGTTACTGTAATAGTAACTTCTTGACCTGCTGGAAGTCTTGTCTGAGAAGCTTCTACAGAGAAATCGATATATCCTGCAATTTTTACCTCAATAGCTACGCGCTCACTTTCGCAAGCACCTGTTTTAGTATTGCTTACCCAATATGTGGTGGTTGTATTTTCGGCTGATGTACTAAATAGATCGGCAATTGGAGCCTCTGAAGTTTCATCTTCGAAGAATACCAATTTAGTCTTATCAGATTTCACCAATGAACTCAATGTTTTTGTTCCTACTTCTGCACATTCGTCGTAGTTTTCTACCACTGGTTTTGATGTTGATGGTTTTAGAACTACAGGAATTGCAATTGGATCACCTACGCAACCGTTGTTGTCTACTTCGTAACCAACAACATAATATACTGCATTTACTGCAGCTTCAATATTTGTGTCGGTTAGTTGTTGTGTTAGAGTTGCATCTGCAAAATATTTTACTTCATCAGCTTTTGTGTTTGGACCTACTGCATCTTTTAAATCTACTGTAGCAGGAAGACAAACTGATGGAAGCGACTGAATATCAATCAATGGTTTTTGTTTATTTTCCTTGATATTGATAGTTTTTTCTGCCTTACAAGCATTGGTTTCGTCGGTGATAGTTACTTTATATGTAGCTTCAACTTTAGCATCAAATGTAGATTTTGTTACATTAGATACTTCATTGTTTTGTGCCCATGTATATGAGTAAGTGCGAGTATCTTCTGCATTTGTAACCTCAGCAGTAAGAACTGCTTTTTCTCTACGACATGTTACCCAAGTGGTATCTGCTGTAAGTTTAATTGAAGGAGCAAGTTTGTCTTCTTCTAGAGTAATTTCAGCTTCACCTACGCAACCATATTCATTTTCACCATATACTGTATATGTGCCACCTGTTGTTACTTCGATAGCATCTTTTGCCTCTTCGGTGCTCCATGTATATGTTTTTGCCCCAGAGGCTGTTAGAGTATTTGGTTTACAAGTTACTTTTTCTTCAGAAGGTGTAATTTCCACCACTGGAAGGTCGGTGCGTTGTGTTACTGTGTATGAAGCAGTATTTTTACAACCATTTTCTGCTGTAACAAGTACTTCGTACACACCACCCTCTTCTACGTTTAGAGTAGCACTTGTGGTTTTATTTGTATCGTTCCATTCGTATGAAACACTTACATCTGAAGTTGCTGTTAATTCTACTTCTGGTACAGAACATGTAATAATATCTGAGCTAGCAGAAATTTCAACATTTGGATTTTCTTTATCCTCTGTTATATCAAATGTTTTAAATACTCTACATCCATTACCACCTTTAGCCACTACAATGTATTCTGCTGGAGTATTAATATTTAATGTATTACCAGTTGCTAGTGGTTCTGCAATCTCAAATTCTTGTGTATCATACCATTTAAATTCAACACCTTCTGTTGCGTTAGCATTTTGAGATTCTACTGATAATGTAATTTCTGTATCAGCACATGTTAAAGTAGAAGTTGAAACTTGATTACCTGTTTCTGGGTCAATTACATAGTTTTCAATAGTTAGTTCAGGTTTTGTAACATTTTGTGTCACTTCAAAGTCTGTGGTATATGTACAACCATTTTCACCTGTAACTATTAGTGTATATACACCTGGAGCAGTTACACCTGTAGAGTTATTTTCAGATAATGTTGACCATTCGTATTTTACAATAGTTTCTTGAGTTTGTGTAATATCAGCATCAAGAGCTATTCTACTATGAGTACAGTTTAGCTCTTTAACTTCTTCTTGAGCACCGCTATCGTCTAACTGACGGATAACTATTTCTGCATACGGTTTTACAAAGTTTTCTGTTACAGTAACTGAAACAGCTTCAGATACACAACCATGTTCTGATGTACCAACTACGGTATAGGTGGTTTCAGAGCCTGTTTGTTTTGCAAGAATTGAAGTACCAGATTGCGCTGCTGTGCCTTTATCGTCTGTCCAAGAATATGTAAATGCACCAGATGCAGTGATTGTAGTTTCTTCATTATTACAATCGAGTTTTGCACTTGTAGGAGACACTGTTAGCTCTGGAATAGCTTCTACATATAAAGTAGCAGATGCTTGTGAATCTGCAGCAGAAGAGCATTTTGCATCTACTAAGTTTTCTACTACATATCTACCTGCCTGAGAAATTTCCATTTCAAATTCATTATCATCAGATGTGTACTGAGTACCATTAATTGTAAATGTGAATGGAGCATTTCCTGTAAATGTTACTATTAAATTTGTTGTAATACCTTGGCAAATATAATCATCGTCATCCTCTATTTCTACAGAAGCAATAGTAGGAAGTTCGTTTACTTTGATAGTTGCTTTGTCGTCACTTGAAATTGGTGCTTCACAACCGTTTTTATCTGTTACAGATACTAAACTATAGGTTGTTGTAGTATAAAGCGCATCATTAATGGTTACTGTTGATGTTGTTATATTATCTAATGGTACATCTGAAGTACCATTATTATATACCACAACATATGGAGCCACACCATCTAAAGAAATTTCTACAGCTGAGTTGTTTCCGTAACATACTTCTACTGGAGCAGAAATACTTGCAGTCACTGGTTTGTAAACTTCTACTGTGACTGGTGTTGGTGTGGTGCTTTCGCATTTACCATTTTCTGTGTTTGTAATATAATATGTGGTAGATGTTGTTTGAACACTTGGATTAACCATAGGAACAGAGGTTAAATCATAATATTCACCAGCATCGTTTTTACCCATTACTTTTAAGCCATCTTTATTTGAAGTAACTAAGTTTGTAATTGGGAATTCTGCACCATCGGTAGGACAAGAGATATAATTATTAGCCACTACATTTGATGAAATTTCTTTTACTACCAAATCTGTAGTTGCCTTAGCTACAGAAGCATCATATGAAGAATATGTTACACCATTTGCTGCAGTAACATGCATTTTAAATATTTCAGCAGTTGTAGCCTTAAATGTGATGGTAAGTATAGCAGACTCACCTGCTGGTAGTGTTGGAATATTCCAATTACCATTAGAATATGTACCTTTATCTTGTGTTGTGGTGACATTGTTTTGTGCACCACTCCATGTTTGATTTAATTTTACATCAGATAAATCTGTGGTACCATTGTTTTTAATAGTTGCTGTTAAAACAGCTTCGTCACCTGCACAATAATCTGATTTATCTAGAGAATATACTAAAACTAGGTCTGCACAGTCTTCCACAACAAGTGAAGAAATAAATTCTCTTTCTGTTTCACCACATGTATTTGATGCTTTGTAAACAAGTTTTTTACCTACATCAGACATTTGGAATGTAACATTATTTGAATTTAGTTTCACCCCTGCTAGATACCAACCTTCTGATGTTACTGTTGAACCATTGTTTGTTACTGTAACAGTAGGAAGTGTATATTGCATACCTGCACAATAAGAAGGATGTGGATTTTCATTGATAGTAATAGAAGGTTTGTTGTTTACTGTAACTTTGGCACTACCAGAAAGTGTTGCATAACAACCATGACCATCTTTTACTTCTAACAAAGTATAAGTAGTGGTTGATGTTGGGCTTACAGTGATATTTCCAGTGGCATTCAATGTTGGTTCACTACCATTTGAAAGTTTTACAATATATGAAGGTTTGCCTGTTAGGGTTACTAATAAGTTTGCAGAACCACCATTGCAAATAGTAGAATTTCCTGATAATGTAGCTGTTGGTTGAGGATAAACTGTAATATCAAGTTTTGTACGTGGACTTTCACACTCGCCTACTTTAGTATTGCTTACCCAATATGTAGTGGTACCTACAGTATTTTTGTTTGCTTGAGTAACAGATTCAGTACCAGTCTCAGTTGTATAGAATTTTAGGTTTGTTGCATCAGAAGACACTTGAGTATTAAGATTTAACATATCCTCTTCTGGACAACCTTTATATGTTTCAGGTATTAAGGTAGGTGCTGCAGTAATATCTTTTACTGTGATTTTCTTTGACGCAAAGGCTTTTGTTGTAGCCTCTGTATATGTGGTTGTACCAGATTTTATAACGTATGCCTTAGAAACTAAATCTTTTACTACGTTAGTTCCTTCTATTTCTAGAGTTAATGTAGCTGTGGCACCACTAGCTAAACTTGGTATTGCCCAAATACCTGTACTATGAGTATAATAAGAACCAGACGAAGCATTTCTTGAAACTTGTCTTTGATCTGCTATATCTGTAAGTACAACTTCTACATTAGTTGCATTTTCTGAAGAGTTATTCTTTAATGTAACTTTTAGTTTTATATTATCACCTTTACATACTTCGGCAGATGTTTCTGCGTTATAAGTTATCTCAAAGCCAGAACAGTCTTGAACAGTTATTTTAGCAAGTCCTTCTACTGCTTTACATACCTCAGGATTTTGAGAAACAACAACTTTGTATTGTTTTTGGTCTCCCATAGAGAATGAACCTGTGGTGTATGTAGCTAAATTTGTACCTACTTGTGCAAATGATATACCACCATTTGTAGATTCATACCATTTGTAATTTAAATTATCGCCTGAGGCGTTAACGGTAAATGTTTTTGTTTTATCTGCACATACATTATCATCAGAGATATTTGCTATTACATTTATCTCTTGCACATCGATAGAAACTTTTTTATTTGATGTGCTTTCGCAACCATTAGCATCTACTACTTTGGTAAATTCATAGGTAGCATCACTTGATGGATTTACTGGGTATGTACCTGTAGCAGAAACACTTGGATTAACAGTAGTTGTAGTACCAGCTTCTGTTCTATCTATATATAATGTATAAGGAGCTAAACCACCAGAGACACTATATGTAAGTTCTGCATTAGACTCACCTTTACAGATAGCATCTTTATCTGTAGAGACAGAATTTAGTGTTGGAACACCTTTAACAGTTACTGAAATTTCTGTTGCTGCACTTGTACAACCATTAATTGTTTGAGTAGCATAATATTTTTTGCCTGTTACTACTTCTGAAGCAGAGAATTTAGTAACCTCATTGGTCAATGCTGCATCTGAATAGAATTTTAGGCCTGTACCAGAGAATAAAGTACTTAACTGAACATTACCACTTGTAGCACATTCTTTGTATTCAGACTTAGTTAAGGTAGGAACAGCTGTTGTCTTAACAGTTAATTTTGCTGAATTACTTTCTACAGCGTCACATTTACCACCGTTTTTGCTTACAATTACACGATAATATTTGTTGTTATCGCTTGCTGTGGTAGTAGAAATGCTGTAAGTAGAAGCAGTTGCACCAGAAATATTATTCCAATTGCTATTATCTGAACTTACTTGCCATTGATATTTATCTACACCAGATGCAACTACAGAGAATGTTGCTCCTGCACCCACACAAACAGAAGTTGATGCAGGGTGAGTTGTAATTTTGATTTCTTCTACATTTACAGTAACAGTATTATTGCTAGTAGGTGTTGAGTAACAACCTTTAGCATCCATTACTTTAGTTAATGTATATGTAGTTGTAGAAGTAGGAATTACAGCAAACAAATATGGAGAAGTGGTTGCTGTATAATTTGTTCCACCAATAGTTAAAGTATAATTTGGAGAACCATTTGAGATTATAACTTTTGTTCCTGTTGTTGTACTTCCTTTACAGATATTTTCACTTGCAACTGCAAATTTTGCAGTTGGAACAGGATTTACTGTAATGTCACTTGATGCTTTAACAAGCGCAGACTCAGAATCCCATGTTAGGTCAAATGTTTTTGCAATATAAGATTTAATAGATTTAATTTGAGAAGCAGTAATTGCAGCTGTAGATTTTAAATCTAATGTTAAAGTTTTAGAACCATTTGCAGCTAAGTTAAACTCTGCAAAACCAGTAAATACCGTGGTTGTTCCTGCATTGTAAGCAGTTACACCTTCTGGAATCTCAACTGCCACTTTCACTCCAGTCACTGCCACATTAAGTGGGTTTGTTACTTTAAGTGTAAGAGTATTTTTATCTACCCCATCAGCACAGATACTTCCATCTGACAAGTTAGAAATTAATCCTAAGTTTGTAACATTAGCTGTTACGGTATTGGTAATAGCATATATACCGCAAGCAGAAGGGTTACCTTGAGCTGCAATATTTATTGCCTCTTCTGCTGTATTTGCAATAATTACACGATACAAAGTAGGATTTGCTTCTGGAATTACTTCTAATTCTGTTTTGTTTACTTCTGGCTGGCCAATAGGCATCCAACCTGCTTTATTAGATTGATATTGCCATAAGTAATATGGATTTTCCATTACACCACTAATGATAGAAGCAGTAAGAGTTTCCTTTTGTCCAGGAATAATAGTAAATTCTTCTGTACCATTTGAGCAAACTAAATTTGCTTTTGGAGTACAAACACTAAATGTAATATCGTCTAATAATAAGTCGTTACCACAACCAGATTCTGCTAAGTTTAATAATTTTAAAGTAACCTTATCAGCAGACTTAGAATTGAACATTACCGCAATTTTTTCCCATTTACCTTCTTCAAGTGGAATATAGTCTGTGGTATAGCGAGACAATTCTGCGTTAGATGTAGCGTCATAAAGAATGAATCTTACTTTTGCTTTTACACTACAACCTCTATTCGCAGCTGTAGCAGAAGCGATATATGCAGAGAAATTGATGTATGTATTTTGGCATACATCTACAGTAGATTCGTATAAAATATCTGTTTGACTTTTACCATCTCTACAGTTGTAGAATAACATACCACCATTTGTATTGCCTGTATGGTCGGTTATATTTTGATACCATTGACCATTATTACACTCACAAGCGTGAGTATCACCTTGTTTTTGAGTACCACAACCTGCATAGAATGGATTTGCAAGTACTGCATAGTAACCTGCGTTTTCAATTGCAGTACAAGAAGTGGTCATTGCTGTATATGAAGATGTAGGAACTTTTGCAGTAAAGCCTGTACCAGATTTTGAATAAGAAGCTCTACCTTTGTCATCTGAGAATGTTCCAAAGTCTTCTGTATAAATAATTCTAGTATTTGCAGCATCGCATTCTAAAGCTTCAATATAGTCATCTTCTTCGTCATCGCCACCTGTCTCTCCAGAAGACTCCAACACCATATATATTTCATTTGATGCTTGTTTGTAGTAGAAACTATAAGTACCAGTAACTGAAATTATGATATTATTATCATCTCCACCATTTCCTCTAGTGCAGAAACCTCCTTTATCACCACTTTTTACTTGGTCATAACCAGCCCAAATATTACCAGCATAGTTAATTTTTAATTGAGTGTCTGCTCCTAACTCCACATTTTTAAGTTCGAATTGATCTCCATTTTTGGTCATTTGTTTACCTGTACCCCAAGTATCAAATGAGCCTTTAAGGTAGGCATCTAATGCCACTGTCACTTCAGTTGCTGTAACTGTAATCACACTACCATTAAATGATATGGTAACATCAGCATTTTTAGTCAATTTCACTGAAATATTATCTCCATTGTTGCAACTATTCTTTGTCACAACACCAGAAACATTCACTGTTGTACCACAAGCCCATTGTTTATCCCAGTTGTTGCTTTGTGAGATTTTAAATTGATAATCTCCTGCAGTTTGTGCGAAATAGGTGTATTGATTATTACCCATCTCTCTATGGGTCCAATCACCACCCCAACCTGCAATGTAGTATGCACTCACTTGCATTGGCATAACAAATCCAAGCAAGACAAACCACATAAATAGAATTGATTTCTTAAATGATTTTTTCATAATATTTGATTTATTTTGTTTTATTTTCTTTTCTTTCTATAAATGCAAACGTTTATGCTCAATTGGCAAATTTAAGATTTATTTACTTAAAATGCATAAAAAAATCTCCATTTCTGCTTAAAAACGGAGATTTTAGTTATAAATGTTAAATTAATGCACACTATTTAATTATCTGTGCACGATAATTTTATATCTTACTTTTTAACATTATACGAGTAAATGCTTGTTTTGTGGTAAGTGGAAAATCCGCTTGCATAATCCAACCGAAATATCCTGGGTCTGCTTTAAGAACTTCTGCAGCAATTTTTCCTCTATATTTTCCGAAGTTTATTACTTCCTCGCCTTTTTCGTTATAAACTAAGTGACCTGCAAAGTCAACATTTTTATTGTGAGAAGTAAACTCAGAAAGATATGCCATATCATTTTCTAGGTCTGGATATTTATCCAACTGACCTTTAAGTACTTCGTATGTGGCACGAGTATCTGCTAGTGCATTATGTGCGTTTGTTAAATCTTTACCACAATAAAACTTATATGCAGCCACAAGATTGCGTTGTTCTTTTTTGAAGAAAATAGTTTGCACATCTATCTTTTTGCAGCGAGAAAGGTCTATATCTGCTCCTACTCTTAAAAACTCTTCTGCTAGCAGTGGCAAGTCGAACTTATTTGAATTGTAACCTGCTATATCTGAACCTTTAAAATCTTTTACTAATACACTTGCAAGTTCTCTAAATGTAGGTTTATCGGCTACATCTGCATCTGAAATACCATGAATAGCAGTGGTTTCTGCAGGGATAGGCATTTCTGGATTTATCAAAAAGTTTTTTTCTTCTTCTGTGCCATTAGGGTTTACTTTAATGTATGCAATTTGCACAATTCTGTCTTTGCACACATCAAGCCCAGTGGTTTCAAGGTCGAAGAATATTATCGGATTTTTTAAATTTAAATTCATAAAATAACTAATTACACTAGCATTGGGGTAACTAACATTGTAACCTCAGTATTCTCTGCCTGATTTACAGGAAGCACAAGCATTGGTCTTGTTCTATCGATAAGTTTTAATTCTATTTCAGTAACAGGGCTTATAGCACTTAAAATAGCTAACATTAAGTCTGAACGGATGCCTAGCTCGATGCTATCTACACCATTTAGGGTACATTCTACATTTTCTTCACCAGAAACTGAATAGTCTAAATCTTGGCTTAGAAGGTGGATATTGTTTGATGTGATAGACATGCGTACAAGGTTTGTTGCTGAAGAGCAAGCTGCTACACGTGTAAGAGCCACGCGAAATACGTCTGCATTTACAAATACAGAGATAGGCATTTCTCTTGGGATAACAGCTTTATAGTTTGGATAGTTACCTTCTACTAAACGGCTCACTAATAGATAGTTTGCGGTTTTAAAGTAGATGCTTGATGAATCAAATTTAATATTTAGTTCACCTTTATCTTTTGCTAAGAAGTTTTTAAGAGCACCTACACTTCTTGAAGGCCATACAAGACGTTTTGCATCTTCGCTACCTAGGTTGTTGTATTTAACCATAGCAAGTTTGTGAGCATCTGTTGCTACAAAATATAAACCTTCTGGAGTAACATCCACACAAACACTAATCATAATAGGACGAAGTTCGTCGTTGCTTGCTGCAAATAAGGTTTTATTAATACCTTCCATAACAGAATCTGCAGGAAGATTAATTTCTCTAGCATCGTCGGCAAGTCCTCTAGCAGCAGGATATTCAGATGCAGACTGACCTATATAGTTGTATTTACCAGCAGAAGATTTAATCTCTAATGAATAGCTACGTTCGTCTATTGTAAACACAAGTGGTTGATTTCCAAATTTTGACAAGAAGCTAATTTGGCTACCTAAGATAAGGAAACTACCTTCGCCTTCTGGGCTTTCTACTTTCATTGTTGCTGTTAGGGTAATATCACCATCAGAACCTGTAAGTGATAGATTATCACCATAAAGGTCGAATTTTACAAAGTTGAAAACTGGTGTAATAGGTTTTGAAGACATTACGTGAAGCACTTGTTGTAAGCGCTCTGAAAACTCTGCTGAAGAAACTGTGAATTTCATATATAGTTAGGTTAAACATTTATTTATTAAAGTACAAAAATATATTTTTTAATGATAATTTCCTATTTCGTATTTTGATTTTTACGAACAAATTGGAAGATTAGAGAAATAATTATCAACAATAAAACTGGTACTGTCATACAGAACCACTTCCAAAAGTCTCCATTTTTAGCAACTTTTTCTTTATCTAATATGCGAAGACTTATTTTTTTATTTCTTAGCTGCATCCAGTCGCCATCGTCTGCTAAATAATTTACTGCATTTAGCATAAAGTCGTTGTTACCAAACTGCATCTTCATATATTTATCGTAGCCAAGAGGAAGTGGCTCATAACCAGAGGCAAAACCTTGCAAAGAATTTAGTGCAATAGAGCCATCTGCCACCACTATCATTTTGGTATTTTCGCTTTGCTTTATTGGTTTCACACCTGCAGTAACAATACCTTCTGGAGCAAGTCTATTGGCATAAACAGACTTAAATTTACCTTCAAGTAGCACTGCCACTGGCATATACGAATATGCAAAATAAGGCGACTCAGGAGAAAGATTTACAATATCTGCCGAAAGCTGCATTGGTGCTTTTTCTAGAGCTGTTTTAGACGAAGAACAAAGTAACACTGTGCCACTCACAGAGTCGTTCTCTCCTACCTTTTCCACGTATGAAGAAAACTCTGCCTTCACTGGCGCTATATTTCTTGTTATTGCATGACTTGGCAGAGTCATAAGAAGCGGAGAATAGTACCAAGGCATTGGTGCAAAGTTTGGCTCTTGTCCTTCTAAAGATGTATTAATTGGCACTGTGGCACATTGAATATCAAGCAGCATCATTGGCTGTATGCGCACTCCGTATGTAAAGAGTTGGTCCGTTAAGTTTAAATCGTTTGGCTTGCCTACTTCACCATTTGTTGCCACACCATCCACAAGCCAAATTACTCTACCGCCTCGCATAATATATTGGTCTAAAATATATTTATCAGACTCTGAAAAGGCTGTTTGAGGCTCGGCGATGATTACTACTTTATAGTCGTTTAATATATTAGGATCGCCACCCAACACTCCTCTATCTACCTGATAGTAACGAGAAAGACCCTCTGTTAAACTATACACAAAATGTTCTTCCGCCTCGCCATGACCCTCTAAAAACGCCACTTTTACTACCTCTTTCTGAGTTAATATGCGTAAGGCATCTGTGAAGGCATATTCAAGATTTTCAATTGAAGAATTTAAGTTTTCATCACCAGAGCGACCAGCTATATTTTGCAGCAGAGGCACTGTAATTGTATCTCCTGCATGGGAAAACACTGCCCATGGAAAGATTACTTTTTGAAGGGTATTTCCGTTGTTGTCATAGTCGTGAACCATGGTTGGCTGCAGACCTTTTCTCTGCATTTTTGCCATGATTTGATTTCTAGTTTTTTCAGATGTAGCTTCTTTTAAAGGGTCTGTAAACTTCACATTCAGACCTACAGAAGCATATCTATCCATTTCGTCTAGCAAGTATGCTACAGATTTTTTAAGTCTTAAAAAGCCCACATTCATATCACCATCGAGATACACATCTACCTTCACTCCGTTTTCCTGATTTTCAAGCAGATTTTTTGTGCTTTCTGATATACTATGACGTTTTTCAGCTGTTAAATCTAGTCTCCAAACCACATTAGATACAAGTAGATTTGTCATTATTAGTGCCAACGATACACCTAGCAATCGCAAAGAAAATCTTTTTCTAAATGTGATTAAAAGGAAGAATTGACTAATGGTAATGAAGTACCAAATATCAGAAAAATCTATCACCCCACGGCTCATAGAATCGTAGTGATAAGCTATGCCCATAGAGGAAATAAAATCCTTAACATTTACGTTTGTTGGAATAAAAGAAAGCATTTCAAATCCGTAATAAAATACAAAACATAAAAATGCTGAGCCCACAAATGATATAATAGGATTATCTGATAGCGACGAGAAAAATATACCTATTGCAGTGTAAAGACAAGCTAAAAATATCAGCCCTATAAACGACCCAAAGAAACCTCCAAGGTCGATATTTGCAAATGGTGTACCTAGATAACAAACTGCTAATAAATAGAATAAAGTAAAAAATAAACTTATAAGGGCTATTATTAGCGAGGCTAAATATTTTGATACTACTATGCTATACGGATGTATCGGACGTGTGCGAAGAATTTCTACAGTGCCAAGCCTATATTCGTCGGAAAATGTTCGCATTGTGATGGCTGGTATTAGGAATAAAAACAGCCATGGAGCTAAGGTAAACAAACCATCAAGATTGGCATACCCACCCCATAAAACATTATTTTCTCCTGGAATAAGCCACAAAAACGATGCAGTAAGAAGTAAATATACTGCTATAACTATTGGTCCAGTAAGTGTAGAAAAAAACGAACGTAATTCTTTCTCTAATACAGCAAACATCTGCGTCTTGTTTATTAATTTGTTATTGCTTGCAATTTCTTTGCAAACGAAAGGCAAATATAAGAAAAAAGTTAGAAGTTTTTGCTTATTTTCACTATATTTGTAGTGATTTTTGTTTTATGAGAAGATACCTATTATATATACTACTAGTTTTATCTACAGTGGCAAATGCTACAGAAGATAAAAGTTTTACTGCATATAAAGTGAAGGGACAATTCATTGGCGGTTGGATATATCCACACGATGCCAGTATAATTAAACCACTTACAAAAGGCCCTGTGCTTGGTGGCGAACTTGCCTTTGAACTTGCTTCTGATGGTAGTAAGCAGTGGCACAAAGACTTCAATATGCCAGATTTAGGTTTTGCCCTTCAAGTGCTCGACCTTGGCAACCCTGAAATTACAGGACAAATGATTTCACTTTATCCATACATTAATATACCTATGGTGAATAGTGAAAAAATACGTTTCAACGCCAAAATGGGTATGGGTGCTGCATTTTGCACCAAACCTTGCGACCTTGAGGCTGCCATAGCCGACCCTCGCGCCATAAAACAAAAAGCTGCAGATTATAACTTTGCTATAGGCGGCGTGTTCAACTTTGCTATTTCGGCAGGCCTAAACATTGAAGTACCTGTACACAAGAACGTTAGCCTTACTGCCGATGTGATGTTCAACCACTTCTCTAGTGCTAGCACGAGCCAACCAAACAGCGGATTTAATATGTTTAATGGGTACTTAGGGGTGAAATACTTATTTAATGAGGAAAAATTACTCGCTCCGCTCGTGATTTCTGGCGGCACTCGGGAGAATTCAAGCGAGCTTGATTCTCCTCTCGTTTGCACAGAAATTCCTAACTCTTTGAAACGTTGGAGCGGTGAAGTGATTTTGAGCGGTGGGTTTAAGAAACTTTACTACAAAGACAATAAATATTTTGGCACTGCGAGTTTAAATCTTGAAGGTTATTACCACACCTGTCGCCAGCACAGAATTGGTCTTGGGCTAGATTTATTTTACGACGGAGCTTACGCTCAAACAGTGGCACAAGATGCCTCTGGCAAATATTATTGGACAAAAGAAAATACTCACTTTGGCAGAACATTCACTCCAAACAACAATTTTGAAAACAAACTAAGACTTGGTCTTAATATAGCCAACGAACTTACCATAGGCAAGGTTGGAATTTTCTTCCATTTAGGTCTTTACCTTTACGACCCTGTTAAAAACATGGAGCCAGGAGGCGAAATTTTAGAAGCACTTAACAAAGGCGAAACTCCTAAGAAAAAAGGACTATTTTACGCCTACGACATAGACAAAGAAGACGGTTGGAACTATTTCCGCCTTGGTGTTAAATATCACATTACCAAAGACTTCCTTGTAAACTTAAGTTTCAAAACACATTTACAAAAAGTTGAATTCCTTGAGCTTGGATTAGGATATTCTTTTTAGTTAGGGTTACAAAACAATAAAAACAGATACATTTTGAAAAAAATCATCATAATAATCAGCATTGCGGCACTTGCCCTTGGTTGTGCCATTTGGGGTATTGTATCATTAAAATCAAACACAATATCTAAGCAAACCGACATTTATAGCAGTTTTCCAGAAGTTCCTGTAAGCATTCTTCAGATAAACAACCCAGAAGGACTTACCGAAGCACTACTATACAATAATAATTATTGGCAAGACCTTAGCCTTCTTGGCGAGCTAAAGACTCTAAATACAATTTTCACACTTGTAGATTCGCTTAAAGAAGCAAATCCAGACATTAGCAGTGTGCTTAAAAGTAGAAAAATTGTTTTGAGTTCATACGCCGATGGCAAACACCTTTGGAGCGCACAAGTATCTAACAATGAGCAAACAGCTATCACTGAATTGCTTTCAAAAAACATTCCAAGCAAATTATACTTTGCCTACCCTAGCGATATTCTTCTTATTTCCAACGACAAATCTTTGGTAGAAAAATCTATTATCCAACTTTCTACAGAAACCTCATTGATGGACAAAGAAGAAGGTTTTAACAAAATAAAAAACTCTGCAGGCGAAGGTGCTTTAGCAAACTGGTTTGTAAATATACAATCATTTCAAAATACTCTAAATGAGTCTTTTAAAGAAGAATTTAATCTAGACGATATAAACCACTACGCACGTTGGTGTGCATTCGACCTTGAAGTGCTTGAAGACAAACTTGTGGTAAATGGTTTTGCCGAAAGCGGTGGCGAGCAAGACTTTTTGAGCCTTTTCACAGCTCAAGAATACACATTAAACACGCTTACCAGTCGTATGCCATACAATACCTATTTCTTTAAGCATTATGCGCTTTCAGATGTAGATGAATACACCCAAGCAATAGATAGTTTTTCAAATAAACACGATGTGGGTTACAACGCCTACGGCAATCTAGTTTCCTTAGAAACCAACACAGGCGAAAATCCACTACTGTTTTTCCGTCAGTTTTTCGATGGAGAAATTGCATACGGACGCTCTCCTATCGATGAATTTGTAATCGTGAAACTTTTCTCGGCAAAAGAAGCTGCAGAGAAGCTAAACTATATGGTAAACGACAAAGACAGCGAAGCTAAACTCATAAAAAAGAATGGTTTAGACATTTATCATTTCAACCAAAATGGCTTTGCAGCATCTGTTTTTGGCAAACAATTTTTGCTTGAAGACGAATATATGACCATTGTGGACAATAAACTTATTATTGCTCCGTCTATAAATTTCTTAACCTATATTGCTTCGCGCAACGCCAACACTCAAACCCTGCAATGCGCTCCAAACTTTAGAGACGCAAACAGAACTCTGCTTAGCATAGCAAATTTGTCTTTTTACGTAAATATTCCATACGTGATACGTAATGCAAAGGAGTTTTTCTCTAAAGAATTTGTAACAGAAATTAAGAAAAACGAAAACCTTTGGAAAAACTTTTCTACCTTCTGCCTACAAGCAGAAAACACCCCTAACGGCAACACATATCAACACTTCTTCCTTCAGTATGATAGGGTGTATAAGAGTGAGGAGTTAGGAATTTCTGTGCAAACGAGTGGAGAACCAAGCTCGCTTGAGTTATC
>CALDPN010000130.1 GCA_937911235.1 uncultured Bacteroidales bacterium
CGAAGACACAAGCAATATATAGTTGAACTCATCGGTGGTGGTTTCTACCATTTTTGACGAGAAATATCCCCTATCTATCACTGTGGTGTGAGATAGTTTTTCCACCTCGGTGTAAACCGCTTCTTTTTGCTCTGCGTCTATTGAAATAAGAGAAAGTAGCGTGGTGTTGTTTTCAGTCATTGTGAGCCACTCAGAAATAAGTGGTATGTTTGCTATTTCTTCTTTTGAGTAGCCACAAACTGTATATTCTTTTTCTATTAAGTCTCTAAAACGTGAAAATGCATCAGGCTTAAAGCCGTTTTGCTGTGCTGCTTTGTCTATTTGAGCCAACACCTGTGCCTTTTTGACCTGCCAGAAATTGTTCCATTTTTCTATGCGTGTCTGTTGTACTTTGGTAGGCACTACAAAGTCGGAAAGCGTGGCCACCTCAGCTATAGTGCTATCTGCTTTAAAGGCATTTAAAATAGTTTCTAGTTGGGTGTATTCTGCTGTAAGTGCGTCTAAATCTTTGCCACCTGTGGCTATGTACACATTTTTGCTTTCGTCACCAAATATCTCTGCTGCGCGCTCTTCTGCTCTCACTATATGCTCTGGCATAAAGTTTATGTGCGACATATTTTCGTCGAAGTCCACATCTTGGTAGTAGAATAGTGCCACAGCAAAAAGTGCCAAAATAGAAAGCACCACCCATTTGTTGCTATCGTATCTATAACCTACAATTTGCTCTATTTTGTCGAGTAGATAGCTCTTTTTTGTAGACTCAAAACCACGTAAAAACTGTGGCATAAACACAAGAGAGAATATTGTGGTGCCAATAAGGGTGAACACCGAAAACAGCCCCATATCTTGAAGCAAAGCAGATGGAGTGAAGATTAATGCCGCAAATGCACCAATGGTGGTGAAGCAACCAATGGTAAGTGGCATAGTAAGTTCCTCAATAATTTCTTTTGGCGAAGATTTGCTATTTAGGTGCGATACTATGTGTATTGAATAACTAAGTGCAATGCCCAGCACTATAGCACCCACGCCTATGGCAATGGCAGAAATCTCGCCTTTCACTAGCCACACAAAAGCAAGTGAGAAAAGTGCACCAAACATAGGTGGCACTATAATAAGTGGTATAGATCTTTTGTTTTTAAACGACAAATAAATTACAAGCAAAATTATCACCATGGCAAGTGTGAGGGTGAGCATTGTGTCTTGTTTTATTTGTCTGGCATTATACACGGCAATAATTGGCCCGCCAATGCAGTCTATGCTAACGCCGTTTATTTCTGCTTTTGCCTCAGCCTCTTCTAGAATACTCACCAAGCGGTCGTTTGCCCCTGTGTCGCCCATGCCATTGCTTGGCTGGATAAACATAAGCATGGTGGAAAGATCGCTTGTAAACAGGCGTCCGCCGTATATTTCGTAGTCGAGATTTGGATTGTATTTTTCAAATTTTTGAAGCAGTGGAGTGCCCACATTTAGAGGGTCGCCCATTACCACATCGCCTATTATCATGCCCGATGGCGAGGTGAGAATGTTATATACATTGCCTATTTGATTGTCTATGCTTTCGGTGGTAGTTTTTTCTTCAAGTGCCTTGTAGTCTTCGTCTGTAAGGAAGATAGGCAGGTATTTATACACAAATGAGATAACGCTTCCAATAGTCTGTTC
>CALDPN010000131.1 GCA_937911235.1 uncultured Bacteroidales bacterium
GAACAACCGGAGTTTACTAACGTAAATGAGGATTGTGAGGACAAGGGCAACGAGACGTGTTGATGACCAACGGGAATAAAAGAGCCCTTTAAATGAGCTCTTATCTATTATCAACTTTTTCTAATTGCATATCATGATTTTGCAGACGATACCAAGCTAACTCTTCATACTTGGTGCCTGGGCGACCATAATTTGCGTATGGGTCTATGCTTATGCCACCGCGTGGAAGGAATTTACCTGTTACCTCTATGTATTTAGGGTCCATAAGTTTGATAAGGTCTTTCATAATAATGTTTACACAATCTTCATGAAAATCTCCCCTATTACGGAAACTAAATAGATAAAGCTTAAGCGATTTGCTTTCCACCATTTTTTCATCGGGAATATAACTAATATAAATGGTAGCAAAGTCTGGTTGAGATGTAATTGGGCAAAGGCTTGTAAACTCAGGGCAATTGAATTTTACAAAATAATCGTTGCCTTTGTGTTTGTTCTCAAAATATTCTAGCACCTCTGGTGCATAGTCTGTTGGGTATTTTGTATTTGCTGAACCTAATAACATAATAAAAGTTAGGAGTTAGGAGTTAGGAGTTTTAAATATTGTTCTAAACCTCTACGGCGTAGCGTACACGCTGGGCAATGACCGCAGCCATCACCTTGAATGCCGTTGTAGCAAGTAAGAGTTTTTTCTCTAATATAATCAAGTTTACCCAATTTATCGGCAAGTTCCCATGTTTGAGCCTTGGTAAGCCACATAAGTGGAGTATGAATTACATAAGAGTAATCCATAGACAAATTGAGAGTCACATTGAGAGATTTTATAAAAACATCACGACAATCTGGGTATCCGCTAAAGTCTGTTTCGCACACACCTGTTACTATATGGCGAATGTCTTTACCCTTGGCAAGCACTGCAGCAAAGGTAAGAAATAGCATATTTCTGCCTTCCACAAGACTGTTTGGAGCAGTTTTACCATCTGGAATAGCCTCATCCACCTCAATATCACTTCTAGTGAGCGAATTTGGAGCAAGTTGGTTTAGCAGTGCCATATCCAGAATGTGATGTTCCAAACCAAGTTCCTCTGCTATTGCTTTAGCGCATTCTATCTCTTTCACGTGACGTTGACCATAGTCGAATGTAACCAAAATTACATCTTTAAATTGTTCCAACGCCCAAAAAAGACAAGTGGTAGAGTCTTGTCCACCACTAAATACCACTATTGCCTTTTCTTCTTTTAAAATCTTCGACATATTAAATCTTAGACTTAAATTTATTCAAAAGCCCCCATTTTAAGAGCGTTTACTTCTTGCTCTGTTAAGTGACGCCAACGTCCACGAGGCAAATTATATTTGGTTAAACCTGCGAAATAAACTCTGTCTAGTTTTTCAACTTTATAACCTAAGTGTTCAAAAATTCTACGCACAATACGGTTACGTCCAGAGTGAATTTCAATACCAATTTCTTTGCGTTTACCGTCTTTTACATATTCTAGTTCGTCTGCTTGAATAAAACCGTCTTCAAGTTGGAAACCTTTAAGAATTTTGTCGTAGTCTTCTTTTTCAAGTGGTTTATCTATGCTCACTTGATAAATTTTCTTTTTCTCGAAACGTGGGTGTGTAAGTTTGTCGGCTAGTTGTCCGTCGTTTGTAAGTAGAAGTACACCTGTGGTATTACGGTCTAAACGACCAACGGGATAAATTCTTTCAGAGCAAGCACCACGTACAATATCTAGCACTGTGATACGACCACGAGGGTCTGTCACGGTGGTTACACAGTTTTTTGGTTTATTTAAAAGCACATATACTTTCTTTTCAGATTGTACAAGTTGGTCGTGAAACATTACCTTGTCGGTAGGTTTTACTTTGGTGCCTAGTTCTGTCACCACTTGACCATTAACTGTTACTACACCAGCTTGAATATATACATCTGCGTCCCTACGAGAACATACGCCAGCATTAGATAATACTCTGTTTAGGCGTATGGTACCATCATTACTAATTTTCTTCTGCATTTCTAATTTTTTCTTCTAAAGCTTTTATCTTTTTAACTAATTCTACTTGGTCGTTCTTAAGTTTTTCTATTTGTTTAAGCATCTCATTCACAAGTGGATTGTCTTCTTTAGACTTTCCTAAACTTAAGAAACCAATATTATTTTCGCGCGTTGCAATTGTGGCACGATTTGCTTCGTATGCACGAATAAGTTTGTCTCTTTCTTTTCTTATTACATTGATAGATTTTTCACCCTCTTGAGCTTTTGCTTTTGCTTCAAAGAATGCGTCGCAAGCTGAATTGAATTTTTTCCAGATTTGTTCTGAAATTTTATTTGGCACAGGACCAATTTTTTTCCATTGCTTTTGAAGTGCAATGAATTTTTCGGTAGTGCTTCTCCAAGATGTGCTTGTTTTTAGTTCTTCTGCTTTTGCAATAAGTTCTTTTTTAGCTTTCAAATTTGCAGAAAGTTTATCTTTTGCCGATTTGTAGAACTCACTTTTAGCAGCAAATAGCGCATCACAAGCAGCTCTAAAGCGTTCATAGATTTTTGTATTGTTTTTCTTTGGAGCAAAGCCAATTTTCTTCCAATCTGCTTGAATAGCAAGTACTTGTTCGGTAACTTTTTCCCATTCTTTATATGAAGAAATCTTTGTTACGTCTATAGCCTCAATTTTTTCGCATAGAGCTGTTTTATTCTTTAAGTTTTCTACCTCTTCTTCTTTTTTAGATTGATAGAACACTGCGTGCTCTTTGTTAATTATATCTGAAGCTTCTTTAAATCTATTCCAAATTTCATCGCGATACTCTCTAGAAACAGGACCAAGTTCTCTCCATTCTGCATGAAGCGCTTGAAGTTTTTGGAATGCAACATTAAGTTGTTTTTCTTCTTTTAATTTTTCAGCAGCCTCACAAAGGGCAATTTTTGCTTCTAAATTTTTCTTGAAGTCGTAATCTCTAAGTTCGTTGCTTATTTTTACGAAATCATAGAATTTTTCAATTAAAACTTGATATTTTTTTACTAGGTCGTTATATTTATTTTGTTGCACCTCGCCTGCTTCCTTCCATGCTTGTTGAAGTTCACGCACTTGAGGGAACAATTTATCTACATTTTCAGGATTTTCCACTAGTGTTGAAAGCTGTTCAAGAATAACTTTTTTTCTTTCAAATGCTTTTTCACTTTCTAGTTCTGCATTCTTAATTTGCTCGGCACGAACACGTTTAAAATCTTCAAGTATCTCCTTAAAACGCTCCTCTTCTGGGCACTCAAAGCTCCACGAGTCTTCGTCGTTTCCTGCTTCTAGCCATTGTTTTTTACTTTCGCTCATTAATGCTTCTTTTGTCTTGTAAAATAAAGCTTTTAAGCGAGTTATTTCCACACGAGGGGCATCGCCCTTAAGAGAGTTTTCAGTTTGAAGAATTATTTCTTCTAAACTAACCATTTTTTCTTCAACTTGTTCCATAGCGCTAAACAAATACGTTACACAAGATGCAAATATAACATTTTTATCGAATAAATACTATTTTTAGCAAGATTTTTATCATTTTTAGCACCGCATATTTCTATATTCGGCAAAAAAATCGTAATATTGCATAATTTTTACAAATCGTATTAAATTTAATTTTTTTGAACATGAAAGTATTAAAATTCGGCGGAACATCCGTAGGTTCCGTAGAAAGCATTCAGAGAGTAAAGAAAATAGTTGATGCAATGGCAGACCCAGCCATTGTGGTTGTATCAGCAGTGGGCGGCATTACAGACAAACTTATTGCCACTACCACGAAAGCAGTTGCTGCTGACGCTACATACACCACAGATTTTGAGACCATTTGTAAAATTCACAACAATATCATCGACGGAGTTGTACCTGCCGATAAACTTAATTCTGTTAAAGAACAAGTAAACGTTCTTTTAGAAGAAGTTGGAACAATATTGAAAGGAATTGAAGGTATCGAATCTATCTCTAGCAAAGATATGGACCTTGTGGTTAGCTATGGTGAAAGAATTTCTTCTATCATTGTGGCTTCTGTGCTTGATGCAAAACACTGGAATTCTTTAGAACTAGTGAAAACCGACAAAAGCGTTAAGAAAAACGTTCTTAATGCAGAACTTACCTACTCAAACTTAGACAGAACTTACAACGGTGAAAACAGAGTGGTAATGGGTGGTTTCATTTCTACTGATGCAGAAACAGGAGAGATTACAAACTTAGGTCGCGGCGGCTCAGACTACACTGCTGCTATTGTGGCTAGTGCACTAAATGCAGAAGCACTAGAAATTTGGACAGACGTAGATGGTTTCCTAACAGCAGATCCACGCCTTGTGCGCAACGCATATACTATCGAAAATATGTCTTACATCGAAGCAGTTGAGCTATCAAACTTTGGTGCTAAAGTAATTTATCCTCCTACCATTTATCCTGTTTACGAAAAGAACATTCCTTTATATATAAGAAACTCTTACAACCCAGAATTTAAAGGAACTAAGATTTCAGGACAAAAATCTACAGAAGGTAAAGCTATTAAAGGTATTTCTTCTATCAACGATACTTGCCTTATCACCCTACAAGGTATGGGTATGGTAGGTGTAAGCGGCATTAGCTCTCGCACATTCCAAGCTCTTGCAAACCAAGGTATCAGTGTTTTCTTAATTTCTCAAGCATCTTCAGAAAACTCTACCACATTTGCAATTAGAAACGAAGAGGCAGAAGTTGCTGTTCAAGCACTTAAAGAAGAATTTAAAGCTGAACTTGAAAACGGTGAAATTTGGTCTATCGAACCTCAAAAAGACCTTGCTACTGTAGCAATCGTGGGCGACAATATGCGTCACAATATGGGTCTTGCAGGCAAACTATTCGACACCTTAGGCAGAAGCGGCATTAATATTATTGCTTGCGCTCAAGGTGCTTCAGAAACCAACATTTCATTTGTAATTAAACGTAAATATTTAACTAAAGCGCTTAACGTGTTACACGATGCATTTTTCTTAGCAGATTACCAAGTATTAAATATATTCTTGGTAGGCACAGGTACTGTTGGCGGTAGCCTTCTTGAACAAATCGAACACCAACAAGGAAAAATCCTTAAACAAAATAGTGTAAAACTAAATGTAGTAGGTATTACCGATATCAACGGTTCTGTATTCGACGAAAATGGTATCGACCTTAAAAACTACCAAGAAATCCTTAAAGAAAAAGGTATTCCTACAAAACCAGAAGACATTAAAAACAAGATTATTGAAATGAACTTGTTCAACTCTGTGTTTGTAGACTGTACAGCAAGTGCTGCCATTGCAAGTTTATACCTAGATCTTCTTAAAAACAATATTTCTGTGGTAGCTGCAAACAAAACTGCTACATCTGGACCATACGCTCTTTATGAAGAACTAAAAAATACAGCTCGCCAAAAAGGTATCAAATATCTATTTGAAACCAACGTAGGTGCAGGTCTTCCAATTATCAACACTATGAACAGCTTAATTAATAGTGGTGACCGCATCTTAAAAATTGAAGCTGTGCTTTCTGGTACACTTAACTATATCTTCAACACTATTAGCGAAACTATTCCATTCTCTAAAACAATTGAGATGGCAAAAGAAGCTCGCTTTGCAGAACCAGACCCACGTATCGACCTTAGCGGTACCGACGTTATTCGTAAAATCGTTATTCTTGCTCGCGAATCTGGTTACAAAGTGGAACAAGCAGACGTGAAGAAAAACCTATTTGTGCCAGACAAATACTTCGAAGGTACTCTAGAAGATTTCTGGGCAACTATTTCTGAACTAGACGCTGAATTTGAAGAAAAACGCAAACAACTTGCAGCTGAAAATAAAAAATACCGCTTCGTAGCTACTATGAAAGAAGGTGTTTGTGAAGTAGGTCTTCAAGCAGTGAGCGCTTCTCACCCATTCTACGACCTAGAAGGAAGTAACAATATCGTTACCATCCAAACAGAACGCTACTTCAACGATCCTATGATTATTAAAGGTTACGGTGCAGGTGCTAGCGTTACTGCTGCTGGTGTGTTTGGCGATATTATGAGCATTGCAAACATTAGATAATGAGAGTATTTCTTATATTTTCATGCCTTGTAATGATGTGTTGTTGCACTCGAAAGAGTGCGCAACTTCCATCTAATAAAGAGTTAGGAAATCCTACTAAGATGGACATGATGACATATAATAAAATGTGTATCGAGGCAGAAAACAAAGAAATACAAACATTTCTTGATAGTTCTAGTGTAAAATTTACAAAAGCCGATGCTGGTTATTGGTACAAAATTGTAAATACCAATAATGGAGCTAAAGTGAATGGCATTGTTACAATAGAAGGTAATGTGGGAGTTTTGGGCGAAGAACCTTGTTATGAGTTAAATTCTCTTACTCTAAGACTTGGAAAGAGAGACCATACTAAAGTATTAGACCTTGCACTTGTAGATGCAAAAGTGGGCGATGAAATTTGGATACTGTCCCCTTCTTCACTAGCCTACGGCATAAAAGGCATTACAGATTGTATTACATCTAGAACACCTGTTCTATATAAAATAAAAGTATTAAAAACGAATGAATAAACTAACAATTATAGGATTACTAGTTCTAACACTTCTTTTTGGAGCATGTAAAACAGAAAACTATGCAAAAAAAAGAAAAGCAGAACAAAAGAAATTTAGTGAATACAAAACAGCACGCAATCTAGAACTTTCTAGAGACTCTGCTTATTGTTTCTCACTTCCTGCTCCATGGCCTGAAAATCTATATTTTGAAACTCACAGAGGCACATACATTCGTCTTATCGAAAGAGAAGGAGAAAAAAGAACTATTTCAAATGGTAATACTGTAATTTTAAGATACAGAGCATACGACCTAGACGGCAACGAATACGGAAACAACATAGAAGGTCGCGAAGGCTACGTATATGTTTATTCTCCAAATGGATACTCTCCAAGTATCGCATTTATCGACGCGGCTTCATGCATAAGACACGAAGATAAATTTGAAATGTTAGTAGATTCTAAAGTGGGCACACAAGAACAAACAGAAGACGTTCTTACCATTAGAATCTTTATTGATGACACCACAATAACTAATTAATTATGACTTTAATCAAATCTATTTCAGGTATTAGAGGCACAATCGGTGGCCCAGTTGGCGACGGACTAAGTCCTGTTGATGTAGTAAAATTTACATCTGCTTACGCTAAAATCATTCGTAAAAGTTCTACTATTAAAACCAATAAAATAGTAGTCGGTAGAGACGCTCGCCTTTCTGGCAAGATGGTAGAAAAACTTGTTTGTGGTACTCTTATGGGTATGGGATTTGACGTTGTAAATATTGGTTTAGCATCTACCCCAACCACAGAACTTGCTGTAACTATGGAAGGTGCTTGCGGTGGTATCATTCTTACAGCAAGTCACAACCCAAAACAATGGAATGCACTAAAACTTCTAAATGAAAAAGGTGAATTCCTAAATAAAGAAGAAGGTGAAGAAGTGCTTGCACTAGCAGAAAACGACGACTACGAATACGTAGAAGTAACCGAGCTAGGCAAAGAAATTAAAAAAGACTACACAGACAAACACATTGAAGCTGTACTTGGTCTTAAACTAGTAGACGTGGAAGCAATTAAGAAAGCAAACTTCAAAGTTGCTCTAGACTGCGTAAACTCTGTGGGTGGCATTATCCTTCCAAAACTTCTTAACGCTCTTGGTGTAAACACTGTTACAAGCCTTTATGGCGAGCCAACAGGTGATTTCCAACACAACCCAGAGCCACTAGAAAAGAACCTTCAAGACATTATGAATTTGATGGCTAAAGGCGAAAACGACGTGGCATTTGTGGTAGACCCAGACGTAGACCGTCTTGCTATCATCTCAGAAAACGGTGAAATGTTTGGCGAAGAATACACACTAGTGAGCGTGGCAGACTATGTGCTTTCTCACACTCCAGGTAATACAGTTTCAAACTTAAGTTCTACACGTGCCCTTAGCGACGTTACTCGCGCTCACGGCGGAAGTTATGAAGCTGCAGCTGTAGGCGAAGTAAACGTAGTTACCAAAATGAAAGCTACTAACGCTATTATTGGTGGTGAAGGCAACGGTGGTGTTATCTATCCAGAAAGCCACTATGGTAGAGACGCTCTTGTAGGTATTGCTCTATTCTTAAGCCACCTTGCTCACAAAGCTATGAAGGTATCTGAACTTAGAAAAACCTACCCAGCATACTTTATTTCTAAACAAAAAATAGAACTTAGCCCTGCTATCGACGTAGATGCTATTCTAAAACAAGTGGAAGAAAAATTTGCATCAGAAAAAGTTAATACTATCGATGGTGTTAAAATCGACTTCCCAGAAAAATGGGTACACCTAAGAAAATCTAATACAGAACCTATCATTCGTATCTATGCAGAAGCAAAATCTATGCAAGAAGCAGACGAGTTAGGTCAAGAAATTATAAACATTATCGAACAATTAGGATGAAACTAATCACTCCAAAAGGATACAAAAGCTCTTTAGATACATGGCAAACAGAAAGAGCTATCAAATATTTTAAAGATTTCTTCCAAAGCAATCTTTCAGCAGAATTGCGTTTAAGAAGAGTTACTGCTCCCCTATTTGTGCTTACAGGTATGGGTATCAACGACGACTTAAACGGTGTGGAAAGACCAGTAAGTTTCCCTATCAAGGATATGAATGGAGCACAAGCAGAAGTGGTTCATTCTCTTGCAAAATGGAAACGCATCACCCTAGCCGACTACAACACCGAGGCAGGATTTGGTCTATACACCGATATGAACGCGATTCGTGCCGACGAAGAACTAGACAACACCCACTCTCTTTATGTAGACCAATGGGATTGGGAACTTGTTATCGACGAAAAAGACCGCAATATAGAATATCTAAAAGAAGTGGTAAGAAGAATTTATGCTGTAATGGTTCGCTCAGAATATGCAGTATATGAAATGTTCCCAGAAATCAAACCACAACTTCCAAAAGATATTTTCATGATACATTCAGAAGAACTTCTTCAAATGTATCCAGACAAAACTGCAAAAGAAAGAGAAAACCTTATCACTAAAAAATACGGTGCTGTATTTATTATGGGTATTGGTTGCAAACTTTCAAACGGTGAAAAACACGATGGCAGAGCTCCAGACTACGACGATTGGAGCACAGCAAATAGCGATGGTTTCTGTGGCTTAAACGGCGACATTCTTGTTTGGGACAATATTCTAGACCAAGCATTGGAACTTTCTTCTATGGGTATAAGAGTAAACAAAGAATCTCTAGAAAACCAACTTGCTCTTACAGGTCAAGAAAGCCGCAAACAGTTCTACTACCACAAACGCCTATTAGAAGGCAGCCTACCTTTAACAATGGGAGGCGGTATAGGACAATCTCGCCTATGTATGTTTATGCTTAGAAAAGCCCACGTAGGCGAAATTCAAGCATCAATCTGGCCAGAAGAAATGCGAAAAATCTGCAAAGAAAATGGTATTAACTTACTATAAAAAAAAGGCGAACGTAATGTTCGCCTTTTTTTTGAGGTCCCAGCGAGAATCGAACTCGCATCGAAAGAACCGGAATCTTTTATTTTATCCATTAAACTATGGGACCATATAAATAAGAGTGACTAAAGTAGTCACTCTTTTATATTTTGTTCGATGCGGGAGCACCTTATTAGTAAATTGCTTTTTTGCCGGCTAGAAGGGTGTTTTTCATCAACGAACAGATAGTCATTGGTCCTACACCGCCTGGCACTGGAGTGATGTAAGAGCATTTTGGTGCTACTTCATCAAATTTAACGTCGCCAGTTAGTTTGAAGCCAGATTTTGTGTTTGCGTTTGGCACGCGAGTGGTACCAACGTCCACGATAACTGCACCTTCTTTAACCATATCTGCGGTAACAAAGTTTGGAGAACCAAGAGCAGCAATAATAATGTCTGCTTTTAGGCATTGTTCTTTAAGGTCTTTGCTATAGCTGTGGCAAACTGTTACAGTGGCATTACCTGGATATGCTTTTTGCATAAGAAGTTGAGCTACTGGTTTACCTACGATATTGCTTCTACCAAGCACTACAACGTGTTTACCTGCAGTTTCTATTTCGTAACGTTTTAGAAGTTCTAGGATACCTGCTGGAGTAGCAGACACGAATGCTGGAAGACCAATAGAAGTACGACCTACGTTGATTGGGTGGAAACCATCTACGTCTTTTCTATAGTCGATTGCTTCAATGATTTTTTGCTCTGAAATATGTTTTGGAAGAGGAAGTTGCACAATGAAACCATCTACATCGTCATCGTTATTTAGTTCTTCGATGCGTGCTAGAAGTTCTGCTTCAGTAACATCATCTTCGTAACGAATAAGTGTAGATTTAAAGCCACACATTTCACATGCTTTGCATTTTGCAGCTACGTATGTTTCACTACCACCGTCGTGACCAACAAGGATTGCCACAAGATGTGGTTGTTTTTTACCTTCTGCAAGTAATGCTTTTACCTCTTCAGCAATCTCTAATTTAATATCGTCTGCTGTTTTTTTACCGTCGATTAGTATCATATCATCTTCTAAATTTTGGAAGTTTACCACCATTTGATTGAACCATACGCATCATTTTACGCATATCGTCAAATTGTTTGATAAGTCTGTTCACCTCTTGAATATTTCTACCACTACCACTTGCTATACGTTGTTTGCGCGAAGCATTAAGGATTTGTGGGTTTGTACGTTCTTCTGGTGTCATAGACTGAATAATTGCTTCAATGTGTTTGAATGCATCATCCTTAATATCCACATCCTTAAGGGCTTTACCTACTCCAGGGATCATACCTAGAAGGTCTTTCATATTACCCATTTTTTTGATTTGTTGGATTTGATTTAGGAAGTCGTCGAAACCAAATTGGTTTTTAGCAATTTTCTTAGAAAGTTTACGAGCTTCTGCCTCATCATATTGTTCTTGTGCACGTTCCACGAAAGAAACAATGTCGCCCATGCCCAAGATACGGTCTGCCATACGTGCTGGGTGGAACACATCAATTGCTTCCATTTTTTCACCAATACCAACAAATTTGATAGGTTTGTTTACCACAGAACGAATAGAAAGAGCCGCACCACCACGTGTATCACCATCAAGTTTGGTAAGGATAACACCAGTGAAGTCTAGTCTATCGTTGAATTCTTTTGCAGTATTTACAGCATCTTGACCTGTCATTGAGTCCACAACGAATAAGATTTCGTTTGGATTGATAGCTTCTTTAACAGCAGAAATCTCATTCATCATTTCTTCGTCCACAGCAAGACGACCAGCGGTATCGACAATAACTACATCGTTGCCTTTTTTCTTAGCTTCTGCAATAGCATTTTTTGCAATGCTTACTACATCTTTGCTGTCGATTTCTGTGTAAACAGGCACATTAATTTGCTCGCCTAAAACGCGAAGTTGCTCAATAGCAGCAGGACGATACACGTCGCAAGCCACCATAAGAGGATTTTTACCCTTTTTAGTTTTAAGCATATTGGCAAGCTTACCGGTAAATGTAGTTTTACCAGAACCTTGAAGACCTGCCATCAAGATTATGCTTGGTGAACCTTTAAGTTCTAGTTCGGTGTGAGTACCTCCCATAAGAGCAGCAAGCTCGTCGTGAACTATCTTAACCATTAACTCGCTTGGCTTAACAGCGGTTAATACGTTCATACCAAGCGCTTTAGCTTTTACATCATCTGTAAAAGTCTTAGCAGTTTTATAGTTTACGTCGGCTTCTAAAAGAGCTTTTCTTACGTCTTTTAGGGTTTCCGCCACGTTTATCTCGGTGATTTTACCTTCACCTTTAAGTATTTTAAATGAACGCTCCAGGCGCTCGCTAAGTGATTCAAACATTCTCTAATAATTAGGGTGTTTATAAATTATGCAATTAAGAGTTTATGCAACGACAAAATAGCCCTTAGAAATAACTCTTAAAAGTAGCTTGATCCGTCAAAACAATGAGTACAAATCTTCTCCTTAGGAAGTCCTATCGCTTTCACAAGTGCTTCCACAGTGTTGTAGCGAAGAGAAGTAAGACCAAATCTTTTACGGATAAGTTCTACTAGTTGTTTGTGTTTTTCTGATGTTGGATCTACATATTCTTGTAGATTTTTGTCGTGAGCACCTTCTAGTTGCTCAATATAATAACGAGTGATTAACTCTAAGTCGTTTTGTGTTGATGAGAAATTTAGGTAACGACATGAATAAATCATTGGAGGACAAGCAATACGCATGTGTATTTCTTTCGCACCGTAATCATACATCATATCTACATTACCTTTAAGTTGGGTACCACGCACGATAGAGTCGTCTAGGAACACAACTTTTTTATCGGTTAAAACTTCACGGTTTGGAAGTAGTTTCATTTTTGCCACTAGATTTCTCATAGATTGGTTTGAAGGAGTGAAACTACGTGGCCAAGTTGGAGTATATTTAAGGATAGCACGTTTGTATGGTACGCCTTTACCCATTGAATAACCTATTGCATGACCAATACCAGAATCTGGAATACCACAAACAAAGTCTGGTGTGATATCGTCTGTTTTACCTAATGCTTCACCAAGTGAATTACGCACATTTTCCACGTTTATACCTTCGTAACAACTACATGGGAAACCGAAGTAAATCCAGAAGAATGAGCAAACTTGCATTTTGTCGTTTGGTTTACGAATTTGTGTCCAACCATCTGCTGTAAGTTTTATGATTTCACCTGGTCCTACATAGTAGTCAATTGCATAATCAAGATTTGGGAACGCACTTGTTTCGCTAGAAATAGCGTAGGCACCTTCTTTTTTACCAATAATAATAGGAGAACGACCAAGTTTGTCACGCACAGCGTAAACGCCGTCTTCTCTTAAAATTAATAAAGAACAAGAACCTTTGATATGGTTAAACATGTTTTGGATACCTTCTTCAAGGGTTTTTCCTTCATTAATTAAGGTAGCAATAACCTCTGTTTGATTAGTTTTACCGGAACTTAGTTCTGTAAAGTGATGACCTCTTTTAAGTAGTTCTGCTTCAAGTTCCACTAAGTTGTCTAAACGTGCCACTGTTACAATGGCCATTTTGCCTAAGTGTGAGTGAATAATGATAGGTTGCGCATCTGTATCACTAATAACACCAATACCAGATGTTGCGCCATCAAATTTGTGAAGTCCATCTTCAAATTTAGATCTAAAATAAGATCCTTCAATGTTGTGAATGGAGCGAACCATTCCTTTTTCTTTAGAGTATGTTGCCATACCTGCTCTACGAGTGCCTAAATGTGAATTGTAGTCTGTACCGTAGAACAAATCTGCTACGCAATTACCCTTGCTAATAGTTCCAAAAAAACCGCCCATATAATTAAAAATTATTTTCTTGTCTTGTAAAAACTGCTCAAATACAAAAAATATTAATGCAATTTTATAATAAGTTTTTAGAGGTACAAATTTAAGATTTTTTATCAAAAAAAATACAATCTAGAGAGCATTTTTTATCAAAAGAACACAAAAAAAAGAGACTGACAATTTTAAATTATCAGTCTCTTTAGGGTGAAAGACGGGGCTCGAACCCGCGACACTCGGAACCACAATCCGATGCTCTGCCAACTGAGCTACAATCACCATTTGTCAACTTTTTCATTGACGGTGCAAAGGTAATATATTTTTTTTGAAAAACAATATCTTAACGATATTTTTTTCAAAAAAGTTAGGAGTTAGAAGTGAGGAGTGAGGAGTTAATTCCTAATTATTATTCCCTTACGGTCATCAAATCGTCACTGACGTTCATCAACACGTCCTAATTAAACTTGCCATCAATTCTTCTACAAACTTATACCCTGGCTCTAATTCTAACGCCTCTAGATAATATTGTTTTGTAGATTCAAAGTCTTTCTTTCCTTTGTAAATATCTGCTATAGTGAGAATAAGATTCATATAAAGCCAATTATTTTTGAAAAGCGCTTCATCCCTACTCATTATCACCTTTGCTTTTTTGTAATACTCTAGTGCCTTATCCTTACTACCACCAAATGCCTCAGGCATATAATTCATTATATTTCCGTATTGAATTAAGGCAAAATAATTTAGAGAGTCTTGTTTCACGGCAGTTTCACCATATTTCATACATTTTAGACCAATAAATGGAGCCTTAATTGGGTTCAACGAAATATCATACGCCACAAAAGCTGCATTAAAAGCATTTGAAGAAGAAGTTTTACCAAATTCATCAATTAATTCAGACAAATTTTCTTTGGCTACTGACAAATATTTTTCTGCCTCTTTACGCATAGTTTTCTTTTCGCTCACTGCCCAACCTAAATATCCATACTGATAATCAAGCAGTTGCCACTTCTGCTCAGATGAAAACTTGCCAAGTTCTTTCTGTTTTTGCAAACTATCAATCACAGTCTTCCACATAGCCATATCCTTATTGACATAACTATCGTATATAATCTTTCCCAAATTTTCTGCACTCACAGAAAAGGCAAGCAAAGCAAATAATATTAAAATTTTATATCTCATATCTACACAGGGTCCACATCTATCACAGTTAGCACCGTAGGAAAATCTTTTTTCAAATTGTTTATCGCAGTGTTTATTCTTTTTTTAGACTCCACCATAGACTGACCTACAGGAAGTTTCAACATAAGTTTTTGTATATGAAGTTTTTGCACTTTAGAAACTGGAGGTTTGTCGGGACCTAAAAGTTGGTCACCAAAACTCTTTGAAAGTTCTCTATGAAGCGCACCCACAGCCCTACTACAAAGACCATAGTCATTTGCCTTCACATAAATATCAATTATTCTCACAAATGGCGGATACTCAAACATTTGGCGTAGCATTACTTGCTTGTTATAAAATAACGAATAATCATTATTTATTATTGCTGGTATCACAGAGTGCTCTGTCTGAGCTGTTTGCACAAGCACCAAACCTCTTTTATTCCTTCGTCCTGCCCTGCCCGACACTTGAAGAAGAAGCTGAAAAGCACGCTCGTCAGAGCGAAAATCTGGATAATTGAGCATATTGTCTGCATTTAGCACACCCACAAGACCTACATTATCAAAATCCAGACCCTTAGCCACCATTTGTGTGCCCACAAGTATCTTAATTTCGCCAGAAGAAAACGCACTGAATATCTTTTCGTAGGCATATTTGCTAGTGGCCACATCAAGATCTAAACGTCCTGCTTTATAGTCTGGAAACCTTTCAGCAAGCTCTTCCATTACCTTTTCTGTGCCAAAACCACGGTCTTTTATCTCTTCGTTGCCACATTTAGGACAAGATGTAGGCACTGGCGCTCTATGACCACAATAGTGACAAGAAAGATAATTTTGATACTTATGATAGGTTAAACTCACGTCGCAATGCGGACATTTTGGCACCCAAGCACATTGTTTACACTCCACAAACGAAGAAAAACCGCGCCTGTTTTGAAACAAAATCACCTGTTCACCATTTGCAAGACACTCATTCATCTTTTCTATTAAGAGCCAAGAAAACATCGCCTTCATTCTATTTTTCACAAAAGCGTCTTGTCTATCTAGTACCACCACTTCTGGAAGCTCCACATCGCCATATCTCACCTTTAGCTCCACAAGGGAGTATCTTCCACCCACAGCCAAGTGATAAGACTCCACTGACGGAGTGGCAGAACCCATTACGATGCCTATTTTTAGCTTATGTGCAAGCATAAGTGCCACATTTTTAGCATTGTAGCGAGGTGCAGTATCGGTTTGCTTGTACGAAGGTTCGTGCTCTTCGTCCACAATTATAAGTTGTAGATTTGTAAAAGGCAAAAACACAGCAGAACGCACGCCCAATACCACTTTAAATCTGCTTCCTATCTCGTTGTAAATCTCACCACGCTCTGCATCTGAGAGTTTTGAGTGATAATTTATAAGCGAATCACCAAACACTTGCTTCAAACGGTCGGTAAGCTGAGTAGTAAGGGCAATTTCAGGCACAAGATATAGCACCTCACCACCCTTTTCTACTACCTCTTGTATAAGTTTTATGTAAATTTCTGTTTTACCAGAAGAAGTTACACCATGCAAAAGTACTGGCTTACCTTCGGCAAAACCAGATTTTACCTGCTTAAGAGCCTCATTTTGAGCATCTGTAAGTTCGCTTACCTCTTTTGTAGAAGCAGATTGTTTAATTCTACTCTTTGTTTTATACTCAAGAGTAAAAACTCCGTGTTTTACTAAAGTATTAAACGCACTTTGGCTCTCGTTTTCAAGCAAAACAGACTTTAATACATCGCCATTTAAAGCCAACAAATCGTATTTTGCAATAAGTGAAAGCGCCTGAGCACTCAATCTTTTATGCTCCGCATCGGTTTTCACCACGTATGCATCTTTTAACTCTGTGAGAGTATTTTTTGAAAGTGCTGATGGAAGCGCATTTTTCATTACATCAGAAAGTCCACAGCAATAATACTCTGCCACCCACTGCCAAAGTTCTAGTTGATATTGAGATACAATAGGCTCATCATCAAGTACCTGCAAAATATCTCTATAATTTATCCCCACTTTTGCCTCAGTGGTTAAAGAATGCACCACACCAATATATTTTCTATTCCTTCCTAGTGGCACAAGCACACGCATCCCTGCAGAAACCCTTCCCTGCATCTCTTGTGGAATAGAATACGTATAAACTCCCACATTTAAAGGCAATATGATATTGGCGTAGCTAAGCATTAATTATTTTACAATTACTTTAAAACATTCATTGCCTACTAGAACTACATAAATACCAGATTTCAAACTACCATTTAATGCAGTTACATCTTGTCCTATTGTATTATAAATAATATAATCTTCCACTGGACATATAATTGTACCTTCAGAAATAGTAATTTCCAACTCTTCTAAAGTCTCATCAATAGACACAGGTTCACCTAAAGTTTTAAAATCTCCAGTAAATATCTGTAACTGATTATCGTTCAAATCACTAGCAATAACTTTATATGAATAGTCTGTTCCTGATTTTAGATTTTGAATATTATATGTAAAACCAACAACTGCAGATTTGTTAGGAATTTTATTAAAACTTATTACTTGACCATTAGCATCAAATTCAATAACATAAACAGTATTATCTCCTTGTGTAATAGTAACAGTATAACTTTCTGCTCCTTCTACTTTTGGCCATGATATTTGAACAGAATTTTCATCAACCTCAATTTTAATATCATCTTCTTCTAATTCTGTTTGTTCAGCACCGATACATTTGATATTTTTAAATTGTCCAAATATCTCATGAGATTTATAATCTTCCAAAACCTCACATGGCACATATAAATCTACCCTATCATATAAGAATGTATATTTTTCATACTTCCAATCGTCAGTAAAAGTATACGGATAAACTTCAGGAACCTCTAATGAATAAATAAATATTTCATTTAAATTTTCACATTCTTCAAACAACTGACCCTCAAGTATCTTTACATTAGATGGAATAGTAACAGATGTTAAAGCCGAACAGCCCCAAAAAGTCGCAAGTTGTAATCTATTAATACTTTCTGGAATACGTACAGATTTTAAATTAGCACAATAATCAAATGCCATCGTACCTATTGTAGTTACACTATTAGGTATTTCTATATTAACCAAATTATCACAAGCACAGAAAGCTAGATCAGCTATTAACCTTGTACCTTCTTTAACCTTATAATTTGAATCTATTACTTGGGGTTTTGCCTTTATTAGATATTCTCCAATATACATCACACCATTTTCCCAATTTGATTCATCATTATAATACATAGTTCCATTAAAAGGATCATTTCCTATAGAATCAATATTTGCACCTAAAGTAATAGATTTTAAGTCATAACATCCTTGAAATGCCGCACCTAAATATTTTACACTATTAGGAATTTCAATAGATGTCAAACCTTCACAATAATGAAATGCTTGATATTTAATTTCAACAACACCATCTGGTATAGTAATATCTGTTAAATTAGAACAATGACTAAATGCATCCTGACCTATTATTTTTACGAAATTAGGTATTGTGTATGAAGTATTTTCTTTTGCATTTGGATATTGTAGTAATTCAGTTTTATCTTTATTAAACAAAACACCATCCTGAGAAGAAAAATATTCATTATCATAAGAAACATTTATTTCACACAAATTATCACAAAAATAAAATGCGTATGAATCAATTTTTGAAACATTACTTCCTATATTAATACTTTTCAATTTTCCACACATATGAAAAGCAAAATCTCCTATTCTTTCCAAACTATTAGGAAGCACGATAGAATTCAATTTTTGACAACCACTAAAAGCTGAATTTGCAATTATTCGTGTACCTTCTCTTACCACATAGTCAGCTTGTAATTTATCCTTATCTGCTTCTAATAAGTAATTTCCCACATAAAAGACACCATTATCCCAATTTGATTCATCTTCATATAATTTAGTACCTCTAAATACATCAGAACCTATAACATCTAAATTATCATGAAGAATAACATTAGACAAATATGAACAATTATTAAATGCACAGTCAGCTATTGTATCAGTTCCATTAGGTAAAATATATGATTCATTCTGCTTTCCAATAGGATATCTAAGCAAAATTGTTTTTAATTTATTGTACAATACACCATCTTCTGAACTATAATTATTATTATTAGGATCTACAATAAACTCCTTAAAATTTGTACATCCACGAAAAGCTTGGTGACCCAAAGATGTTACATTTTGTGGAATTTCTACTTTTTCTAATCCTACACAATTTTCAAATGCAGAATTAAAAATTGTATTAATATTATTATGAAAAGCTATTGAAGTTATCTCTTTATGTTCTTTAAAAGCATATGCATAAATAGTTTCAACATTAAATGGAATTTGATATGAAGAGCAATCAATACCAAGAGGACAATTTAGTAGAGCTGTTTTATCTTTACTAAAAAGAATTCCATTCTCAGAACTATACTTTTTATTTTCTGGAGATACAATAAATTCTTCTAAACTAGTTAGAGAAGAAAAATCTTCTGGTAAACTAGTTACAGAATCACCAATCTTTATAGATTTCAAAGCTGTACATCCCTCAAATGTATCATGAATTCTAGTAACTTTATTAGGAATAACTACTGATGTTAAACTTGTACAACTACCGAAAGCAAGATAACCTATTTCAGTAACACTTTCTGGAATATTGATACTTTTCAAAGACTTACAATAATAGAAGGCACTTTGATCTATTTCAGTAACAGTTTCTGGTATATTGATAGTTTTCAATGACATACAAAAAGCAAAAGAAGATGGTCCAATATAAGTTACATTATTACCTAAATTGACAACCTCTAATTTGTCTAAATAATGAAATTGATAATCATTAATTTTGGTAATAGTATGAGGAAGTGTAATAGAAACTACAAAGTCACAATAATCGAACGCATCTTCATTTAATGAAGTAACTGTATATTCAACTCCATTATAAGTTACTTTCTCTTTAATTTCAATACCTGCAGGATTATACTCGTTTATTTCAACAACTTCTGCAGTTTTATTAACTTCATCTAAATCATAGACAATACCATTAATACTTACTTGTTCTGCATACAACAAATAAGACGATAGTAACACAGATACTAATAATAAAATTCTTTTCATTTTCTAAAGTTTGGGTTAACTGTTTGCAAAGGTACAAAAAAAATAGGAACGATTAAATTCGTTCCTATTTTTTATTTTATCCTCCGAAGTCGTCGAAGTGAATCATATCTTTTTCTACTCCTAGGCTGTCTAGAAGGTCTAGCACTGTTTTAGCCATCATTGGAGGTCCACATAGGTAGTATTCGATTTCTTCTGGTTCTTCGTGTTGTTTCAAGTAGGTGTCGCCCATAACTGGAGCAATGAAACCAGCGGTATATTTAATACCAAGTTTGTCAGCTTTAGGGTCTGGACGGTCTAGAGCTAAGTGGAAGTGGAAGTTAGGGAATTCTTTTTCTAGTTCTAAGAAATCTTCTAAGAAGAACACTTCGTCGATAGCACGAGCACCATAGAAGTAATGCATTTCGCGGTCGCGAGTTTTAAGAGTTTTAAGCATGTGCATAATTTGTGCACGAAGAGGAGCCATACCGGCACCACCACCTACCCAAATCATTTCGCGTTTGCTATCAAACTCTGGACGGAAATCACCGTAAGGACCACTCATAATAACTTTGTCACCAGGTTTTAGTGAGAAGATATATGTAGAAGCGATACCACAAGGTACATCCATAAAGCCAGGACCTTGATCTTTTGGTTTGAATGGAGGTGTTGCAATACGCACTGTAAGTGTGATGATATCACCTTCATCTGGATAGTTAGCCATTGAGTAAGCACGGATAGTAGGCTCGGTATTTTTTTGTTTTAGGTTGAATAAACCGAAGTTTTCCCATGCTGGCACATATAAGTCACCAATTAAAGAACGGTCGAAGTCTGCATAATTTAGATCGTATTCTGGAATAACGATTTGAGCGTATGAACCTGGCACGAAGTCCATGTGTTCACCTGCAGGAAGTTTAACTTTAAACTCTTTAATAAAGGTAGCAACGTTGCGGTTTGAAATAACTTCGCATTCCCATTCTTTCACACCAAGAACAGATTCTGGAACAGTAACGCTCATGTTATTTTTCACTTTTACTTGGCAACCTAAACGCCAGTTGTCTTTAATTTGTTTACGAGAGAAGTGAACAGTTTCTGTTGGAAGGATTTCACCACCACCTTCAGGCACTTGGCAACGGCATTGACCGCAAGAACCTTTACCACCACAAGCAGATGGAAGGAACACGCCTTCAGCAGATAGAGAGCCTAAAAGTGTACCACCAGATGCTACCTCTATGTCTTTTTCACCATTTAGAGTCACTTTTACAGGACCAGATGGAGAAAGATAATTCTTAGCTACTAAAAGTACAATTACTAATACTAAGATGATTCCAAGGAAGATGGCAATACTTAAGCCAATCATTTCCATATTTATTGCTAATATCATATTCATCGTCATCTTAAATTTTTAAACCAGAGAAACACATAAATGCCATAGCAAGTAAACCTGTGGTGATGAAGGTGATACCTAGACCACGTAGAGGTTTTGGAACATTTGAGTATTCCATTTTTTCACGAATAGCTGCTAGAGCAACGATAGCTATTAACCAACCAATACCAGAACCGATTGCATATACAGAAGCTTCACCAATGTTTGCAAAAGCACGTTGTTGCATGAATAGAGAAGCACCCATGATAGCACAGTTTACTGCGATAAGAGGTAAGAAAATACCTAATGAAGCATATAGAGATGGTGAGAAACGTTCTACAACCATTTCCACAAGTTGTACGATACCAGCGATAACTGCAATGAATAGAATGAAGCTTAAGAAGCTTAAGTCTACACCTTCAATGATAGCACCTGCTTTTAGTACATAGTTTTCAAGTAGGTAGTTGATTGGAACTGTAATTAATAACACGAATGTTACAGCTACACCCAAACCTAGCGCTGTTTTCACGTTTTTAGATACTGCTAAGTAAGAGCACATACCTAAAAAGTAAGCGAAAATCATATTGTCGACGAAAATCGACTTAACGAATAAACTTAATAAATTTTCCATATTTTACTTAATTTGGGTGATTAATCTTGTAACTCTGGATTTTTAGCTCTTTGTGCCCAAATGATAGCACCTACAAGGATAAGTGCCATAGGAGGCATAAGCATTAGACCATTGTTTAGGTAGCCTAGTTCGTAGAAAGATTCTGGAATAACAGCAAAACCTAATAATGTACCTGCACTTAATAATTCACGGAAGAACGCTACAATAACAAGGATGATAGCGTAACCGAAACCATTACCTAGACCGTCTAATAGAGACTCCCAAGGACCATTTGCCATAGCAAACGCTTCAAGACGACCCATTAGGATACAGTTTGTAATAATAAGACCTACATATACAGAAAGCTGAACGCTAACGTCGTATGCAAATGCTTTTAAGCATTCACTTACTATTGTAACTAGAGTTGCTACTACTACAAGCTGAACGATAATACGAATACGGTTTGGAATAGTATTTCTAAGTAAAGAGATTATAACGTTGGCAAGTGCCACGATAATTGTAACTGAGAAACCCATAACTAAAGCTGGTTCAAGTTGGGCTGTAACTGCAAGAGCAGAACAGATACCAAGAACCTGCATGGTAACAGGGTTGTTAGCACCTAGAGGCGCTAAGAATGTTGCACGATTTTCTTTTGAAAATAAACCCATGACGCAGCCTCCTATTTATTTAAGAAATTAACATATTGACCTAGACCATCTTTAAGCATTGCATCAACACCTTGAGAAGTAATAGTACCACCAGAGATACCATCTACATAATCTTTAGTGTCGTCTGTTTTGCCTGGCTTAACAATGGCAATAGAAACAAACTCACCTTCTGCATTTTTAATCTTTTTAGATTTGAATGCATTTGAGAATTTAGGTTTTGCGATTTCAGCACCTAAACCTGGAGTTTCACCTTGGTGAGAGAAGTATGTACCGTAAACAGTATTTTTGTCGGCATCAAGAGCAATGTAACCCCAGATTGGTCCCCAAAGACCCGCACCGCGAATAGGTAAAATATATTTAACTTCACCTTCTACTTCGCAAATAAATACTGCAAGATTTCTTTCTTCAAGTGCTTTGTCGTTTTCAGCTTTAACATCTAAATCAAAAGCACCAGTTTCTTCTACTACATCACCTGCATAATTAATGATAATTTCTTGTTGTACATATTTATCATAAAGAGCAGCTGCGTCTTCACCTTCAAAGTTTACGTTTAGAGAAGTAAGAATTTGTTTTTTCTTATCTAATCTCACATTTTCATCTTGTGTTTCTTTTAAAGCACCAGATACAAACGCTAGAAGGAATGCTACGATAATAACCATTACCGAAGCATAGATAATTGTATAAGTATTACTATTTGTATTCATAATGATTATTATTTTTGAATTTTAGCACGTTTAGCACGCATTGAAACATTGCGTTGAACCACGAAGTGGTCGATAGCAGGAGCAAGACCATTCATAAGTAGAATAGCAAGCATCATACCTTCTGGATAACCAGGGTTTAATACACGGATAACGATAGCCATAAAACCAATTAAAGCACCATAAATCCATTTACCAGTTTCGGTACGAGCAGAAGTTACAGGGTCTGTAGCCATAAATACTGCACCGAATGCGAAACCACCTAGTGATAAGTGATAGTACCAAGGTAGATTTGCCACTGGGTTATCAAGACCAGCTATGTTGAATAAGAATGCTGTTAGAGCACCTGAAGCAAAGATAGAAAGCATTACTTTCCAGCTTGCAATGCGAGTTACTAATAAAAGGATAGCACCTAAAGCGATAGCGATAACGCTAGTTTCACCGATAGAACCTGGAACAAGACCTAGAACTGCGTCCCATAGTGAAGAAACATTACCTAAAGCGTCGGTAATTTGTGCTTCAGCACCAGAAGAAACAGCCACTTGACCTAGAGGAGTAGCACCTGTGAAACCATCTACTACTGCACCCTCGCCTAAGCCGAATGTAGCATCGGTACGAATCCAAACGCTATCACCAGACATTTTAGAAGGATAAGCAAAGAATAGGAATGCACGAGCAATTAACGCTACGTTGAAGATATTCATACCAGTACCACCGAAGATTTCTTTAGCGAAGATAACTGCAAATGCAGTAGCAAGAGCTAAAATCCATAGTGGGCAGTCTACTGGAACAATCATTGGAAGGATTATACCTGTTACAAGGAAACCTTCGTGAATTTCTTCACCTTTAAATTGTGCCACTGTAAACTCAATACCTAAACCTACAAGGTAAGCAACGATAATTTTAGGTAGCACAGCTAGAAGACCATAGAAGAATACTTCAAAGAAGCTAGCAACTTCTAATTGGCCAATTGATAAATAGTGTTGGTAACCCACGTTATACATACCAAATAATAAGGCTGGCATAAGTGCTATTACCACCATAATCATAATTCGTTTTGAATCTACTGCGTCGTGGATGTGAGCTCCAGATTTAGAGGTAGTATTCGGAACGAATAAGAATGTCTCAAATCCGTCGAAGACAGAACGGAACATCGATAATTTACCGCCTTCTGAGAAGGTAGGTTTAATTTTATCGACAAATTTTCTTAAAGCATTCATTATTTATAGTTTATTAGTTTCTTAACACATTTCTTTTCTTAACATATCTAGACCTTGACGAACTATTTTTTGTAGTTCTACTTTAGATGAACATACAAATTCTGCTGCTGCAAAGTCTTCTGGAGCCACTTCGTAGATACCAAGTTCTTCCATTTTCTCAATATTACCAGAGATAATAGCTTTGATTAGGTATTCTGGATAGATATCCATAGGGAATACTTTGTCATACTCTCCAGACATAATCATGTGACGTTCACCACCTTGGATACGCGCATCAAATGAGAATTTGAATTTGTTGCGTAGGCAAGAACATAACATACCAGAAAGGAATGAGCCGCTTAAGCTAAATTTCTTGATACCTGGCATAATCCAACCAAACATTTCGTGTGTATCGTCGCCTTCTGGAAGAACAGTAAGTTGAGATACAAATGGATTTAACCAAGCATCTGCAGTAACTTGAGTACCTGATAGTGGGTTACCTGCGATATAACGTAATTTTCGACCTTCTAAAACATTTGCTTTAGCAATGCAAGATACGTTGCTACCCATTACCACTTTGTAATAAGCAGGAGTGGCAGCGTTTTCACCACAGAATGCTACTGTTTTAGTAAAGTCTAATTTACCTTTGTTAACGAAACGACCAATGATTGCTACTTCTTGAGGAGCGATGGTCCAAACTACTTCACCACGGTTGATAGGTGCTACTTTGTTGATTTGTACACCAACGTTGCTAGCAGGATAATCACCTTCAAACTTAGTTACTGTAGCATTTTGAAGTTGAGCAGCCCATGTGCAACCTTTTTCTACACCTACATAAACAGGAGCAATTTTGCTAATAGCATTGATACCTGCTTGGAAGTTTGAAACTTCATCTTTCATAATAAAGTTGAAATTTGGAGCAAGAGGAGCTTTATCAAAAGCTGAAATGAATATAGCTCTTGGAGTATCTGTTGGAGCTATACATACGTCGTAAGGACGTTGTTTGAAGAAAGCAAGAAAACCTGCATCAGAAAGAGAAGCTTTTACTTCTTCTGCAGAACCATCAAGATTGATAGGTTTAATTTCTGCTTGTTCTGCTTTAAAATCGTTTTGAACAACGAAATCTAGGATTTTACGTCTTTCGCCACGATTAATTGCTAACAACTCACCACTAACTGGTGAAACAATTTTTAGGTCTGGGTTCTTTTTATCAATAAATAAAACAGAACCAACCTTTACTTTATCACCAACCTTAGCCACTGGTTTAGGAGTAATGCCATAGAAACTCTCTGGATTAAATCCTATTAGAGCTGATTGGGATACACGGCCATATTCTTCTTTGGCTTGTCCAACCATCTGAATATTAAGGCCTTGCTTAATTTTAATTAAATCTGCCATAAATATTTTCGACGAATAAAAGTTTCACTGAAAAAAATTTGCCACAAAGTTAATAAAAAAAATGTTAATAAACTATAGCAAAAACGCAGAAAAATGGTATAAAAAAACAAATGGTTACCTCGCTCGGTAACCATTTGCCCCATCTTAATTCTTAATCTTTTTCTTACGAAGAAAACTAATTTGATGCAAAGATAAGGCGGAGATTTGAATCCTGCAAATTTTTGAGCAATAAAATTCATATTATAACATATTTTAACACTTCAAAACACAAACGACACATTTATATATGTGTTTATTGCCACATTTTACACATTATAAATATAATTCTTAGAGTAAAGCGTGAAATTTCCTATTTTTTTATTACCTTTGCGTGAAATTTAATTTTTACAAAGCAATGAAAGTTTTAAAATTCGGCGGAACATCCGTAGGTTCTGCACAAAGAATGAAAGAAGTAGCTTCTTTAATTTGTGATGGTGATCAAAAAATAGTAGTGTTATCTGCAATGTCAGGTACCACCAATACTTTAGTTGAAATTGCTGACTACCTATATAAAAAGAATCCAGTTAGCGCCAACGAAGTTATCAACAAGATGGAGCAAAAGTATGCTGCTGTAGTAGAAGAACTTTATTCTAAAGACGAAACTAAAGCTGAAGCTAATGCTATATTAAAAGGTCACTTCGACTATCTTCGTAAGTTCACCCAAAATAATGTATTCCTATTGTTCGATGAAAAAATCATCCTAGCTCAAGGCGAACTTATGTCTACCGCTATGGTAAATCTATATTTACAAGAAATAGGCGTTAAATCTGTCCTACTTCCTTCTTTAGATTTCATGCGTATCGACAAAAACAACGAGCCAGACCTTGCATACATTCGCACAAATATAGCAAAATCTCTAGCTGTATTCCCTTCAGATACAGAAATCTACATTACACAAGGTTATATCTGTAGAAATGCATACAACGAGATAGACAACCTACAACGTGGTGGTTCAGACTATACCGCTTCATTAATAGGTGCAGCAGTGAAAGCTTCTGAAATCCAAATTTGGACAGACATTGACGGTATGCACAACAACGACCCTCGTTTCGTAGAAAACACTAAACCAGTGGCTACCCTACACTTCGAGGAAGCAGCAGAACTTGCATATTTCGGTGCTAAAATTCTTCACCCTACTTGCATTCTTCCTGCAAAACTTGAAAACATTCCAGTACGTCTGCTAAATACAATGGACCCTCAAGCTCCTGGTACATTAATTTCTACCAAGCTTACTCCTAAAAAAATTGAGGCAGTGGCAGCAAAAGACAATATCACAGCTATTAAGATTAAATCTGGCCGTATGCTTCTTGCTCACGGATTCTTAAGCAAAGTATTTGAATGCTTCGCTACACATAAAACATCTATAGATATGATTACTACATCTGAAGTAGGCGTATCAGTTACTATAGACAACGACAAACACCTAGATGAAATCGTTGACGAACTAAAAACATTCGGCACTGTAACCGTAGAAAAAGATATGGTTATCATCTGCGTGGTTGGTGATATGGACTCAGAAAACGTTGGTTTCCAAGCAAAAATCGTTAATGCACTTAGAGAAATTCCAGTACGTATGATTTCTTACGGCGGTAGCAACTACAACGTTTCATTCCTTGTGAAAGCAGCAGACAAAAAACGTGCTCTAGAATCATTAAGTAAAGAATTATTTTAATTGATTATAATGAAAGGAAATTTTCCGATAGAAAAATGGGGTAATTTAACTACCCCATTCTATTTTTACGATACTACCCTACTGAAAAATACTTTAGAGGCTATCAAAAAAGAAACCGATAAGTATAATTTCTGCCAACACTATGCTATTAAGGCAAATGCAAACCCACGCATCCTTAAAACTATTGCTAGCTATGGCTTTGGTGCCGACTGTGTAAGCGGTGGCGAAGTAAGAGCTGCACTAGAAGCAGGTTTCCCTGCAGATAAAGTGGTATTTGCTGGCGTTGGTAAAGCAGATTGGGAAATAAATTTAGCACTTGATGCAGATATTTTCTGTTTCAATGTGGAATCTCTTGCCGAACTATACATTATTAACGAATTAGCTATTGCTAAAGACAAAAAAGCAAGAGTAGAATTTAGAGTAAATCCAAATGTGGATGCGCACACACACGCAAAAATCACAACAGGTCTTTCTGAAAACAAATTTGGTATCAACATTAGCCAAATTTCAGACGTTATTAAAGAAGCAAAAACACTTTCTAATATAGAAGTTGTTGGTCTTCACTTCCATATCGGCTCTCAAATCACTGATATGAGTGCTTTTAAAGACCTTTGTATTAGAACAAACGAACTTCAAGACGAACTAGAAGCAGAAGGTATCACCTTCCCTAACATGAACTTTGGCGGTGGCTTAGGTATTGACTACCACCACCCAAACCACATTAATATACCAGATTTTGAAAACTACTTTGCAGTATTCCACCGCCTTGTAAACCGCAGAGAAGGTCAAAATATCCACTTCGAGCTTGGTAGAGCCGTGGTTGGTCAATGTGGTAACCTTATTAGCCGCGTACTTTATGTAAAAGAAGGTGAAGTTAAACGTTTTGCTATTCTTGACGCTGGTTTCACCGAACTTATTCGCCCTGCTATGTACGATGCTTACCACAGAATAGAAAACCTAAGCAGCAACGACGCAGAAAAAGAATACGATGTGGTTGGTCCTATTTGTGAATCATCAGACGTATTTGGCAAAAACGTGATGCTAAACGAAGTGAAACGTGGCGACATCATAGCACTACGTTCTGCTGGTGCATACGGCGAGGTTATGAGTTCACAATACAACCTAAGAAATCTTCCAAATAGTTATTTCTCAGAAGACTTTGAATAAAAAATGTTAGATACCCTTTTAAATACATTCTCTACTGCCGAACTTATTTGTTTGGCAGTAGTGTTTTTAAGCCTTTTAATACAACTTTATTATTACCTACGTTTCTACACTGCTGTTTTTAGAAACAAACGCAGAATAAAGAAAGGTAAAATAAAACTTTTGGATACACTTCCAGAAGTGTCTGTGATTATTTGTGCACGAAACGAAGAAGAAAACCTAAAGAAACATCTTCCTAGCGTGCTAAAACAAAATTACCCAAATTATGAGGTAATTGTGATAAACGACCGTTCTTTCGACAATACAGAAACAGTATTAGAACAGCTTAAAAAGGAGTACCCACACCTTAAAACTAGCTTCGTGCCACACGATGCAAAGTACATTGACTCTAAGAAAATAGCCGTTATACTTGGTGTAAAAGCAGCTAAAAACGATATTCTTGTATTTACCGATGCCGACTGCGAAATAGTTTCAGACAAATGGCTTGAAAATATGGTGAGAAGTTTCTCTCAAGGCACACAAATAGTGCTTGGCTATGGAGCTTACAACAAAAACAAAAGTTTTGCAAACTTCGCACAAGTATTCGACACTTTATTTATAGGTATTCAATACCTAAACTACGCCATTGCGGGTTACCCATATATGGGTGTGGGCAGAAATATGGCATATAGAAAAAGTTTCTTCGAGAGTTCAAAAGGCTTTTCTAAGCATTTAGATATACAATCTGGCGACGACGACCTATTTGTAAACGACTTTGCAAGCAGAAAAAACACTGCTGTTTGCGTTAGCCCAGAGAGCATTACCACATCGGAAGAAAAGAAAACTTTCTCTGCTTTCCTTGCACAAAAAGAACGCCACCTTTCTACCTCTAGCAGATACAAATTCTCTTCTAAATTTATTTTAGGCACAGAACTAGGTAGCCGTTTCTTGTTTTACCTTGGCGTACTACTTACTTGTGTACTACAAATGCCATACTGGTATTTCATAGCACCAGGTGCATTCTTGCTTAGATACATTGTTCAATACATTATCATCAACCTAAACGCAAAAGAATTTGGCGAGAGAAAATATTTCTATGGCATAGGTTTGCTAGACATTTTACTACCCCTTATCAACCTTTACCTATACATAGTAGCCTACTTCCGTCCAAAAGCCCACTATAAGTGGAAGTAAGTTCGTTATTTTTATTTGCAATATTATTATAATATTTGTACCTTTGCACCCTAATGAATAAATTATTGTACATATTATGCCTTTTTGTGTTCTCTTGCCAAATTTGTATGGCAAAGATTGATAGCAAGCAGTACAAGCTTATTAGAAAGAGCACAGATAACAACGCAAAGTATGAATTCGCCTTAATGTGCTTTGAGGAAGGTGATTACAAGAAAACTATCACTCTTTTAGAAGATATTTCTAATGCATATAAAGGGACTGAAAGATCTGAAAATATTCTATATCTTCTATCTACAAGTCACTTTAGAAAGAAAGAATACATAGCAGCAGGTCATCATTACAACACATACGTGAATACTTACCTAAGAGGAAGTCACTACACAGAATGTATGTTTATGCTTGCGTATTCTTATTATCATCAATCGCCAGAGGCAGAACTTGACCAAACTGCCACTGTGAAGGCAATTGAACGCTTTCAAATTTTTATTGAAGCATTTCCATACAATGAGCAAACCCCTAGAGCAAAAGAGCTTCAAGCAGAAATGTATGAAAAACTTGCTTTAAGAGACCTTAAAAACGCAAAATTGTACTATAACTTAGGAAATTATAGAGGCAACAACTATAGAGCTGCTGTGGTAACCGCTCAAAATGCCATAAACGATTATCCTAATTCTGAGTACAAAGAAGAATATTCTATTATTATAGTGCGTTCTAAGTACAAAGAAGCTATAAATAGTGTGCTTGAAAAACTGCAACAACGTAGCGAAGATGCACTAGACGAATGTTATTATTTCAATCAAGAATATCCTGAAAGCGAGTACAAAAAAGAGGTTGAAAAGATTGCTGCCCACCTAAAACGTGTACTTGCACAATTTGAAAACACTGAAGATTAACCAAATTTATATATAAATTAAGATGGATTACAAAAAATCAAACGCTCCAACAAACACTGTTACACGTGATGTAAACAGCCTTTGCGAAAACACAGGTAATGTATATGAAACTGTTGCTATCATTGGTAAACGTGCAAACCAAATTGGTGTAGAAATTAAAGACGAGTTAAAACGTAAACTAGAAGAATTCTCTAGCAACAATGTTGACAACTTAGAAGAAGTATTTGAAAATCGCGAACAAATCGAAATTTCTAAATACTATGAACGTCTTCCAAAACCAGTACTTCTTGCAACACAAGAATACATCGAAGACAAAACATATTTTCGCAATCCAAACAAAAAATAATTTACTTTTTTGCAAGGTAAACACATACTTATAGGGGTAACGGGAGGTATAGCTGCGTATAAAACAGCTTACCTCATTCGTGACTTGGTAAAACGTGGTGCTGAAGTAAAGGTTATTATGACCGAAAAAGCAAAAGCGTTTATCACGCCACTTACTCTTGCTACACTTTCTAAAAACCCAATCCTTGTAGATTTCTTCGATCCAACAAACGGTGCGTGGAATAGCCACGTATCATTGGGTCTTTGGGCAGATGCTTATATTATAGCACCTGCCACTGCAAATACCATAGCAAAAATGGCTCATGGCATTGCAGACAATCTACTTACCACTGCATATCTTTCTGCTCGTTGTCCTATCTTCGTGGCTCCAGCCATGGATTTGGATATGTATGCCCACCCTACCACACAAGAAAACATTTCATACCTAAAAGGTAAAGGTGTGAATATTATCGACGCAGGCTCAGGCTTTTTAGCGAGCGGACTTGAAGGCAAAGGCAGAATGGCAGAACCAGAAGAAATTTCAAACTTTGTGGCAGATTATTTCTCTGCTTCAAAAGATTTGGCTGGCAAAAAAGTTCTTATTACAGCGGGTCCTACATACGAAAAAATAGACCCTGTGCGTTTTATTGGCAATCATTCTACTGGCAAAATGGGATATGCCCTAGCAGAAGAGTGCGCAGCACGTGGTGCAAAGGTTTCACTTGTGAGTGGTCCTGTGCAAATAAAAGCAAAACACCCTAATATCAACACTATTAGCGTGACATCGGCAGAAGAAATGTATAATGCTGCAAATGCAGAATTTGAAGACTCAAATATCTGTATTCTTTGCGCAGCTGTGGCAGACTTTAAGCCAGAAACTCAAGCCGATGAAAAGATTAAACGCGAAAAAGACGATTTAATCATTAGACTTAAGCCTACACAAGACATTGCTGCAAGTTTGGGTGCAAAAAAACGCGAAGACCAAATTATGGTGGGCTTTGCGCTTGAAACAAACAACGAAGCAGAAAATGCTCAAGGCAAACTTGTAAGAAAAAATCTAGATTTTATTGTACTAAACTCTCTAAAAGATGCTAACGCATGTTTTGGCTACGACACCAATAAAATCACAATTATAGAAAAAGACGGCACCACTAAAGCCTTCGAACTAAAATCTAAAACAGAAGTAGCAAAAGATATTATAGACAATATATGCAAAGCATAAAAAAAATATTATCTACTCTACTCTTATTCATCTGCTTTATTACATTAGCATTTGCAGGCGAACTGAATTGCAAAGTGACTGTCAATTCAGACCAAATTGCTGGTACTAGCAAATCTATCTTCACTACGCTTGAAAAATCGATTACAGAATTTGTAAACGAAAGACAATGGACCGACCACGAATATGCTGTGGAAGAACGCATAGAGTGTAGCATGATGATACTCGTAAACAACTACAACAATGGCTCTTTTAGTTGTAACATACAGGTGAATGCAAACAGACCTGTATATGGCACAAACTACAAAAGCCCTGTTTATAGTTTCAACGATGCACATTTTGCATTTAACTATAACGAAAACGATGCTTTAAACTTCGACGAGAACTCTTTCTCCGACAACCTTACTGCAGTGCTAGCATATTATGCTTATATGATAATTGCTTCCGACCTTGATACTTTTTCTCCTCTAGGTGGCACTAGCATCTACAAAAAGGCTGAAAGCATTGTAAATCAGGCACAAAGCACAAACGAAAATGGCTGGAGAGCATTTGAAGATAGTGGCAACAGATACGCTGTAATAAGCAACATCTTAGACGATGCTCTTACTGAATATAGAAAATATCTATACACATATCACAGACTAGGACTAGACGAAATGTCTATTGCTGCAGCAAAAAGTAGAACTACTATTACCGAAGGACTTAAAACTTTAAAAACCGTATACAAAAATCATCCTTCTTCTAGTGTGGTGTTAACACCATTTTTAGAAGCAAAACTTGATGAAATTATAAATATCTACTCTAAGGGTAGCAACGAAGAGTGTAATACAGCATACGATGTGCTTAGCTATATTATACCTACTTCACAACACCGCTTTAATTCTTTAAAGAAATAATTTTATGCTTAATTCCTTACACATAGAAAACTATGTACTTATCAAAAAACTAGACCTAAACTTCGAGTCTGGTTTCTCTGTTATCACTGGTCAAACTGGTGCCGGTAAATCGATTCTTTTAGGAGCTTTAAATTTGGTATTGGGCGCACGTGCCGACCTTAAAAGCATTAAAGAAGGTGCTGAAAAATGCATCATCGAGGCTGTTTTTGATATTGCAAACTACGATATCAAAGACTTTTTTGAAGAAAACGACCTTGATTATAGCACAGAATGTATATTACGCAGAGAGGTGTCTGCCTCTGGTAAATCTAGACTTTTTATAAACGACACTCCTGTTAATGCTTCTATTTTAAGAACACTAGCAGAAGGGCTTATAGACATTCACTCTCAACACGAAAATCTGCTTTTAAGAGATAATAATTTTCAACTTGGAGTGCTAGACATCACTGCTAAAAACCAAGAATTATTAGACAATTATAAAAACCTATATAAATCTCATCTTCAAATTTCTAAAACCATAGAAACACTTGAAGAAGAACTTTCAAAAGGCAAAGAAGAACTTGATTATCTTCAGTTTCAATATAATCAACTACAGGAGAGCAAACTTGTAGAGGGCGAAGATACAGATATTGAAACAGAACTAACTATTCTAGAACACGCCAACGATATTAAACAAGCACTTTTAGAATCTGAAAACGCGCTTTCTACAGACTCTGGTGTGCTAGAAATGCTAAAACAAATAGAAAACACACTTTCTTCTGTGTCTAGATATTCTACTTACTGTGAAGAACTTGTGAGCAGAATTTCCTCATGCACTATTGAACTAAAAGATATTGCTTCTGAACTCTATAGCGAAGGTGAAAAAGTAGATTCAGACCCTGAAAGACTAGAATACCTTACCGAAAGAAGAGATCTTATTTATTCTCTTTGCCAAAAACACAGAGTGAAAACTGTGGCAGAACTAATTGAAATAAGAGAAGAACTAGAAAAGAAAATCTCTCTTATTGATAATTCTGATGAGGAAATAGAGAAACTGAAAAAAGAGCGTGATGCTATCTACAAAGACCTACTAGCAGAAGCCGATAAGATTTCTACAAGAAGAAAAGCACAAGCTATAGAGGTAGAAAATTCACTTATTGAGCAACTTGCTGCTCTAGGCATGCCAAACTGCGAGGTGAAATTCCAAATAGACGCGCACATTGCTCCTACCACATCTGGTATGGATAAGGTAGCATTATTATTCTCTTCAAATAAAAATAAATCACCTCAGCCAATAGACAAAACTGCCTCTGGTGGTGAAATATCTAGGGTAATGCTTTGCTTAAAATATTTACTTGCTCAAAGCAGTAGCCTACCTACTCTAATATTCGACGAAATAGACACAGGTATTTCTGGAGAAGCAGCAGACCTTACTGCAAAAATGCTTAAGAAAATGAGTGCCAACGTGCAAATTATTTCTATTAGCCACCTACCTCAGATAGCAGCTAAGGCTAGCACACAATATTTTGTAGAAAAATCTGGAGAGAGTGAAACTACTGTAACTAAACTAACAGAAGAAGAAAGGGTGACAGCTATAGCGCGCATGCTTAGCGGTAGTACACTAAGCGATGCTGCTATTAAGAATGCTCAGGCTTTACTTAGCGAAGAAAGTTGAGAAAATCTCTTCTTTCTAAGCAAATAATAAGCCATTAATATACTTCCGTTATACACTACATTTGGTATTGTATAGCGGATTGTTTTTATCATATTTTCTTTTCTTTGGGCCTTTACCTTGCCTTTATATTTGTAAAATGCAAATCTTGCTTTTACCACCGCCCACGCTTGTTTTGGTTTAAGAGAAACCAAATATACAAGTGCTGCAAGATAGTCTAAGAAGAATCTTATTATAGCAAGTGGAATAAGTCTTGGAGTGTTTAGGTTTTTGTATATCATCAACATATTATTTCTGAAGTTGTAATATGTTTTTTTAGGATTTGACTGATTGAGTGTGCCACCTCCTAAATGATATACCACAGATGTTGGAATATAAAATACCTTTCTACCTCTTGCATTTACCCTCCAGCAGAAGTCTATTTCTTCTTGATGTGTAAAGAAATTTTCGTCTAAACCACCATAATCAATAAAATCTACACGGCGCACCATCATACATGCTCCTGAAGCCCAGAATATTTGTCGTATATCGTTGTATTGACCTTTATCTTCTTCTATGGAAGTAAATATTCTGCCTCGGCAAAATGGATAACCAAATTTGTCTAAAAATCCACCAGCACCACCTGCGTATTCAAACTTGGTTTTATCCTTGTATTGAAGTATTTTAGGCTGAACTGCTATTACATTTTGATGTTCTTCCATGTAGTTTAGCATAGGTTGAATCCAGTTTGGAGTAACCTCAACATCCGAATTTAGAAGAATCACGTATGGTGTCTCTACCCTACCTATACTAATATTATACCCTTCAGCGAAACCATAGTTACTGTGTAATTCTATAACCTTAATGGCTGAGTATGTTTCCTTTAACCAACTAACAGAGTTGTCTGTAGAGGCATTATCTGCCACTATTATATCAGCAAGGTGTAAAGGAGTATTTTTAATTACAGAAGGTAAATATGTCTCTAAATGTTTCTGACCGTTATAATTTAATATAATTACACTAACCTTTTTCATTGATGACATTTTTTTGAATCTTCTGGAGTATATTTCCATCGATTATGCGACCATAAATAACATTCTGGTTGTTTCTTTATAGTCTCTTCTAACAATCTAGTATATTGTTCTGTAACGTAATATTGTGGAGTGGATTGAATATCGTCGGTTATTAGTTTCACTTTTATTTTATACACACCCCTAGACTCTCTTGTAACATCGAAATAACAAACAGCATAGTCTAACTTTCTAGCTATTCTCTCTATGCTATCTATCATTGCTGTATTTTGGTTTAGGAATGAGGTCCAATAGTTAAGTGCGTCAGGCATAGGAGATTGGTCTGCAAGGAAACCAAGTTCGGCTCGTTTGCCTTCTTTTTTAAATTGCGCCAATGTGCGAAGTAGTTTGGTATCTTGCACAGGGTGACCACCAAATTTAGACCTTAAATTGTACATTAATTTATCAAAGGTCTCATTTGTCAATTTTTTATAGCCAATATATAGAGAATCTGTTTTGGTTGCCTCAGAGAAATATGCCACATATTCCCAACATCCAATATGCGCTAAAAAGTAAACTATAGAACGATTTTCTGCACGAAGTTTTTCTACAAGTTCTATATTTTCCACATACAGATGTGATGCCATCTCTTTGTTTGTGATGGTCACTTGCTTGATAATCTCTACTATCTGATCACAAAACTGACGATAAAATGCTTTTTCTAATTTCTTAATCTCATCTGCAGTTTTTTCTGGGAATGAATTGGTTAAATTCTTTCTTACCACTTCTCTTCTATATCTAACCACATAATAAGCTAGATAATACAAAACAGAAGAAAGCACATACAAAGTTTTGTAAGACCTGCGAGATAAAAATTTTAGAAACCACATATTATTTTCTTATTAATAAACACCTAATGACTCAGAATATTCAAACTCAGCATCAAGAATAAGCTGAACATTTTCTTCTGTTAGTTTTTCTACATCCATTTCGTCTTTTTTCACTGCTTTAAGGATGTAGTGAAGTAGTTCTTCTTCTACAATTTCTACTTCCTCGTCTGTGTCTTCGTTTAAGAAGCCTTTAGACTCATAGAAGTCGTAAATTACGTCTAATACGTATTGAATCTCGTCGTCTGAGATATTTAACTCTTTTGGAAGTTTCTTTTGAATGAATATGATAGCTGCTTCGTCATCATATTCTAAACATTTAATGTCTGTCATATATTATATTATTTAATTATTTTCGCATGTATATAGATGCAAATTTATATAAAAAATACGAATTAGTATAATGGTTTGTAAATAAATTTAGTAATTTTGCACAGAATTTAAAACTAATTAATTATGTCTGTACACAAGATTGAAGACCAACGTAAAGTTACTACACATCGCCTTAGAGAAATGAAAGAACGTGGCGAAAAAATTAGCATGCTTACAGCATACGATTATTCTATGGCTACTATTCTAGATAGCGCAGGTGTAGATGTACTTTTAATTGGCGACTCTGCATCTAACGTTATGTGTGGTAACACTACCACCCTTCCTATTACTCTAGACGAAATGATTTTCCTTGCAAAAGGTGTAATGAAAGCTGCAAAACGCGCATTAGTAGTATGCGACATGCCTTTCGGTACATATCAAGGCAACTCACTTGAAGCTCTAAATTCTGCTATCCGCATAATGAAAGAAACTGGTGTGGATTGTATTAAAATGGAAGGTGGCGAAGAAGTAATCGATTCTATCAAACGCATTATCTCTGCGGGTATTCCAGTGATGGGTCACTTAGGTTTAATGCCACAATCTATCAACAAATATGGCACATACGCAGTGCGTGCAAAAGAGGAAGAAGAAGCAAACAAACTAATTGAAGACGCAAAACTTTTAGAAGAAGCTGGTTGTTTTGCTATCGTGCTTGAAAAAATCCCTGCTGCACTTGCCACTCGCGTGGCACAAGCAGTGCAAATTCCTATTATTGGTATTGGCGCAGGCTCAGGCGTAGATGGTCAAGTGCTTGTAATGCAAGACATGCTTGGCATCACCAAAGGTTTCTCTCCAAGATTCCTTCGCCGCTATGCCGACCTAAACACTGTTATCACCGAAGCTGTGCAAAACTACATCGACGACGTAAAATCGCAAGACTTCCCTTCAGAGAAGGAACAATATTAAAAAATATTTTTATTTAAATAATTCAGGGTTGCTACATCAAAGTGGCAACCCTTATTTAGTTTTATGTGTATCTTGTGAGATTACTTCATCATCACTTTTACAACATCATCAGCTATTGATACAACATATACACCTGGTTGTAAACTACCGTTGTATGCAGTTACATCCTGACCTAATGTGTTGTAGATTGTAAAATCAGTATCTTGACAAGTTATAAGACCATCAGAAATTGTGATATTTGCATCAGCAAGGGTTTCGACAACGTCGGTTGGCTCATCTTCTTCATCATCTTCTAACGAGCCTTCATAACCATTTGTTGCGAACACGCCTTTGTATGAAGTTATCTCATTACCTTTTTTATCAATAGCAGTCATTTGATATTTATACTTAGATGCTCCGTCCAATCCTGTTACAATAAATTGGAAGCCTACACTTGCAGAACGATTACCAAAGTCTATAGAAGTTAACTGACCATTTTCATTAAATAGCAATGTGCAGAACACTTCACCATTTTTAGAAATAACTAATTCATAACTACTAGCATTTCCAGTTGAAGGCCATATTATTGTTGCATTGTTATTACTATCTACTTCTATTTCTACTTTATCTGAGCCTTCCACTTCTTCTGCAGAGATACACTTTATTTCTTTAAACTTACCAAATACATCATCTAAATAATAGTAATCATAATAATCACAAGGGATATATAGGTAAGCACTATATGAATTAAATGAATTTACTTTTGCTAGAGGAACCAATGTTGGGTATGAGGTTATGTATCTTAATCTGCTACAACCTACAAATGCATTCTCACCTATCGAATTCACTTTTCCTGGTATAGAAATTTCAGTTAACAAAGTCATATCAGAACATAAATAAGCAGGAATATATTCTACATCATTGCCAAATATTACTGATTTTATTTGAGCAGTTTGTGCATTGAAAGGAGCAGTTGTTTCAGTAAAGTCTGCACAATTAATTGCATTCCACACTATAGTATCTATATTTGCACAAGAGGTAAACACATCTGGCTCTATTCCTTTAACAAACTCAGGAATTTCTATTTTATTTATAGTAGTATCTCCAATATACTCAATAATTTCATCTTCATAATTAACAATAAAATCACCCTCAGGACAACCATTAATTACTTTATCTGCATAATAAGCAACATAACCATTACTAGTACTACCTTTTACTATATCTAAACTAGAACAATTATACACTGTTTTTAAATTATCGCAACCAAAAAATGCCTCACCACCTATAGAAATAACACTATCTCCTATTACAACAGATTTAATACTTTGGCAACCATAAAAAGCATACCTATTAATATTATCTGCAGAAGTTATTTTTACATCGGTTAGTAATTCATTGTTAATATAAAGGTCTTTTGCATAGCGAGTAGGGTTAGAAAAAAAATCTTCAAAATTAATTTCCACCCATTTATCTACTATACCTAAATAATTGACTTTTGTTAATCCACTACAGCCATAGAATGCACCTGAACCAATAGACGTAACACTATTAGGGATAGTAACCGAAGTTAAGCCACTACAGTAATCGAATGCATGAGAACCAATAGATGTAACACTATTAGGAATAGTAACTGAAGTTAAGCCACTACAGTTTCTGAATGCATTTGAACCAATAGACGTAACACTATTAGGAATAGTAACCGAAGTTAATCCACTACAACCTCCGAATGCATAATCACCAATAGACGTAACACTATTAGGGATAGTGATTTCTGTAAGTTTACTCATTCCATAACATAAATTTGCAGGAATATGTTCTACTTCATTGCCAAATGTAAATGAAGTTATTTGTGAAAGGATATTATTGAATGGTGTTTCATTATAATATCCAAAATCTTCACAATTCTTAGCATTCCATACTACCGAAGTTAAGCCACTACAGTTATTAAATGCAACTTCACCAAATGATGTAACACTTTCACCGATAGTAACCGAAGTTAATCCACTACAACCTCCGAATGCATCATTACCAATAGACGTAACACTATTAGGGATAGTAACTGAAGTTAATCCACTACAATCTCTGAATGCATAATCACCAATAGACGTAACACTATTACCTATACTAACAGAAGTTAATCCACTACAATCATTGAATGCTTCATAACCAATAGACGTAACACTATTAGGGATAGTAACTGAAGTTAATCCACTACAACCATTGAATGCAGAAGAAACAATAACTCTTGTTCCATCTTTTATTGTATAAGAACCTTTAACAACAGAAAGATTTGCTTGAATTAGAAAATTATCTATATATAAAACTCCACTATCCCTATTTGATTCACTATTATAAATACCTGTATTATAGAATGCATCATAACCAATAGACGTAACATTATTACCAATTTCTACAGATTTAATACTTTTACAATTATAAAATGCATATTGCTTAATGGAATCTGCAGATGTTATTTTTACATCGGCAAGTAATTCATTGTTAATATAAAGGTCTTTTGCATAATAAGTAGGGTTTGAATTAAAAAAATTAAAATCAATTTCCACCCATTTATCTACTGTTCCTAAGTAATTGACTTTAGTTAAGCTCCAACAGCCCACGAATGCATTTGAACCAATAGACGTAACACTATTAGGAATAGTAACCGAAGTTAATCCACTACAGTCATAGAATGCATTTGAACCAATAGACGTAACACTTTTACCTATACTAACAGAAGTTAAGCCACTACAACCATTGAATGCTTCATTACCAATAGACGTAACACTATTAGGAATATTAAAACTAGTATCTTTTTTACCTGCAGGATATTGTATTAAAGTTGTTTTATCCTTATTATAATACAAAACACCATTTTCAGATGAAAATTTTTCATTATTTGATGAAACTAATATTTCTGTTAAACTACTACAGCTAGAGAATACATAAAAACCAATAGATGTAACACTATTAGGAATAGTTACAGAAGTTAATCCACTACAGTATCTGAATGCACTTGAACCAATAGACGTAACACTATAAACCTCAGAATTATAGGTTATTGCCTCTGGAATGGTAACACTTCCTGAATATTCATTGGAATATTCGAATTCATCATTTCCTCTATACGTAACCTTTGCAGTTTTATTGCTTAAATTGTAATAAATACCATCTATTTCCACATCGTGTGCCCAAAGTATAGTTATTGATAGCATAAGAGCTGAAAACAAAAGTAAAATTCTTTTCATATTGTTTGATTTTAAGTTATTAATCTGCTGGGGAATAAACATAAAAAGCGTGAATAGGCTTATACGAACTAAAGGTACTGGCATACCCACTCAACATATAAACACTATCCACGCAAAAGCGTAGACGTTCTAGTGCTTATTGTGCTTGTTGAGTTGAAAGTGCCAGTTTCTTAGTTCAAGTACAATAGCAAAACGCTACAATAATTATTATGTTTTTATTTTAAGTTTCTGTTTTTCTGTATTTTGTTGTTTTAAATGTTTACATTACAAATGTATTAATATTTTTTAAGAATGTATAATTATTAGATAAAAATTATCACTAAATTTGCAATGCAACAGAAAAAAATATTATCTTTGCATCAACAATTTCCGCCACGCCTCTTTTCAATGCGTACCAGGGCGGAACTTATTTTTTATACATCTTATGACTACATACAATAAGCAACCAATAAGTATTGCCGACCAAATTTCAACCTTGAAAAACAGGGGACTTATGTTTGATAATGACCAAGCGGCAATTGAAAGTTTGAAAATCATTAGTTATTTTCGTTTGGCCAATTATTGGAAGCCAATGGAGAGCGACAAGCTTAATCATATTTTTAAACCTAACAGCAAATTTGAAAACGTATTATCTTTGTATAATTTTGACAAGGAATTACGTACTATCATTTTTTCAGCTATACAAAGCATTGAAATAGCCCTCCGCACTAAAATCATACAAATAGTTTCATCAAACTATGGTGCATTTTGGTTTACTAATAAATCATTGTTCTCCAAAGTAACAATCTTTTCCAAATGCTTATCAAATATAGAGGAGGAATTGAAACGCTCAAAAGAAGATTTTTTAATTGAGCATTTTGCCAGATACGATAATCCACCATATCCACCTGCATGGAAAACATTGGAGGTCTCATCTTTTGGAACTCTCTCAAAATTATATTGTAATTTGGCTGATAATAATCTTAAAAAGCAGATTGCAAGGGAACTTGGTTTGCCACAGCACTTATATCTTGAAAGTTGGATAAAAAGTTTGTCAGTATTACGTAATTGTATAGCACATCACGCCCGTATATGGAACAGAAAATATCCATGGAAACCACAAATACCTAAAAAACTACAAAGTCCCTGGATTTATGATACTACTATATCACATGAGAAACTATATGCACAACTATGTTGTATAGTTTATTTATTGAATGCAATTGATCCAAACAATGACTTCAAACAATCTTTAAAAGCACTTTTGTCAAAATACCCTATTGTCGACATTTCCGCAATGGGTTTTCCTAAATTATGGTATAACGAAGCACTTTGGAAATAAAAAAAGGTACCACTGCAATTTTTAGGTTGCATTGATACCTATCTTGAATGTATTCTGTCGTAAAAATTTGCTTTTCTTGCGACAAAATTAGAGCTTTTTATAAAAATCCTAACTCTAGTTTAGCTTCTTCAGTCATCATGTCGCGGTCCCAAACTGGTTCGAAGACAAGTTCGATTTCTACTTTGCCAATGCCTTCGATTGATTCTACTTTTTGTTTTACGTCTTCTAGGATAAAATCTGCCATTGGGCAAGAAGGCGCAGTAAGGGTCATGTCTATGTGAACGTCGTTGTTGTCGTTTACATCAATTTTATAAACAAGACCTAAATCATATATATTAACCGCAATTTCTGGGTCGAATACTGTTTTAAGCATCTTAACGATGTTTTCTTCTAAAGTCAAAAACTCACTCATTTTATTATTTTTGGTAAATATTCGGTTTGTATATTTGTCATTGAGCCCCAAAGACTATGACGGGCTTCTGGATTCATTTTCTCTAGTAGTGCCATTACCTCTTTCATGTCGTGACGGAAAGAATCTTGTTCGTAAGGGCAATTTTTTATTTGTTTTTTTAATTCTCTCAGCTGGGCATATTCCACAAGGTCTGCCTCTGGCACAAGGCAAAGTGGACGGATAATATCCACATCCACCTTATTCATATAAAGCCTTGGCGGCATTGTGGCAAATGCACCTTGAAATGTAAGGTTCATTAGCAAAGTAGAGAGTATATCGTCTTGGTGATGACCTAGTGCTATTTTTGTGCATCCAAGCTCTTTTGCAAGATCAAAAAGTTTCTTTCTGCGATTCCAAGAACAAAGAAAGCATGGTGCTTTGCGTTTGTCGGTATCGGGATTGAAACTTGTTGTAACATGGTAAAAAGGCACGCCGAAACCCTCGCAATAGTTTTTAAGGTATTCGATATCGGCTTGATATGGAATATTTTCCATGCTTACATGGGCAGCAACAACAGAAAATCGGGGTTTAAAGACCTTTGCACGCTCTGCGAGAAACTCCACAAGTGCAAGTGAGTCTTTTCCGCCCGAAAGGCCGATTAGGACCTTATCGCCATCGTCGATAAGACCATACTCCTTCATCGCCTTGCGAATTTTTTTCCCAATTTTGTAAATTACCTTCGGCATCAGTTAGGAGTTAGGAGTTAGGAGTTAGGAGTTAGGAGTTTTAAAACACCTGCGATTCCTTGAGAGTCCATGCCAAGCATGTGGTATAGTTCTGCTGGAGTGCCGTGTTCCACGAAGTTGTCTGGAATACCAATACGTTTCACAGGAAGTGCCACACCACTATCTGCCATGTATTCAAGCACTGCAGAGCCAAAACCACCTTTAAGCGAACCGTCTTCAACAGTAACTATTGATTTGTAGTTTTTAAAGACATCATCAAGAAGTGCTGTATCAAGAGGTTTGATAAAGCGCATATCATAAACACCCACTGCGTCAGCGTCTGCACCTAGGCTTTCCACTGCTTTCATAACAGTGTTGCCGATAGGGCCAACACTTAGC